>CAYOOC010000028.1:0-33637 GCA_964405505.1 uncultured Thiohalophilus sp.
GATGTATGTCAAGCGGCAATTTCAAGCACGATCTCTTCGCCCAGTTCGCCCGGGTCGGCAAGGCGCTGGGTAACGGGAATCGCCTGGAAATCCTGGAATATCTGGCCCAGGGCGAGCGCAGTGTCGAGGCCCTGGCCAACGTCGCGGGGCTGACCGTGGCCAACACCTCCCAGCATCTGCAGCACCTGCGCCAGGCGGGGCTGGTGACCACACGCAAGCAAGGCCTCAAGGTCTATTATCGTCTTAGCAGCAACGATGTGCTGGATTTGATCGATGCCCTGCGGCGGGTGGCAGAGCACCACGTGGCCGAGGTGGAACGGCTGATCAACAGCTACCTGACCGTGAAAGACGAGCTGGAGCCGATTCCCCGCGACGAGCTGCTGGCCCGGGCCCGCGACGGCCAGGTCACGGTGATCGACGTACGTCCACCAGAGGAATACGCCGCCGGCCATCTGCCGGGCGCGGTCAATATCCCGCTGGCCGAACTGGAACAACATCTGGCCGAACTGGATCAGGGCAAGGGCCAGGAGATCGTCGCCTACTGCCGCGGGCCGCATTGTGTGCTGGCCTTCGATGCCGTTGCCCGTCTGCGCGAGAAGGGCCTCAAGGCGCGACGTCTCGAAGACGGTTACCCTGAGTGGAAAACCGCCGGCCTGCCAGTGGAAGAACAAACACAGCCAGAATAGACCCGGGTGAGATTCATGTGGTCAATGCAACAACTTATACCAGTATGCCTGATTGCCTTTTATTTTATTGTAACGCCACTGCAGGCCGAACTGAGCCGCGGTGAAGATCCCGACACCGGCCTGCGTCACTGGCAATGGCAAGAAGCCGGTATCAGTTTCAAACTGACCCAGCGCCTGCCAGATCAGACCCGCGCGTTTTTTGCCGCGCGCGGTTTTGACAAGAAGACCCGTGAGCGCATTGCGCTGTCCTGTGTATTTCAAAGCGAATTTCGTAATATCGCCGATAACGACCAACCACCGGTGGAATACGATCTGAACGAATGGCGCGTCCACTCCGGGGGGGAAACCCGGGGGTTGATCGTCAGGGAAGACTGGAAACAACTCTGGCAACAGGAGTACGAGGTCCCCGAAGCCGCGCAGATCGCCTTTGAGTGGGCCCTGCTGCCGACCTATCAGGTTTATAAGGCGCAGGATTATAACTGGGGTATGACCGCCTATGGTCTGCCACCCGGCACGGAATTCGATCTGGAATTCAGCTGGTCGCGTGGCGACAAACAGTATACCCGACGCTTCGAAGACATCGAATGCGCGCCTGACATCCACCCTGAACCGAGTGATTAAAAAGCATGTTGTTAAAAAAACTATTTGGTGTGTTGTTCACGTTCTGTCTGCTTGCAACCGCGGCGGCGCATGCCGCCGAACCGCCCCGCCTGATGAAAAAGCCGATTCCCGCCCCGGGGTTCACGCTCGAGGACATGGACGGTAATACCCATCGGATGGCGGATTATGCCGGCCGCGTCATGGTGGTGAATTTCTGGGCCACCTGGTGTCCGCCCTGTCGTGAAGAGATGCCCTCCATGAACCGGGCCTGGAAAAAGCTGAAGCAACACGGCATTGCCATGCTGGGCATCAACGTGGGCGAAGATGTGGATACGATCTTCACCTTTACCGGCGATTATCCGGTCAATTTTCCAATTCTGCTGGATCGGGATTCCAGCGTGATTCAGGCATGGCCGGTACGTGGTCTGCCCACCACTTTCGTCGTCGACAAGCAGGGCAGGATTGTCTATCGGGTAATCGGCGGTCGGGAATGGGATGCGCCTGAACTGGTCGACATGCTCATCGAACTACAAAATCGGTAACCACATGACAATTGTGCAGCCTGCTGATTTACTCTACGGCATCAAATCTGTAACACATCAAGGGATGTGGTGATGACAAAACAAAATACAGATACGCAGCACAAGAATCCCGAAACCAAGCATCCTGATTGGCATGCCCTGGCCAGTGCGGCGGTCTTTGAACGCCTTGCCAGCGCCGAGCAAGGGCTGGACGAGTCCGAAGTAGCACAACGACGTATGCAGTATGGACTGAATCAGCTGCGGATCCAGCAGGTCGAACCGGCCTGGCGGCGATTGCTCCGTCAATTCAATAATGTATTGATCTACGTGCTGCTCGGTGCCGGTGTCATTACCCTGCTACTGGGGCACTGGATCGATAGCGGCGTCATCTTTGGCGTGGTCATTATCAACGCCCTGATCGGCTTTGTTCAGGAAGGCAAGGCCCAGAAGGCACTGGCCGCCATTCAGCAGCTATTGACACGCCAGGCGCGGGTCCGCCGTGAGGGACAGATTAAAACCGTCGATGCCACCCGGCTGGTACCCGGTGATGTGGTCCTGTTGCAGTCGGGTGACAAGGTGCCGGCCGATCTGCGTTTGTTTAAATCGCGCCAACTGCGGATCGACGAGTCACTGCTGACCGGCGAATCGATGGCTGCGGAGAAAAGCAGTAAATCCGACGAGCCCGAAACTTTGCTGGCCGATCGCGCTTCCATGGCCTATTCCGGCACCCTGGTCACCTACGGCCAGGGCCTGGGTGTGGTGGTGGCAATCGGGAACGAGACCGAGGTGGGCCGGATCAGCGATATGCTGCAGTCGGTGGAAACACTGACCACACCATTGCTGCAAAAAATTGCCGAGTTCTCCCGCTGGCTGACGGGTGGCATTCTGGTCATCGCCTCGGCCACCTTTGCCTTTGGTGTATTAATCAAGGACTACACCACTGGCGAAATGTTCCTCGCCGCGGTCGGACTGGCCGTCGCCGCCATTCCCGAAGGGCTGCCGGCCATCATGAGTATCACCCTGGCCATCGGGGTACAGCGCATGGCCCGGCGTAACGCCATCATCCGTCGCCTGCCGGCGGTCGAGACCCTCGGTTCGGTGACCGTGATCTGCTCCGACAAGACCGGCACCCTCACCCAGAACGTCATGATCGCCCGTAGCCTTGTGACGGCGGACCGGCAATATGCGATCAGCGGAGACGGCTATGATCCTCATGGCGAATTTTCACATAATGAAAAACCCATCGAAGTCGACACCGATCCGCTACTTCAGGAGCTGAGTCGTGCCGCCCTGCTGTGTAACGATGCCAGAGTTGAAAAAGTCGATGAACAGTGGCAACTCAATGGCGATCCGACCGAGGGGGCCCTGATAGCGCTGGGCATGAAGGCCGGACTCGAGCCGGCGTATCAGAGCGAAGAATGGCCCCGGGACGATGCCATCCCGTTTGAATCCGAGCATCGTTTTATGGCGACGCTGCATCACGATCATGCCGGGCACGGCTTTATCTATGTCAAGGGTGCGCCGGAACAAATCCTGTCCATGAGCTCGCATCAACGTACCGATGGCGAGACCACCCCGTTGAATATCCAATACTGGCATGAACAGATGCAGCAACTGGCCGAAGACGGCCAGCGCGTACTGGCGATCGCATTTAATACCACCGACAGTGACCAGCGCGAGCTGAATTTCAATGATGTGGAAGCCGGCCTGACCCTGCTGGGCATGGTCGGCATCATGGATCCGCCGCGGGACGAAGCCATCGAGTCGATCCGCCAATGTCATGCAGCGGGAATCCGGATCAAGATGATTACCGGCGACCATGCCACCACCGCACTGGCTATTGCCCGCAACATGGGCATCGTCGATGACGACAGTGAGGCATTGACCGGCGCCGAACTGGATCAGAGCGATGATGAAGCACTGCATGACATCGTGCAAAAGACCGATATCTTCGCCCGGGTCAGCCCTGAACAAAAACTGAGACTGGTCGAAGCACTGCAATCCAAAAACAATGTCGTGGCGATGACCGGGGATGGCGTCAACGACGCCCCGGCGCTGAAACGGGCTGACGTGGGCGTGGCGATGGGCAAAAAAGGCACCGAAGTGGCCCGTGAAGCAGCAGAGATGGTGCTTGCTGATGACAACTTCGCCTCTATCGCCCGGGCCATCGAGGAAGGTCGGATTGTTTATGACAATCTGAAAAAATCGATCATGTTCATCCTGCCCACCAACGGTGGTGAGGCCCTTACCCTGGTCGGTGCCATACTGCTGGGTATGATGCTGCCGATCACCCCGGTGCAGATTCTCTGGATCAACATGGTCACCGCCGTCACCCTCGCCCTCTCTCTCGCCTTTGAACCGGCGGAAGGCCAGGTAATGGCCCGCCCGCCCCGGGATCCGGATGAGCCGGTCTTTACACCCTTTTTGATCTGGCGAATAGCGTTTGTCTCGTTAATTCTGGCCGCCGGGACATTCGGACTCTTCTTCTGGGAACGTGCCCAGGGTACCGGGATTGACGAAGCACGTACCATGGCGGTGAATGTGCTGGTACTGTTTGAAATGTTCTATCTGTTGAATTCCCGCTTCCTGATTGAGAACTCCCTGACCTGGCGGGTGTTCCTGAACAACCGTTATGTGCTCTACGCCATCGGACTGCTGATTCTGCTGCAACTGGCCTTTACCTACTGGGGACCGTTGCAATTGCTGTTCAATACCACGGCGCTAACCATGATGGACTGGGGGCGCATTATTCTCATTGCCGCGTCAGTATTCTTTATCGTGGAACTGGAAAAATGGTTTATCCGCAGCTGGCTGGGAAAACGCGAAGTACGTTAACCGCTAACGGCAAACGAACCAACGAAAGTTGCTTAAAGGAATGGTGCCCGGGGCCGGAATCGAACCGGCACGGTCGCAATGACCGAGGGATTTTAAGTCCCTTGCGTCTACCAATTTCGCCACCCGGGCCGGTAAGTTTTTGGACCATTGAATTATTGCGGAAAAATGGAGGCTGGGCCCGGAGTCGAACCGAGGTACACGGATTTGCAATCCGCTGCATAGCCACTCTGCCACCCAGCCGTATTGGTTATTTTACCGGACAAAGCCCGGGGGTTACACAAAAAAACCTCGGGAGCGGCCGAGGTTTTCAGGAAATCTGGAGCGGGAAACGAGACTCGAACTCGCGACCCCAACCTTGGCAAGGTTGTGCTCTACCAACTGAGCTATTCCCGCTTGAGAGAGGCGTATTTTAGCGATACGAGGCGATCTGTCAAGGCTTCGTGTCGGCCCGGTTACTGCTCCCGGGTCAGGCTCGGCCAGGCGGCGCGCAGGTAGAGGAGCATGGACCAGAGGGTCAGGCCGGCCGAGGTGTAGAGCAGCAGGTAACCGATCAACATGGTCGGAAAACGACCAATCGGCTCCTCGAAGAGCAAGAAGACGATGGCCAGCATCTGGGCCGCGGTCTTGAATTTGCCGATGATGGAGACGGCCACCTTGGTCTGCTCGCCCACGTTGGCCATCCACTCGCGCAGGGCCGAGATGGTGATTTCCCGGCCGATGATCACGGCGGCCGGGATCGCCAGCAGGAAGCCCGGATGCTTGCTGACCAGCAGGATCAGCGCCACCCCGACCAGCAGCTTGTCCGCGACCGGATCGAGAAAGGCGCCAAAATCCGACTCCTGTTCCCATTTGCGGGCCAGGTAACCGTCGAACCAGTCGGTAATGGCCGCCAGGATGTATATGGCGGTGAGTAGATAGTTGTTGATGCCGAACAGCGGTATATAGAACACCACGATGAAAAACGGAATAATCCCGATGCGGAGCAGGGTCAGTTTGGTCGGCAGGTTCATCGCCATGGTTCAATATCCATCCTGGTGAAAAGTATCGTATATCTGCTGTGCCAGTTTGCGGCTGATGCCGTTGACCGCGGCCAGATCCTCGACCCCGGCCCGGGCGATCTCCTGCAGACCGCCGAACCGGTGCAGCAACTGTTGCCGGCGCCTGGGCCCCAGGCCGGGAATCTGCTCCAGCGTGGAGGTGTTACGCGTTTTCTGACGACGTTGCCGATGGCCGGTAATCGCGAAACGGTGGGCCTCATCCCGAATCTGCTGAATGAGATGCAGCGCTTTGGAATCGGCCGGCAATATAGTTTCTTCCCCGCCGTCTGACAAGTAAAGGGTTTCCAGGCCCGGTTTGCGGCCCGGTCCCTTGGCAATGCCCATCAGGCGCACATCGGGGATCTGCAATTCCTCGAGTACGCTCCGGGCGATTTCGACCTGACCCTTGCCGCCGTCGATAAACAGGATATCCGGCAACTTGCCCTCCCCCTCGCGCAACCGTTTGTAGCGACGGGTCAGCGCCTGTTCCATGGCGGCATAATCGTCGCCGGGAGTAATCCCCTCGATATTGAAGCGCCGGTAATCGGACTTGAGCGGGCCGTTGATGTCGAAGACCACGCAGGAGGCCACGGTCGACTCGCCCATGGTGTGGCTGATATCGAAGCACTCCAGGCGCTGCGGCATTTCGTCCAGCTGCAGGGCTTCCTGTAACGCCTCGAAACGCTGCAGCTGGGTCGCCTGGCTGTTGAGACGCAGGCTCAGGGTCTGGCGGGCATTTTGTTCGGCCATCTCCAGCCAGCGCGCCCGGGTACCGCGCACCTTGTGATGGATACTGACCCGCCGACCGGCGGCCTCGCCCAGGGCGGTTTCGATCAGCGCCTGCTCGACCGGCGGATGGCTGACGATCAGCTGGGCCGGGATATCGTCCTGACGGGCCAGGTAGTGCTGGGTCAGGAAGCTGCCGATCAGCTCGCTTTCGAGCCGCTCCGGCTCCAGGCCGTCCAGATGTTTGGGGAAATAACTGCGATTGCCCAGGTTGCGGCCCTGGCGAATGGTGAACACCTGGATGCAGCCGATGCCGCCCTGGGCCGAGGCGGCGATGACATCCAGGTTGCCGCTGGTGTCGCTGTCCATGTACTGCTTGTCCTGAATGTGCCGCAGGCTGGCGATCTGATCGCGGTAGCGGGCCGCGGCTTCGTAATCCAGTTCCCCGGCCGCCCGCGCCATGCGCTCGGCCAGGGCATCGATCACCGCACTGCTCTTGCCCTCCAGAAACAAGGTGGCGTGACGGACATCCTCGGCATACTCTTGCTCGCTGATCAGCCCGACGCACGGCGCGGTGCAGCGTTTGATCTGGTATTGCAGGCAGGGGCGCGAGCGATTGTTATAAAAAGAGTCGCGGCACTGGCGCACGGGAAACAGTTTTTGCAGCAGGCTGAGGGTCTCGCGCACCGACGGGGCACTCGGGTACGGGCCGAAATAGCGCCCCTTGCCCCGCTTCGCGCCGCGATGGAACGTCAGGCGCGGGAACGGATGCTCGGTGGACAGGTAGATATAGGGATAGCTTTTGTCGTCGCGAAACAGGACGTTGTAACGCGGGCGCAGCTCCTTGATCTGGGTATTTTCCAGGATCAGCGCTTCGCTTTCATTCTGGGTCACGGTGACCTCGATCGCGGCAATCTGCGCCACCATGACCCGGGTCTTGGGGCTGTCCAGATTAGCGCGAAAATAGCTGCTGACCCGTTTTTTCAGATCCACCGCCTTGCCGACATAGATTACCGTGCCGTTGGCGTCGAGCATGCGATAGACGCCCGGCCGGTTGGGCAGGCCCTTGATAAAGGCTTTGGCGTCAAATTCAGCGTTGGAATGGTTCATAAATTTATTTTAAACCACAGCGGCAACAATGGTCACCGGAGAATCAATGCAGTCCGCCAATGAACGCGAATCAACGCCAATTATTTTATTCGCGTTTTTCGCGGACGGTTTTTCTCAGAAATATAGGGTGCGTCCGACGCACCGTTTTACCGCATTCCGGGGTAATGGTGCGTAGAACGCACCCTACACAGCTGATTCTCACAGAGAAATCGTAGAAGTCCGCCAATGAACGCGAAACACGCGAATATGGTATTTATTTGCGTCAATTTGCGTGTTTTGCGGATTATCTGTTCAGTTGGCTAACGCTATTGTTTTTGCTCCGTCAGTTTACCAATGAGGCGGAACACGTCATGAAACATTTTCTCGGTCAGGCGGCCGGTCTGGGTGTTGTAACGGCTGCAGTGATAGGAATCGACCAGCCAGCGACCATCGGGCAGCTGGAAATGGGCGGCGTGGCCGAACTTGTACTGCGACTGTTTCAGATCCTGCGCCTTGAGCACGGCCTTGTGGGCGATTCCGCCCAGCGCCAGGATCACGCTGTTATGTGGCAGGCCCAAAAGCTCCTGGCGCAGATAACGGTTGCAGGTGTTCATTTCTTCGGTCGTCGGCTTGTTCTCCGGGGGCAGGCATTTGACCGCGTTGGTGATCCGGCACTGCTTGAGTTTGAGTCCGTCACCCAGTGAGACCGATTCGGGCCGGTTGCTGTAGCCGAATTTGTGCAGGGTCTGATAGAGCAAAATGCCGGCAAAATCGCCGGTAAACGGCCGCCCGGTGGCATTGGCACCGTGCAAACCCGGTGCGAGGCCGACGATGAGCAGCTTGGGTCGGGCGCTGCCATACGGCGCCACCGGTCGGGCATGGTAGTCGGGATGCTCACGCCGGACCTGTTTTAAAAAATCTCTCAGGCGGGGGCAACGGCGACAATCGGGATCAAATGCTTCGAGGTTCGGACGGGAGGACATGCGTAATTCAACCTGGGACAACGGGATAACAACCGGGCTATTGTACCGCGTTTTGCCCGGCGCGGTTACTGGATCTGGCAGGACTCGATCACGCCGTGCAGCATGGCCAGTCGGGCCAGCTCGATGTCGCTGTGTACATCCAGCTTGTTATAAAGCCGCTGGCGATAGGTACTGACGGTTTTGGGGCTGAGACAGAGCTTGTCGGAAATCGCGGTGATCTTGTGACCTTCCATCAGCATCAGCAGCACCTGCAGCTCGCGTTCGGAAAGATTGTCGAAGGGAGAACTGGACTCGTGTTCAGGGAACTGGGACAGCGCCAGCTGTTGCGCGATCTCGGGGGTAATGTAACGCCGTCCGTCCATGGTTTCGCGAATCGCATGGCTGATTTCATCCACTTTGGCGCCCTTGGTCAGATAGCCGACCGCGCCGGCCTTGAGCAGGCGCTGGGCAAACATATCATCCTGATGCATGGTCACAATAATGATGCGCAGGCTCGGTTTATCGCCCAGCATTTTACGCGTGGCCTCAAGGCCGCCGATGCCGGGCATATTGATGTCCATCAACACCACATCGGGGTTAAGCGTGGCCTGCATCTGAATCGCTTCTTCGCCGTTGGTGGCCTCACCCAGTATCTCGAATTCCTCGATATCTTCGAGCAACCGGCGAACACCCGTGCGTACCAGATCGTGATCGTCCACCAGGAGGATCTTTACCATGTGCTCCGCCTCCTATCCCTGCTTCTGGAGGTTATTGTTATTTATCAGAATGTAACTCAAATACCGCAAGATGAGTAGCCCTTTTTCGGGCGACGTGCGGATTGCTCGGGGCTTTTTTTCGGATGCGATGGCGCCGGCAGACTGAAGATAAAACGGGCCCCCTCGCCCGGACTCGACTTGGCCTGGATACGACCGCCATGGCGCTGGATGATCCGCGCCACGGTTGCCAGACCAATGCCCATCCCTTCGAACCTGTCCTCGCTATGCAGGCGTTGAAAAGGCTGAAACAGCCGTTCCGCCGAAGCCGCATCAAAACCGATCCCGTTATCCGCCACGTGGCAGATCATTTCCCCGGCCTCCCGGTAACAACCAACCCAAATCCGGGCCGGCTGGCGATCCCGGGAAAATTTGACGGCGTTGGTTAGCAGGTTCTGCATGACGACGCGCAGCAGCTGGGGATCGCCCGCGACGCTCATTCCCTCGTCAAGAATAAGGTCAACGGGTATGTCCGGATATTGTGCTTGCAACTCCTCGAGCAGTTCCCGGCTCAGCAGGCCAAGATCCACATACCGCCATTGAAGCGGGTTATGCCGCAGGCGAGCCAGTTCCAGCAAGGCGTTGATCAGAGTCTGCATATTTTCCGCCGAACGGGCGATGCGCTGCAGATAGTCCATGGCCGCGGGTGGTAGCGTGCTGTTGGCCTCCTCCAGCAAGGCGTCGCTGAAACCGAGAATGGCCCGCAAGGGAGCGCGCAGATCGTGGGATACCGAATAGCTGAACGTTTCCATCTCTTCGTTGAGTTGCTGCAGTTCGGCTGTGCGCTCCGCGACCCGACGTTCCAGTGAGTTGTTCAGTTCCTGGCGTTCGGCATAGAGCATGGCATTTTCTGTTGCAATCGCGGCCTGGTTGGCAAACAGCATCAACAGATCGAGATCGCGGCGGTTAAACTCGTTCCCGTCCTGTTTATCCATGCAGGCGATGCCGCCGAGGAATCGTTTTTTGCCAATCAACGGAACCATCATCAGATTATTGTTGGCCTGTTCCCAGCGCAAACGTTCCTCCGGCGGCAACTGGCGGACCGTCTCCTGCCACCAGGGCTGTTTATTCCGCCAGATCCATCCACAGATCCCGGAATCCAGCGGCAGCGTTTCGCCCAGAATCTCATCACGATACTCGCCACTGACCGCCCGGTAGGTGTATTCGGTGCACTCGATGTTGAGAATCGGGATCAGGACAGAATGGGTATGCGTAATCGCCCGTGCCTTGTCGGCAATAATCTGCAACAGGCGATCCACGTCGAATTCCATGCTAAGCACCTGGCTGGATTCCAGCAGCAGGTCCAGCTCAGCTTCACGCTCGGCCAGGGTCTGGCGTAATGCGAACTCATCGGGTTCATTCAGGGTGACAGGTTCCATGGCGAAGCTCCATCTCTACCTGTATTTAAAGATAGACAATATTGCACGGAAGCGCCATACAGACGTCTATACTGAGTTACAGAGACATTGCGTAAAATCAATGCCTGCATCAAAAGTAAGCGCTATAGTGAGAAGAGCATCACAGGCCTCATTCAATAAGGAGCGATTATCATGACTACCCCCTCCGACTTCGACAAGGCTATCAAGGACCCCACCCTGGTTTATCACACTCCGCAAGACGTGTTGGCCGATTTGCGTCTCAGTGATGAACAGCGCCTGCAGATACTCAAACGCTGGGAGCAGGATCAGCGTGAACTGCAAGTGGCCCAGGAAGAAGGTATGTCCGGTGGTGAAGAGAACATTCTCAAAGAGATTCTGGATGCCATGGAAACACTCGACGGTCATCCCGATACGCGGGAAGCCCCGACCAAACAGGGCGGTCCCATCGACTGATCCACCACTTGCCCTTCCCGCTCCCCGACAAAGCAATTCTGTCCGGCAGGCTAACCGATGTCGACTCCGACGCGTATTCTCAAGCCCGGGCGTAACTGCTGGCGGATTCGTCGCGCCGAGCGTGTCGCCTTTCTCATCGATGGCGCGGATTATTTCCAGGCCCTGCATGCGGTATTGCCACAGGCCCGGCAGCAGATCCTCATCTCTTCGTGGGATATTTACAGCGATATCCGTCTCGGGGCCCTGCAGGGCGACAAACGCACCCTGGCCGAAATACTGGACAAACAACTGCATAAACACCGACATCTGCATGTTTACATGCTGAACTGGGATTTCTCACGCCTGCTGGACATGGCACGGGAATGGTTACCCATTTATAAATTCGGCTGGAAAACGCACGCCCGACTGAAGTTCAAACTCGACAGCCATCACCCTCTTGGCGCATCCCATCATCAGAAATTCGTCGTGCTGGACGAACGACTGGCTTTCTCGGGCGGACTGGACATCACCCGTGGCCGCTGGGATACCCCGGCACATCATCCACACGATGTGCGACGCAAACAGGTCGATGGTACACTTGGACGTCCCTATCATGATGTGCAGATTGCCCTCGAGGGGGATGCTGCCTCGGCGCTGGCCGATCTGTTCCGCGAACGCTGGCGCCGGGCTACCGATCAGGAATTCAGCCCCCTGAACGAGCCGGCCACATCGTTATGGCCGTCGGCTCTGAAGCCCGACATGCAGCAGATCGATGTGGCTATCAGCCGGACGGAACCGGCTTATGACGATTATCAGGAAGTCCGGGAAGTCGAGCAGTTGTATCTCGATGCGATCGCCGCGGCGCGCGATTTTATCTATATCGAGAACCAGTTTTATACCTGTCCACAGATCAATCAGGCCCTGATCCAACGCCTGCTGGAAGAGGACGGTCCGCAAATAATTCTCAACCTACCACTGGAGACCGAAGGCTGGCTGTCACAGAATTCTCTGGATATTATCCGCGTCAGGCTGTTACAGGGCTTGCGCCAGGCCGATCGTCATAACCGCCTGGCTATTTATTATCCCTGGAAAGCGGATCTGGAAACCATACCGATCAACCTGCATGCCAAGGTTATGGTCGTTGATGACCGTTTTGTTCGTATCGGTTCATCTAACCTGAACAACCGCTCCATAGGATTTGACACAGAGTGCGATATCGCCATAGAGGTCAATCGCGATAATGTTAAAATCGGGCAGGCGATTCGCCATTTTCGCCAGCGATTACTGAGCGAACATCTGGACACGTCCATCGACAAGGTCGCAAGGGCGGAACAGCAACAACCGACTCTAATTAACTCAATTGAATCATTACGCGAACAATGTAACAAGCGCTGTCTGATGCCGCTGGAGGCGGTTTTACCTGTATATGAGCAGAGCATACTGACCAACATCGATCTTATCGATCCTGAACAGCCCATTAATCCGGAAAGTCTGTTCTATCACTATCTGCCCGCGAAAAAATCCCTGTTTCCCGGCAAACGGATTCTGGCCTGGCTGACAGCGATACTGCTGTTATCCATGCTGGCCGCCGTATGGAACTTTACGCCACTTGGGCAATGGCTGGAGGTCGAGCGAGTCACCCACATGATAGAGACATTGCGTAACTACCCCCTGGCGGTTCCGATCACCATCGCAGGATTTACCATTGCGTCAATATTAATGGTGCCGGTCACTATATTGATCATCGCCTGTATCATTGTATTTGGTGCCGGCTGGGGAGCAATCTATGCCCTGATAGGCGCCTTTGTCAGCGCAGTACTGACCTACCTGCTGGGCAATTTGATGGGCAGGGACGCACTCAAGGGACTGGCCGGTGGGCGGGTGAACCATATCAGTCAACGACTGGCTCGTCATGGTGTCATGACCACCATGTTCGTGCGTATTGTACCGGTCGCCCCCTTCACTATTATCAACCTGGTAGCCGGGGCGTCACATATCAGTCTGCGAGATTTTATGCTCGGCACCCTGCTCGGCCTGACGCCGGGTGTTACAGCGATCGCCCTGTTGACCGATCGCGTCCGGGCCACTATAAACAATCCGGAACCATCGACCATACTGTTACTGTCGCTGGTCATTGCTGGTATGTTGACTCTTGGCTATCTGTTGACACGCCTGATGCGACGCCACAATAAAAAACATTGAACCCACAAGACTTTAATGCATATATCCACTTACAACATGGATCGCTACATTGCCGCCGATGGCGACCAGGCTCCTGCTGGATATGAGCGCGATTATTTCAGTACCACGTTTTCTGCGGCGACGTTTATACGCACCGATTGCCCTGTACCTGATTTTTCCACGAGCAATAAACAACCCAATATCAGAAGGATAACAGCAGGTGATTGAAGCCCTATTAAAAGATCTGCTTTCCGATAGCCGCTTTTTATCGAGCTGGCTGGTTATTGTGGTTTTATCACTTATATTCCTGGTCAGGGATTTCAAATATCACAACGACCATATCGATTCACTGATGAAAGTCGTCTGGTTTTTAACCGTTACATATTCCGGACCTATCGGGCTATGGCTGTACTATACGAGCGGTCGCAAACAGATACGGCATGACTCGGTATGGCGAAAAGGGGTTCGTTCGGTCACTCACTGCTACTCGGGTTGCGGTGCCGGTGAAGTTACCGGGATTATCATAGCGGCAGGTCTGTTGGCACTGGAAAACAAGGCCGTCGCCCTGATTACTTTTGCCCTGGCCTATACGTTTGGCTACGGGCTGACTTTCGGACCACTGGTGCAGGCCGGGATGCCCATCAAACGCGCCTTGATAGACACATTTTATTCCGACACCCTGACCATTGCCGTGATGGAAGTGACAGCGATTTCGCTGGATATATGGCTTGCTGCCGATGCCACAATGGCAGAACCGCTGTTCTGGGGGTCGTTGATATTTTCACTCAGTATCGGACTTGCTGCAGCTTATCCAGTTAACGTATTACTGGTTTACCTCGGTATCAAAGGCGGCATGGGCGATCCCCGCGACACGCAATCCAGTCATACACATAGCCATTGATCGAAATTTACTTCTGGGCCAGTTTCTCAAGCGCGTCAAGATCGCAGGTAAACAGGGACTCGGGATTGTTTTCAATCGGATCGAGGACTGACTCACGCTTGAGTTCGGCAATCACGCGGCTGACACTTTCGGCTGTCACTCCCAGGATATCCGCCATTTCATCGGTGGTCAGCAATTCGACAACATGCGGTCCTGTCTCGGATTCAAAATCCGCCAGGAAGCGTAACAGTCGGGCAACCCGTCCCTTGACGTTACCGGTGGAAAACTCGGTAATCCAGGTATCGGCATAATTCAGGTATTCATGCCAGTGTTCCAGCAATCGGTTATATAGCTGCGGTTCGTCTTCTTTCCATTGATGAAAGAAATGATGCGGCACTTTATAGGCGGCGACTTCATCAATGGCAATTGCGGTATGCTCATGACCTTCCCTCATCAAACCGTCCAATCCGATCAACGAGCCTCGCTTGTGCAGACGGACGATACGACTTCGTCCATTGGGTAGATGGGTGATCAACTTGAGTCTTCCCTGGCGCACGATAAATAACAGATGACTTTCCTCGCCGCCATGATAAATCACCTCCCCCGGCTGATACGTGACCTGACTGATCGACTCCAGCAGTCGGGGTTGCTCGGCCAGGGTCTCGCTATCCAGAAATCCGAGATTACTCAACTCGGTTTGTAACTGGCCGGGACCCTCGAGGGACAACCCGGGTTCACTTTTATCAATTTTCAGCACGTTTAGACGTTCCTTCAATTTATTGACCAACAGCTAAAACCGGATAAAAACCTTCCTGTTCAGGCGACTATTTTTACCATAAGGACTTGATTGAGAATTTTCAATGCGAATGACTCCTGCGGGTGTAGGTTTATAGTAAGACTCATGCACAAATACACCGTCATTCACAAGGTGATAGGCAAAGGAGGTATCCTATGAGCTGGAAGCAGGTAGAAGGTAAATGGCGTGAATTCGTCGGTTCAGCCAAACAGCGCTGGGCCAAACTGACTGACAGCGATCTGGCCGAATGCGAAGGTAACCGCGACAAGCTGGTCGGCAAACTGCAGGAACTCTATGGCATCAGCGCCGACCAGGCCGGCGAGGAGATCGCCCACATCGAACAACACCTGCATGAAGGCCAGGAAGGCGGCGAACGGATGTATGGTGGTCAATAATAAATAGGTGCTAGATACCAGGTTGTAGGCCAGGTTGCGCGCAGTGCTACCTGGGGCCTTGCCTCTGCTCAAGGTTGTGCCACGTAGGCTATCGCCAACGTGACCTACACGACTAGCCCCCAGACCGGTAGCCTGGATCAAGGAGCAACGCGACGGATCCGGGTTTTACCGGGGTTCAGGTGGAACCGCTTCGCTTGTTCCACCCTACAGGGAGATCGGATATTTGGAACTTTTATTTAGCCTAGTAACTAGCCCCCAGCACCTAGAAACTAAAAAAGGGCCCATTGAGGGCCCTTTTTTAATATGGCGGAGAGGGAGGGATTACTCGGCGCATCCCTGCGCCTCGCCCCTTCGGGGCCAGCGTCGCTAACGCTCCGCTGTTCAAATTCGAGTCGCTCCCGGCATCCTGCCTCCCGCGACATTAGTACATCCCTGTACGTCATCCCGGCGAATTTGTCGAACAGGGTTCTCATCAAAATCCCCCTGCTCCACAAATAAAAAAAGGAGGCTCAAGGCCTCCTTTTTTTATTTGGCGGAGAGGGAGGGATTGATGGCGCACATCCCTGTGCGCCACCCCTGCGGGGCAGCCTTCGGCTGTCCAAATCGGTTTTCCTGCCGATTTGTCGAACCGAGGGGTTCTCATCAAAGCCTCCCCCATCACCAAAATAAAAAAGGGGGCACAAGGCCCCCTTTTTTATTTTGGCGGAGAGGGAGGGATTCGAACCCCCGGACCGTCGCCGGTCAACGGTTTTCAAGACCGCCGCTTTCGACCACTCAGCCACCTCTCCGGAACTCAATTGTTAATCTGTCACATCGTTTTTTGCCAGTCCCTTTATCGTGCGGTGGTCTCAAGCGGCGGTTCCCGCCGCGTTACTCCGGGCATCCCTGCCCTCCGCCCTTCGGGCCATCGCGCCTTGCGCGATGTTCCAATTCGAGTCGCTCCCGGCATCCTGCCTCCCGCGACATTAGTACATCCTGTACGTCATCCGGGCGAATTGGTCGACCACTCAGCCACCTCTCCAAAACACAGTTACGAGGGACGAGTAACGAGGTACGAGGTACGAGGTTTTACTCGGCCCTCCGGCCCTCGTCCCTTTATTCGAGGGGGCGAAGAATACCCTATGAAAGGCCAAGTTTCCAGAGGGGTGCGGGCTTGAAATCGGGCGGATATGGCTTGATATCAGGAACTAATCAGGTATGCTGTAGTCAATAAGTCAGATTTAATTACATTGAAGGATGGGTTGAACATGTACCAAGAACGTACTGCCACCCGACCGCTAGGGTCGGCGATCGAGACCAACAAGGTATTACGTAATACCTATGCCCTGCTGTCCATGACCTTGCTGTTCAGCGGCATCATGGCTTATGTCGGGATGCAAACAGGCTTCCAACTGGGGCCTTTCCTGACCATTGCGATCTACTTCGGTCTGCTGTTCGTGACACACAAGACCGCCAACAGCGCCTGGGGACTGCTCTCGGTATTCGCGCTGACCGGTTTTCTGGGACTGACCCTCGGACCACTCCTCAATGCCTATCTGAGCCTGCCCAACGGCCCGCAACTGGTGATGACCGCGCTTGGCGGGACCGGCGCCATCTTCCTTGGCCTGTCCGGCTACGCTCTGGTTACCCGGCGTGACTTCGGCTTCTTGGGGGGCATGCTCTTCGTGGGGATACTTATTGCCTTTGTTGCCGGTATCGGTGCGCTGATCTTCAATATCCCGGCCCTGTCGCTGGCGGTCTCGGCCATGTTCATCCTGCTGATGTCCGGACTGATCCTGTTCCAGACCAGCCAGATCATCCATGGCGGTGAAACCAACTACATCCTGGCGACCGTGACCCTGTATGTGGCGCTGTACAACCTGTTTATCAGCCTGCTGCACATCCTGAGTGCTTTTGCGGGCGAGAGATAACCCCTCACCCTGGCACCAACAAAAACCCCGAGACTCTCGGGGTTTTCTTTTTCAAGCCTGAGAAACGCCAGCCAGAAGAGAGGTCCCAAATGGGAATGTGGCAACAAATCGGTCTGGGCCTGATTGCGGCGGCGGCCCTGATTTTCCTGCTCCCCGCTGCCCTGCGCTCGCGCAAGGAAGACAGAAAAGCCACGAGTGATGACTGGAAGGGAGTCCTTATCCCCATCGCCGCGGTTGTGGGCTTTGTGGTGCTGCTGATACTGCTGGTCAAATAGCCAGCAATACCTCAAACCACCTAACCCAGGTGCGACAGCCCGCCCATGTAAGGCTGCAGCACATCCGGGACGGCAACCCGTCCGCCCTCGTCCTGATAATTTTCCAGAATCGCCACCAGCGTGCGCCCGACCGCCAGGCCGGAGCCATTGAGCGTGTGCACCAGGTCGGGTTTGCCCGTGGCCGGGTTGCGCCAGCGGGCCTTGAGCCGGCGGGCCTGGAAGTCCTCGAAGTTGCTGCAGGAAGAGATCTCCCGGTATTTCCCCTGCCCCGGCAGCCAGACCTCGAGATCGTAGGTGCGCGACGCGGAAAAGCCGATATCCCCCGTGCACAGATCGACCACCCGGTACGGTAGTTCCAGTTTCTGTAACACCGCCTCGGCATGGCCGGTGAGCTCCTCATGAGCGGCCAGTGAATCGGCCGGGCGCACGATCTGCACCAGCTCCACCTTCTCGAACTGGTGCTGGCGAATCATGCCGCGGGTATCCTTGCCGTAGGAGCCGGCCTCGCTGCGAAAACAGGGGGTGTGCGCCACGAATTTACGCGGCATCTCATCATCTTCGATAATCATATCGCGCACGATGTTGGTCACCGGGACTTCGGCTGTGGGAATCAGGTAAAAATCCTGCTCGTGGTGCAGCTTGAACAGATCTTCCTCGAATTTGGGTAACTGGCCGGTCCCGCGCAAACTGTCCGCATTGACGATATACGGCACGTAGGTTTCGGTATAGCCGTGTTCGGTGGTATGCAGATCGAGCATGAACTGGATCAGTGCCCGGTGCAGCCGGGCGATGCCGCCGCTCATGACGGCAAAGCGGGAGCCGGTCAGCTTGGCGGCGGTATCAAAATCAAGCCCGCCGATCTGCTCGCCCAGATCGACGTGATCCCGGGCCTCAAAATCGAGTTCGCGCGGCTCGCCCCAGCGGCGGATCTCCCGGTTATCGTTCTCATCCCGGCCGTCGGGCACGTCGGCCTGGGGGATGTTCGGGATGCCAAGCAGAATGGCATCCAGTTGCTGCTGAACTTCCTGCAGTTGCGTCTCGGCCGCCTTGAGCCGGTCACCCAGATCGGCCACGGCCGCGAGAATCGGTGCGGCGTCCTCGCCTCTGGCCTTGGCCTGGCCGATGGCTTTGGATTGGGTGTTGCGTTCGGCCTGCAACTCCTGGGTTGTCACCTGCAGCTGCTTGCGCTGCTCTTCCAGCGACTCGATGGTTTCGGTCTCCAGTTGATAGCCGCGGCGTGCCAGTTGCGCGGCACAAGCCTGCAGGTCGTTACGTAATCGTTTGGGATCCAGCATAAAAAACCTTCTGTTTATTGGGTATTCACCCGGGCATCCCAGGTGACGATATGGCCGGGTTTGATGAATTCGTTCAGGTGTTCCACGATTGCCTCCACCTTGTCGGGGGCATCGAAGAACTCCACCACAACAGGCAGATTGAGCGACAGATCGAGCAGACCGGAATCATGTATCTCGCCCGATTCGCCAAATCCGGAAATACCGCGAAATACGGTCACGCCGCTGGCCTTTTCCCAGTCGTGCAGGCGCCGCATCAGGGTATCAAGCTGGGCCTCGCCCTCGGTCAGATAGATCCGGACCATGGTCACTTGCCGATGATTCATAATTGACGTCCTCCCAACATACCCACCCAGGCGGCCAACAGACAGAGCGTAACACTTAACAGGATATTCATCCCCGCCTTCACCAGTGCGCCACTTTCGATCAGGTTCAGCGTTTCCAGGGAAAAAGTCGAAAACGTGGTAAACGCGCCGAGCAAGCCGATCAGCAACAAGGCACGCCACTCGGCACCGAGACTGGCCCGCTCCAGCAAGACAATATAAAGAAACCCCATCAACAGGGATCCCAGCACATTGACACTGAGCGTTCCGAATGGAAACTCCCGTCCCAACAGCTGATGGACGCTGCCGGAGAGCGTAAAGCGCAGCACCGAACCGATGGCACCGCCCACGGCAATAGCCAGAATCTGCAACACCGATGCGTCTCCGGAATGAAAAGGCGCATGATAATCAAAATCCGGCAGCCCGGCAAAACGGATATGACCGCCTGGGCTAACAATCACGCTTGCTGTGTAACCACTGAATACACCGAAGTCACCGAATACACTGAAAAACTATACAGACTGACTTTTTCGGTGTTAGTCAGTGGCTTCGGTGTGTTCGGTGATCCGCCAGCACGGCATCGGCGAATCGCGCTCAATCTGAATCACGATTGTTTTTATCCAGCTCGCGCAAATGGGCCAGCTTTTCGGCGATCTTGATCTCCAGGCCGCGATCCACCGGGTAATAATAGCGTCGCTCACCGAAGCTCTCGGGAAAATAGGTTTCGCCGGCGGCATAGGCTTCCGGCTCGTCGTGGGCGTAACGGTATTCGCGCCCGTAGCCCAGCTCTTTCATCAGCCGGGTCGGGGCGTTGCGCAGATGAACAGGAACTTCGTCCGAACCGGCCTGCTGGACATCCGCCCGGGCCTGATTGAAGGCGGTATAGACGGCATTGCTCTTGGGCGCACAGGCCATATAGACCACCGCCTGGGCGATGGTCAGTTCGCCTTCCGGACTGCCGAGCCGCTCCTGAACATCCCAGGCATGCAGCGCGATCGTCAGCGCGCGGGGATCGGCGTTGCCGATATCCTCGCTCGCCATGCGCACCACCCGCCGGGCGATATACAGCGGATCGCAGCCGCCGTCGACCATGCGCACGAACCAGTAGAGCGCGGCGTCCGGGGCGGAGCCGCGCACGGATTTATGCAATGCGGAGATTTGATCGTAAAACGCCTCGCCCTGCTTGTCGAAACGGCGTAATCCGCTGCCCAGCACTTCGGCCAGGGTTTGCTCCGTGATCCGGGCACAGCCGTCGACTTCCTCGGCCAGCTCGGTCGCAATTTCCAGTAAATTGAGCGCGCGCCGGGCATCGCCATCGGCGGCCTCGGCCAGTCGCTGTAGCAAGTCGGGCGCGATTTCCAGATTCGTCTGTGCCAGCCCGCGTTCAGAATCACCCAATGCCCGTTCGATTACCTGCAGAATGTCCTCGCTCTCCAGCGCCTTGAGCACATAGACCCGGGCCCGGGATAACAAGGCATTATTCAGTTCGAAGGACGGGTTTTCGGTGGTAGCGCCGATGAATGTCACCGTGCCGTTTTCCACATAGGGCAAAAACGCATCCTGCTGGGATTTGTTAAACCGGTGCACCTCGTCCACGAACAACACGCTGGGGCGGTTCTGTTGTTGCTGTACCTCCTGAGCCCGGCTAATGGCGGCCCGGATCTCCTTGACGCCGGAGAGCACGGCCGAAATACTGAGAAATTCCGCATCGCAATAACGGGCGATCATCCGCGCCAGTGTTGTTTTGCCGGTGCCGGGCGGTCCCCAGAAGATCATCGAATGCAACTTGCCCGATTCGATCGCCTGACGCAGGGGTTTGTTTTGCGCCAGTAAATGCCCCTGCCCGGCGATCTCGTCCAGTGATTGCGGCCGCATGCGATCCGCCAGCGGCCGCCAGGCCAGCTCGGCATCGGCCTGTGTCGCTTTCGATTCAGCACCAAACATGTCGGGGGTGTCAGGCATGATGAATCAGGTTAATTGCCATGATTATGGATTTAAAATAAACCACCGAAACACCGAAGTCACTGAACCCACTGAAATCAATACATGATCAGAGTATCAGGCTTTCCCGGTGCATTCAGTGGTTTCGGTGTCTTCGGTGGTTAAACAATTATTAGCCGGTAATCGCTCAACGAAACTATTGCTGGATAACATCCACGCCGGGCGGGGGCGTGAAACGGAATGTACTGGCCGAGAAGGACGGATTACGGCGGATATCGTCGAATTCCAGCCGGGTAATCCGGCCAAAGCCGTCTTTCAGTTCCATAGTACGAATCTGTTCGGCATCGAAGCCCAGCTGGATCTCTTCGAACTGGTTTTCGGTACTTCTGGGAATCAGGCGGAACCAGTTCAGTTCACCTTCATCAGTATAGGATTCGATCCGGTATTGACGTTGCAGGTTTCCAGGATTGCTGAGAATCATCGCCGGCGTATCACGTAACAGATTTTTTTGCTGTTTGACGATAATCTGTTCCAGATCGACATCGTAAGACCAGAGCTTTTTTCCATCGGCAATATAGAGCTGCTCATATGGCCGGGTATATTTGAGGTAAAACCGATCGGGTCGCCTGATTTTGATGATGCCGTGACTTTCTTCTTCGAGTTCCTGCTCGGGACTGAACAGCTTCTGGACAAAACGCGCCTCGAAACTGTCGAGGTTGCTGAAATAGTCCTCGATGGCCGGCGCTGCCAGAGCGGTGGTCCAGGATAGCAGACCGGCAACAGTCAGTAGTAATAGACGGGTTGGCATAGGTTATATCTCTTTTCTGTATCGTCAGGTCGTTAGGTCGTTAGGTCGTTAGGTCGTTAGGTCGTTAGGTCGTTAGGTCGTTAGAGTGTACCTGTGATCTTACGCCTCGCAACCTTACGCCCTTACGATTTCGCGCGCTCACTCTCTCACGTCCTAACGATCTCACGCACTCACCCTCTCACGCGCTCACTCCTTGGGCGGTGGCGGCGCCAGAACTTCGCGGTTGCCATTGGACTCCAGCGGGCCGACGACGCCGGCCTGCTCCATCGCTTCGACCAGCCGTGCGGCGCGGTTGTAACCGATACGCAGGCGGCGCTGCACCCCGGAGATAGACGCCCGGCGGGTTTCGGTGACGATCTGGACCGCTTCGTCATACAGGGGATCGGTTTCGGCATCGCCGCCGCCCTCGCCGCTGTAGCCGGACTCGCTTTCGGCCGGACCATTGGTCACTTCGTCGAGATACTGGGGCTGACCACTTTGTTTCAGGTTCTCGACCACGTTATGCACTTCATGATCGTCGACAAAGGCGCCGTGAATACGTACCGGCATACCGGTCCCCGGTGGCAAATACAGCATGTCGCCATGGCCCAGCAACTGCTCGGCACCCATCTGATCGAGAATCGTGCGCGAATCGACCCGCGAAGAAACCTGGAAGGCAATCCGGGTCGGAATGTTGGATTTGATCAGCCCGGTCAGCACATCCACCGACGGACGCTGAGTGGCGAGTATCAGGTGAATGCCCGAGGCGCGCGCTTTTTGTGCCAGTCGGGCGATCAACTCCTCGACCTTTTTCCCGACCACCATCATCATGTCGGCCAGCTCGTCGACCACGACCACGATGTACGGCATGGGCTGCAGTTCCTGGGCTTCCAGCTCGGAGTCGGCCGGGTGCAGGGGATCGAGGATCGGTTTACCCGCATCTTTGGCCTCGCGCACCTTGCGATTGAAGCCGGCGATGTTGCGCACCTTGAGGGCCGACATCAGCCGATAGCGTTGATCCATTTCCGCCACACACCAGCGCAGTGCGTTGGCGGCGTCTTTCATATCGGTCACGACCGGCGCCAGCAGATGGGGAATGCCGTCGTAGATCGACAGTTCCAGCATCTTGGGGTCGATCAGAATCAGTCGCACATCCTTGGGGCTGGCGTTATACAGCAAGCTCAGGATCATGGCATTGAGTGCCACCGATTTCCCTGCGCCGGTGGTCCCGGCCACCAGCAGATGGGGCATGCGGGCCAGATCGGCGACCGTCGGGTTGCCGCTGATGTCCTTGCCCAGCGCCAGGGTCAGCGGGGATTTGGCGTCGGCAAACTCGGGCGCCTTGAGGGTATCGCTGAGGCGCACGACCTCGCGCTGCTGGTTGGGGATCTCCAGACCGACCGTGGTCTTGCCCGGGATGACCTCGACGACCCGCACACTGACTGCCGACAGGGCGCGGGCCAGATCCTTGGCCAGGTTGGTGATCTGATTGACCTTCACGCCGGCCGCCGGTTGCAGTTCAAAGCGGGTAATAACCGGGCCGGGATGAACGGCTACCACTTCGCCTTCAATCCCGAAATCCTGCAGCTTGAGTTCCACCTGACGGCCCATGGCCTGCAGCGCCTCTTCGGAAATTTCGTTACGATCCCCGGGCTGGGTGTCATCCAACAGCGACAGCGGCGGCAACGCACCCGCCCCGGCATCGGTAAACAGAGGGACCTGTCGCTCGCGCTCGACCCGTTTGCTGGGGGTGGCCGGTTTTTCCTCGCGCTGGATCACCGGTGGCGTACGTTTGGCCTCCTTGACCTTCTGTTTTTCGACCTTGGCGGTGTACTGCTGTTGATGCTGTTTGCGCGCCCGACGTTCCTGGATCCAGCTCACAGTGCGGCTAAACGAAGCGCGTAACGCATAGAAAAGGCGCAGAGTCAGGGCACCCAGAGAGTCCATCAGCCACAACCAGGAAAGGTGGGTAAACAGGGTCACCCCGCTCAAAAACAGCGCCAGCAGCAGCAGCGTGGCGCCCAGAAAACTGAATGCACCGGCCATATGGGTGGCCACGTAATCGCCCAGGATTCCCCCGGCATTGACCGGCAACGGGCTGACCCCGCCGACATCGTGCAGGCTGGCCAGGCCACAGCCGGCCAGCAGGGTCAGCACAAAACCGCTGACCCGCAACCCGAAGCCGCGAATATCGAAAGGATGCACATTGCGCCGATCACGGTACAGTCGCCAGCCGGCGTAGGCGACCATGATCGGGAACAGGTAGGCCAGATAGCCAAACAGGCTCAAAAAGACGTCGGCCAGCCAGGCGCCGGTCGGCCCACCCAGATTGGCGATACGCGGTTGTGCTCCGCCACTGTGGGACCAGCCCGGGTCCGCCGGATGGTAGCTGAAGAGCGCCAGCAGGAAATAGAGCGCGGTAAAGCCGAACACATACAGCGCGCCCTCTTTCAGCGCCCGTTGCAGGTGGCTGGCCAGGGGCGGGCTTTTGGCGTCGGTGGCTGTCTTCTTGGCCTGGGGCAAAGTTTATCTTCTTTATGAGGAAAGTAATATAACTTACTAAATTATAAGAATAATCGCAATATATTTACAGTTATTGCAAGGCGGCCAGAACCACCTTGCCGGCCCGGATATTGAGCCCCGCGGCGAGGTCCGGCCGGCTCTCCCAGCCCGGCTCGGCCAGTCGCAGGATATAGGGAACCAGGGCGGCAGACAACGCCTGGGAGGCCGTTCTGGGCACGGCGCCGGGCATGTTGGTGACCCCGTAATGCAGCACCCCTTCCCAGAGGAAGGTGGGCTCGTCGTAGCTGGTCGGGCGGGTGGTTTCGATACAGCCGCCCTGGTCGACCGAAATATCGATAATCACACTGCCGGCCGGCATGTGCCGGACTGTCCCGGCCGAGACCAGATGAGGGCTTCTGGCGCCGGGGATCAGTACCGCGCCGATCAGCAGATCGGCCGACTGAACGGCCTCCTCGATGGCACTGGTATAGGCGTGGCGGCCGGTCACATTGGGACCGATGAGGCGGGCCTGTTGCAGTTTGTCCCGATCGCGGTCGAAGATGGTCACCTGCGCCCCCATCCCGGCGGCCATGCGCGCCGCGCTGGTGCCGGCCACCCCGGCACCGAGAATCACCACCTGCCCCCGCTCCGTGGCCGGCACCCCGCCCAGCAATACACCGCGACCGCCCTGATGGTGATAGAGCAGATTGCTGCCGGTCTGGCTGGCGATGCGCCCGGCAATATCACTCATCGGCGCCAGCAATGGCAGCCGGTTGTGGGCATCGGTAACGGTTTCAAACGCCACCGCAGTCAGGCCGATCTCCTTCAGCGCCCGGGTCAGTTGCGGCGCGGCGGCCAGATGCAGGTAAGAGAACAGCAGATGATCGGCACGCAGGCGATCCAGTTCCTCGGCCTGGGGTTCCTTGACCTTGACGATCAGTTCCGCGGTGTCGAACAGTTCAGCCGCGCTGGTGACAATCTGCGCACCACGGGCCCGATAGGCCTCATCCTCATAACCGCTATACTGGCCGGCACCACTTTGAATAAAGACCTGATGATCATGGCGGATCAGTTCATCGACCGCATCGGGGATCAGCGCGACTCGCCCTTCCTGAACCTTGACCTCGCTCGGTACTCCGATTCTCATGTTACGCCTTTACCCTCTTGTCGGCATTCCGTAGACTACAGGCACTTCCCCTTCTACAGGCTGAACCTGTTCCGGTTTTGGCTGTCTGTTTAAGGAAATCGAACAACAAATCAATCACATGCATCCGGAGTCTAACACATGAGTGAAGCCAAACACTGTCGCCTGCTTATCCTGGGATCCGGTCCCGCCGGTTACACCGCGGCCGTCTATGCTGCACGCGCCAACCTGAATCCGGTACTGATCACCGGCCTGGAACAGGGTGGCCAATTGATGACCACCACCGAAGTGGATAACTGGCCCGGCGACGTAGAAGGGCTTCAGGGACCGGGCCTGATGGACCGGATGCGCCAGCATGCCGAACGCTTTGATACCGAGATCGTCTCTGACCATATAAACAAGGTCGATCTGAAACAGAAGCCCTATACCCTGACCGGGGATAACGGTGTTTACACCTGCGATGCTTTGATTATCGCCACCGGGGCCTCGGCCATGTATCTCGGCCTGGATTCCGAAGAAACCTTTCGCGGTAAGGGTGTCTCCGCCTGCGCCACCTGTGACGGTTTTTTCTATCGCGGCCAGAAAGTCGCGGTCGTCGGTGGCGGCAACACCGCCGTTGAAGAAGCACTGTTTTTATCCAACATTGCCGATCATGTCACCGTCATTCACCGCCGCGACAAATTCCGTTCAGAAAAAATTCTCTCCGACAAGCTGCTGGAAAAAGCCAAGAACGGCAACGTCAGTATCGAATGGAATCATGAGCTGGACGAAGTTCTGGGTGATAACTCGGGCGTCACCGGCCTGCGCCTGAAGAGTACCGAAGACGGCAGCACCAAAGAGATTGACGTCATGGGCGTGTTTATCGCCATCGGCCACAAGCCCAACACCGATATCTTCGAAGGCCAGCTGGAGATGGAAGGCGGGTACATCAGCGTGAAAAGCGGTACCCAAGGCGATGCCACCGCCACCAGCGTCCCGGGCGTCTTCGCCGCCGGCGATGTCAGCGATCATATCTACCGCCAGGCCGTCACCTCCGCCGGCACCGGCTGCATGGCCGCCCTCGACGCCGAACGCTACCTCGACAAAGAGGAAAACGCCTGATGGGCTGGTAATAGCTGACGCTCTGGAAGGTAACGCGGAGGACGCAAAGACGCAGAGAACGCAAAGGAAATTATTATTTAATCTTGCGATTAATAACTTCGGAAGTTTATTAACTGCCTACCAAATATCCAGGTTAAAAACTTTGCGACCTTTGCGCCTTTGCGTTCTTTGCGTAATTCCCAATGACTTCAAGAAGTGAACTTTATGACAACCCGGATACTGGAAAGTCTCGCCGAGGTTTCCGCCGAGCAATGGAACGCCCTCTCTGACGGGCGTTTTCCATTTGTGCGGCATGAGTTTTTGCGTGCACTGGAAAGGCATAACGCGGTCGGTGAGTTGTATGGCTGGTATCCGCAGTATTTGCTCATCGAGGAAGACGGTGTACCGGTGGCCGCCGCGCCGATGTATATTAAGGATAATTCCTATGGCGAGTTTGTGTTTGACTGGGCCTGGGCCGATGCCTGGCATCGTGCCGGACTGCACTATTATCCCAAACTGGTGGTCGCCATTCCCTACACCCCCGCAACCGGGCCGCGTCTGCTGGTGCATCCGGATAAAGATTTTGATACCTGTGCCGCGCAATTGATCGAGGCGGCAACTGCCCATGCGCAGCAAGCCGGTATGTCATCCCTGCACTGGTTGTTTACTGACGAGCGGGATACACATCAATTCCAGAACGACTCCCGTTATTTAATGCGTCTGGGTTGTCAGTTTCACTGGCAAAACCATGCTTACCGTGACTTCGATGATTACCTGTCGCACTTTACCCAGCAAAAGCGCAAAAAAGTGAAGCGGGAACGGCGCATGGTTCAGGAGCAAGGCGTCGAGATCGAAATCCGCCATGGGGACGAGATGGAAGCGGAACACTGGGATATTTACCACCGTTTTTATCGCAACACCTTCGAGCGCAAAAGCGGCATCCCGACCCTCTCGCAGGGCTTTTTCATGGAAATCGGCCAGACTATGCCACGCAATGTCGTGGTGGTAATGGCCCGCTACCAGGGTGAATACGTAGCTGCCGCCTTTAATGTCTGTGGCAGCGATACCCTGTATGGCCGGCACTGGGGCTGTAATCGTGATTTCCACAGCCTGCATTTCGAAGCCTGTTATTATCAGGGGCTCGATTACTGCATTAAACATGGCTTGCAACGCTTCGAACCCGGCGCCCAGGGTGAACACAAAATCAGCCGTGGATTTTTACCTGTGCCGACGTGGTCGGCGCACTGGATTGCCCACGACGGTTTTCGTGAAGGACTCACCCGCTACCTGGATCACGAACGGGAAGCCGTGGAAGATTACATGCGGGAGCTGGATACTCATTCACCGTTTAAACGCTCGGCCTGATCCGGTATGAGTGCCCCCTACTGGCTATCACCCCACTATCCTGACTGGTTTCCCGATGTGGAAGAGGCGTTGGGCGATCCCGACGGGCTGCTGGCACTGGGGGGCGATCTGTCAATCTCCCGGTTACTGGCGGCCTATCGACACGGGATTTTCCCCTGGTACAGCGACGAACAACCGATTCTCTGGTGGTCGCCCGATCCCCGTTCGGTCCTGTTTCCCGGGGCATTGAAAATCTCCCGCAGCCTGCGCAAGAGCCTGAAAAAAGGTCACTTTCGGATCACCTTTGATACAGCCTTCGCCGAGGTGATGCAGCAATGCGCCCTGCCGCGACGGGATGGACTCGGCACCTGGATCACGGCAGAGATGCAAGACGCCTATCGGCAGTTTCATGAAGCGGGTCACGCCCATTCGGTGGAAGCGTGGTATGACGATCAACTGGTCGGAGGCCTGTATGGTGTGGCACTGGGCAAGGTCTTTTTCGGCGAGTCGATGTTTGCCCGAATGAACGACGCCTCGAAGATTGCCTTTGTCACACTGGTTGCTCATTTGCGTACCTGGGACTTCCGTCTGATCGACTGCCAGGTGGAAACGGAACATCTCAACAGTCTCGGTGCGCAAAACATTCCCCGACAGGAATTCACCCGCTACCTCGATACCTATTGCTTCCCCCTCAACCCCGGAAACTGGACAATCGATCCCGAACTGATTCAGCAGTTACAGACGACCGGGCGAATCTCGTGACCCGACTCGAAACTCAATCGACAGGTAACAAACCACTGAAAACACCGATACCACCGAACTCACCGAAACAGTTTTTCGTGTTTTTCAGTGTCAGTCAGTGGATTCGGTGTTTCGGTGGTGATATTTATTCTGGTTGTGATATCCGAAGCGACTATAATATTTCGATTTCTCGGTGTATTGGCTGTTTTCCCGGACCGGTTCAGCTTGCTATTCTAAAGTTCAAGATGGAAACCCGATGACACAATCGCCATGACCGATCACGACAGTTTTCACCCGTTGCTCAGTGAGCTGCAATTTTTTGCCACTCCGGAACATCCCTGTAGTTACCTGGACGATCGTCAGGCAACCTCGATCTTTGTCGACCCGTCACTGGTCCTTCAGCCTGCCCATTACTCGGCGCTGGCCAGTATCGGCTTTCGTCGCAGCGGCAATTACATCTATCGCCCGCATTGCCGTAGCTGCCGGGCCTGTGTGCCGGTACGCATTCCCATTAGCCGCTTCGAACCCAATCGCAGTCAACGTCGCACACTCAAGACCAACCGGGATGTACAACTAACAACCCGCCCGGTCGAGTTTATTGACGAACACTACGAACTCTATCGCCGCTACATGCAGCATCGTCATCCCGGCGGCGGAATGGATAATGACGATCCCGATACCTACATGCGGGTGCTCAACTCCTACTGGGCAGAGACAACCTTGATCGAACTGCGCGTCCAACAACAACTGCTGGCGGTGGCAGTCACTGATGTGCTGGAGGACGGATTATCGGCGGTGTATACCTTTTTTGAGCCACAATGGCATCAACGGGGTCTTGGCACCCTGGCGATCCTGCTACAGATTGAACTCGCACGACAGTGGCAACGGCCCTATCTCTATCTGGGCTACTGGATCGGGGAATCGGACAAGATGGACTACAAACGCCGCTTTCAGCCACTCGAGGGGTATGATGGTCGCCAATGGATCGAGCTGGAAGCATTCGGTTAACAGGATAGTGGCATCGACGCCTTTTCAAATAAGAAAGTACGTCTGAATTCTCATTATAACCTGCCTGAAAACGCTGAATCATAATTGTGACATTCGTTTACAATTGGTTTTTTCATTGAATTAAAGCATGCGGAGTGGCGGGCCGATATAATAAACAAGGCCACCCGAACTCCACTGTCATGGGAGTGTCATATTAAACAGGCACGCTGGGGTTCCCAACATAGGAGGTGCCTTATGTTGAGCTTCATCTACCGTCTCGCCAACGAGTTCGAACAGGAGCAGGGGTTTCGCCCCAACGTGCTCTATATGAACCGTCGGCACTTTGGCCGCCTGAAAGACGATCTCGCCGAGATCCCCAACCTGGACATCATCAACCAGTTGCTGGGGATGGAAATCGTCCTGGACGATGAGCTCGTCCATCCACACGTCTACTGGACACCGGTGGACTGGCGCCGCGCCGTGGCCGTCTGAGCACCCCGAATTCCCGCCCCATCCTGCCGCCGGCCGGCCTTGAAACGGCCGGATCCGTCGCTATATCGCTATTTACTTTGAAAATCGGCCCCGGATCAGGCATTATTCGCGCTGTTTTGGGGAGAGTGAGATAGTTACTGAATGGCTAAAGAAGAACACATTGAAATGGAGGGCACGGTGGTGGAAACCCTGCCCAACACCACGTTTCGGGTTGAACTCGAAAACGGTCACATCGTGACCGCGCATATCTCCGGCAAAATGCGCAAACACTATATCCGTATCCTGACCGGCGATAAGGTCACCGTCCAGCTGACCCCCTACGACCTCAGCAAGGGCCGCATCACCTTCCGTAATCGTTAAGGCCAGCCCTGCGGGCTGGCAGGTTCTAGGGGCTAGTTTCTAGTCGCTAGTAAAACAACCCTCTGTTCATAAATCTGTAGGCCCGATAAAGCGAAGCGGTATCGGGCAGATTGCCGGACATCGCTCGCGCTTTGTCCGGCCTACATCGGGTTAAACAGCCTCGTCCCTCGGCACTAGCTTGTTGCTAACTCGTCCTTGCTTTCCATCTCGAAGCTCAGTGCGTCGTTGTCGACGCTGATGCGGATATGGCCGCCGTTGGCCAGCTTGCCGAACAGCAACTCTTCAGCCAGGGGTTTCTTGATGTTCTCCTGAATGACCCGTGCCATCGGCCGCGCGCCCATGGTGGGATCGTAGCCGCGCATGGCCAGCCAGGTCCGCGCCTCGGCATCCACTTCCAGGCTGACGCCCTTCTCTTCCAGCTGGGCCTCGAATTCGAACATGAATTTGTCGACCACCTGGCTGATGATGTCCGGGCTCAGCTGCTTGAACTGGATCACCGCATCCAGCCGGTTGCGGAATTCCGGCGTGAAGGTCTTCTTGATCGCTTCCATGGCATCACTGGAGTGATCCTGCTTGGTGAAGCCGATGGAGCTGCGTGACAGGTTTTCAGCACCGGCATTGGTGGTCATGACGATGATCACGTTGCGAAAATCCGCCTTGCGGCCGTTGTTGTCGGTCAGGGTGCCGTGATCCATCACCTGCAGCAGCAGGTTGAAGACATCCGGGTGCGCCTTTTCGATCTCGTCCAGCAGCAGTACGGCATGCGGATGCTTGTTAATCTCCTCGGTCAGCAGTCCGCCCTGATCGTAACCGACATAGCCTGGCGGTGCGCCGATCAGCCGGGAGACGGTGTGCCGTTCCATGTATTCGGACATGTCGAAGCGAATCAGCTCGATGCCGAGAATCCGGGACAACTGTTTGGTTACCTCGGTCTTGCCCACACCGGTGGGACCGGCGAACAGGAACGAACCGATTGGCCGGGTTTCGTTGCCCAGCCCGGCACGTGAGAGTTTGATCGCCGCAGACAGGCCGTCGACCGCCTCGTCCTGCCCGTAGATAACCAGCTTGAGATCCCGTTCCAGGTTGCGCAGGGTTTCCATGTCGCTGGAGGAGACCGTCTTGGGCGGAATGCGAGCGATCTTGGCGACAATGGCCTCGATCTCCTTCACACCGATGGTCTTCTTGCGTTTGGACGGCGGCTGCATGCGCTGGTTGGCGCCGGCCTCGTCGATCACATCGATGGCCTTGTCGGGCAGATGCCGGTCGTTGATATAGCGGTCCGACAGCTCCGCGGCCAGGCGCAGCGCCTGGTGGGTATAGCGTACGTTGTGGTGTTCCTCGAAGCGGGACTTGAGCCCCTCGAGGATCTGGATGCACTCCTCCACCGTCGGCTCGGGCACGTCAATCTTCTGGAAACGGCGGGACAGAGCCCGGTCCTTTTCAAAAATACCGCGATATTCCTGGTAGGTGGTGGAACCGATGCACTTGAGCTCGCCGGAGGCCAGCACCGGTTTGATCAGGTTGGAGGCATCCATCGCTCCGCCGGAGGCGGCACCGGCCCCAATGATGGTATGGATTTCATCGACGAACAGCACCGCGCCTTCCTGCTTGTGCAGCTGGGCCAGCACCGCCTTGAGCCGCTTTTCGAAGTCGCCCCGGTATTTGGTGCCGGCCAGCAGTGTGCCCAGATCGAGCGAATAGATCACGCTCTTGGCCAGGATTTCCGGCACCTCACCATCGACAATCTTCTTGGCCAGCCCCTCGGCCAGCGCGGTTTTGCCCACCCCGGCCTCGCCGACAAACAGCGGATTGTTCTTGCGTCGGCGACACAGCACCTGGATGGTACGTTCCAGTTCGTTCTTGCGGCCGATCAGCGGATCGATGCGCCCCTGGCGTGCCAGCTCATTGAGATTGGAGGTGAATTGCTTGAGCGGATTGGCGGCCTCGTCACCGCCCTCCTCGTCGGCCAGGCTGTCGGCATCCACCTGCTCCTCGTCCTGCACCTTGCTGATGCCGTGGGAGAGAAAGTTGACCACCTCGAGGCGGCTGACATCCTGTTTTTTCAGGAAGTAGACCGCCTGGGATTCCTGTTCGCTGAAAATGGCCACCAGGACATTGGCGCCACTGACCTCCTGTTTACCGGAGGACTGGACATGAAACACCGCCCGTTGCAGCACGCGCTGGAAACCGAGCGTGGGCTGGGTTTCGCGGTCGTCGTGGGGCGGCAGCAGTGGCGTGGTTTCGCTGAGAAACTTGTCCAGATCCTGGCGCAGGGCCTCGATATTGGCACCGCAGGCCTTGAGGACTTCGATCGCGGACGGGTTGTCCAGCAGGGCCAGCAGCAGGTGCTCGACCGTCATGAATTCATGCTGCTGCTCGCGTGCCTGCTTGAAGGCCTCGTTCAGGGTTTTTTCCAGGTCTTTGTTCAACATGACGACCTCCTCGCCTACTGCTCATCGGCATCCGGCTCCAGGGTACAGAGTAGCGGATGTTCGTTCTGCCTTGAATAATCGTTGACCTGTGCCACCTTGGTTTCGGCAACATCGCGGGGATAGATGCCGCAGATGCCTTTGCCCTTGGTATGAACATTCAACATGATATGGGTCGCCTTTTCACGATCCATGCCAAAAAAAGCCTGCAACACATGAACGACAAACTCCATAGGAGTGTAGTCGTCATTTATCAGCACAACTTTATACATGGGCGGGCGCTTGAGTTTCGGCTTTGCCTCCTCAAGGGCCAGCCCGTCATCCTGGTTTTCGCGGGTATGTTTCGGGTCACTCATAGGGCCGATTTTAGCTGATACGCGCGGGAGATGCCCATCCCCGTTTTTGTGGACCGGGTCGGATGAAATTCACTCAATTTTGACTATAGTCAGGGGATAAAGTTGCACCCGGATTGGACCGGGCGCACTGTAATTCCATGGCAACACAAGGGGTAAGCGGCTTGCCCCGTCGATGGACAAGGAGGCTGAAAGATTATGTCGACAGGTACAGTAAAATGGTTCAGTAATGCCAAGGGATACGGGTTTATCGCCCCGGAAAACGGCGGAGATGACATTTTCACCCATTTTTCCGCCATCAGCATGGAGGGCTACAAGACCCTGAAAAAAGGCCAGCAGGTCGAATTCGAATATCAGCAGGGTCCCAAGGGGATGCACGCCACCA
>CAYOOC010000029.1:0-33531 GCA_964405505.1 uncultured Thiohalophilus sp.
GGCGCCTGGCCGAAGCCTCGCGGCAGAAAGTGGTCGAACAGTTCCCCGATAAAAAAGTCGTCACGCCCATCCTGGACGCTTCCACGTTCTGGCCGATCAAGGGCAATGAAAGTTATCACCAGGACTATTACAAGAAGTCGCCGCTGCGTTACAAGTTTTATCGCCTGACCTGTGGCCGCGACAGTCGCCTGGAAGAGATCTGGGGTAAGAAAGAGTAAAAAAATTGTGTAACAGTGATGCCGCTGTTTTACATATGCCAGTTTTCCTTCTGGAGCAGAAACCGGTAATAAATGAATAGCAATAAGTTACCCGCTTCTGCGCCAGACTCCGGCTAAATAGAAGTTCCCAATACCGGATCACCCCTGTAGGGTGGAACAAGCAAAGCGCTTCCACCTGAACCCCGGAAAAACCTGGATCCGTCGCGTTGCTCCTTGATCCAGGCTACGTAGTAAAATGGACTGGTATTTGGAACACTTATTTAGCCTCACCGTATTCGCGGTAAGACCGCGCCGACCTCTTTGCGATAATGCAGGTATTTCTCGCCGAACTGGGCGAGAAGTTCGCGCTCTTCGAATGCAACTCCGATTGCAATGTACACACTGAATCCTGCTGCCAGTATCAGGTGAGTAAGGGTCATGTGCGGGGTTGACCAGATACCGATCAGAATGCCGACCATCATCGGATGTCGACTGTAACGATACATCCAGGCACGGACAAACGGCACCGGGGTGTACGGCTTGCCAAGCAGATAGAGCCAGCCCTGGCGCAGTCCGAACAGGTCATAATGATTGGTGACGTAGGTGGCAGCCACCAGGTACAGCCAGCCGATGGCGAACAGGACCCACAATGCACTGCTGGCCAGTGGTTGCGAGACTGACCAGACAACGCCTTCGAGGGGTTGCCACAGCCATACCAGCAGGGCGAGGGCGATCCCTGAGGTGAGCACGAAGGTGCTGCGTTCAGCCGCCGGGACGATCCAGCGGGTCCACCAGGCCTTGAAGCCGGGACGGGCCATGATGCTGTGCTGCAGGCCAAACAGCAACAACAGCACGAGATTGATCAGGACGGCCGTCATTGGCGACTGAACTTCGACAGGCGGTGCGGCAAGCGGAACCCAGCCTGTCAGCGAGATCACCAGCCAGGCGATGGCGACCATGCCGATGGCGTAGGCGATCAGACTGTAAACAAAGACCAGGATGCGTCCCCCGACGGATGATGAGGTGATAAAGTTTGTCTCGGATTGTGACATTGTCATGGGCTTTTCCTCCTTGATGTGATGGGTTTTACAGGCAAGGCTGCTGATTGTGTATCAGGCTAGAAGGCGGCGGCGTCTGGCGACAGTGGCCAGATTGACAATTATCGGGCTGCAGCTGACACTTTTGGGATGCATCACATCTCGGTCCTTGCTCTGGATGGTTGTGAGGGTGGCTGCGTCACCGGCGCAATCGATCTCCTCAATGCAGCCAACACCGTCTGGCGACAGCAGGCGGGAAAGGCGGCTCGACCCCTGTTTGGCTGGTCCCTGGTGACACCTGACGGCGGACCAGTGCGCACGGCCACCGGGTTTCGCCTCGCTGCAGATGCCGGCCTGGATGAAATCGACCGGCCAGATGCCTTGTTCATTGGCAGTATTCATTTTTACGATGCCGGGCAATTACTGGCCGCGGCGCACAACGCGGCGCCGCATCTTCGACCGCTGGCGGCAATACGCGAGGCGGGTTGTCTACTTGCGGCCAGCTGCACGGCAACCGTGTTGTTAGCCGAGGCGGGCCTGCTCGACGGTCGCCGGGCCACAACCAGCTGGTGGATCCAGCAGGCCTTCGCTGACCGCTATCCGCACGTGCGACTGATGGCGGAGGACATGGTGGTCGAGGATCGGGGCATTGTAACCGGTGGTGCATCCACGGCGTACATGAGTGTGATGCTGAACTTGATACGCCGTTTTGCCGGGGATGAGCTGGCCCTGTTCTGCGCCAAGGTATTGCTGGTCGATACCAATCGCCATTCCCAGGCACCCTACAGCTATCTTGAAAGTGGTATCCGGGCGCGCGACCCGCTGGTCACACGGGCTCAGACCTGGATGCAAATGCATTTACGCGAGGCATTTACTTTTGAACAGCTTGCCGAGGTGTTTGCGATCAGTCCGCGTACACTGATCCGCCGTTTCAGGCAGACGACAGGCTACAACCCGGCCGAGTATTTAACCCTGTTGCGAATCGATGAGGCCAAGCGGCTTCTTGAACGGACCAACCTGCCGCTCGAAGCCGTTGCCGAGCGGGTTGGTTATCGTGATCCGAGCAGCCTGCGCCGGGTCTTTCGCCGTACCACACATTTGTCGCCCAGCGAGTTTCGCAAACGTTTTTCGATTTCCGACGGCCCCGGAGTTATTTAAATGAGTGCAGGTTCCGACCGATTGAGGTTTATTTTCGGTTACGTGGATTGTGCCTGCAGTGAGGTTTCGATTATTAATGGTGAGTCACTTCAGTGATTTTTATATTAGACCGAAAATGTGACGGGTAATAAATGGGATATCAGAGGCGATTATGCCGCATTTGATCGTTGAATACAGCGCCGATTGCATTGACGAACACGAGGCGCAGGCCATGGCTGACGCCGTGTTCAGGGCGGCGCTTGATTCCGGCCTGTTCGAGATGGCGAATATCAAATCCCGGACGATCCCGATCACGGCATATCGGACGGGTGTTGAAGGCAAGGGTTTTGTCTGCGTGCGGTGTCGGATCCATGCCGGGCGAAGCGGTGCGCAGAAAAAGCAGCTGTCCGAGGCCGTGGTTGCGGCACTGCGTGAGCTGGAATTGGGTGTGGCGACCATCACCGCCGAGGTGATCGACATGGACCGGGCCAGCTATTCCCGTTATTACGCCGACTGAACCGATGTAAGGTGGCTCCGCCTGTGGCTTGATCCACCCCGCGGGATTAAACCGACAGGCCGGATCAGGCGAAGCGGATCCGGCGCTCCATCTGAACCGATATTCCGGATACTTGTGGCGCTTCCGTCGTCGCCCTGTTCCTCACAATCCTATCCGTGTTGGCAGTCATTGTGCGCAAAGTACACCAATCTGTCTGGCCAGCGCAATGAACGCCTTCCAGCACATGCTCATTGATATAGCAAACGGCCCCAAATATTTGTCCAGAGTCATCACGCGGATTGATTCATAGAACATCGTCTATCAGAAACGTCGATATTATCGATTTGTATTGAAGTACCGGGGTTTTTAAGCTTCTGCCTCATTCTGGCTTTGCAGGGCAGTGGCGAGCGCGCGGTACATGATCACACTTCGAACCTACGTTTATATTGACTCCCTGCAGCCGCAACTGGCCGAATACATGGCCACGGTGTCCCAGGGGTTTCCACCCTCGCCGGGTAATGCCTGCCTGTGGGTGGAAGTCTCGCCGGGCATGGCGGTGCATCGCCTCACCGATATGGCCCTGAAGGCGACCCGCGTGCATCTGGCTCAGCAGGTGGTGGAGCGTGCCTACGGTTCGATGGTGATTCACCATCGCGATCACAGTGATGTGGAGGAATCGGGGCGGGTGATACTCAGCCACCTGGGCACGGCCGCGACCAGTCCCGAACCTTGCAAGATCGCCTGGCAGGAAACCATTCGCGGCATGACGCCCGATCACACCGTGGTCATCAACCGCCAGGATCGCAAGGGCTCGATGATTCTGCCCGAGCAGAGCATGTTCATTCTCGAGACCGAGCCGGCCGGTTACATCATCTTTGCCGCCAACCAGGCCGAAAAAGCCGCCAATATCACCCTGATCGATGCCCGTGCGGTCGGTGCTTTCGGTCGCCTGACCCTCTCCGGTCGCGAGGCTGACGTGGACGAGGCCGCGGCGGCGGCCATCAATGCCGTGCAGCATCCATGGACTTCGTGGGGATCGCGCTGATGCATCGCCAGGAACTGTTGCGTTTACTCAATCAACATCAGACCCGTTTCATGGACGAGGCAGGTTTTGTGCGGCGCGCGATCGGCTTCGTTGAACAACATCCGGACTGTTTCAAGCGGGAACTGTTGCCGACCCATGTGACCGGCTCGGCCTGGGTGGTCAGTCTGGATCGCTCGCATGTATTGATGTTGCACCATCGCAAACTGGATCAATGGTTTCAGCCCGGCGGCCATGCCGATGGCGATGCCGATATTCTGCGCGTCGCGTTGCGTGAGACGGCCGAGGAGAGCGGGATCGAATTATCGCAGGTCACATTATTAAGCGATGCGATTTTTGATGTGGACATTCACTGGACGCCTGTCACAGCGGATGCGCCGGCGCACGAACATATCGATATCCGTTTTCTGGTGGAGATCGATGACAGCTTGCCCATTCCGGGCAACGACGAGTCTCATGAGATCGGCTGGGTGGCGCTGCATGACGTGCCGCGTTTTAACAACAACCGTTCCACTTATCGCATGTTGGAAAAAACCCGGCAAATGCGACACGGGTTTGACAACCGGTAAAGCAGTACACCTGGGGATGACAGGTGAACAATCATCACACGGGCCCGGGAATACCGGGTGGGATAACCACGCAAAGACTGCGGTTGGAAATCAGAAGTCAGGGCAGGGTGCAGGTATATATAGATTGCAGTCGATGGGTTTGAAGGTCGATGTCGATGGCATAGCAAATCATCTATCGATTACGAAGAAAATATCGATTTGTATCAAACTAACCGGCTCCCTATGCTCTGACTACCCAAACAGAATTTGCAGCGAACTGAAATATCAGCAACCGAAGCAGGAGTAGATCATGTCGAAAGCCTATGAAGCGGGTGTAAAAGAATACCGCGACAAGTACTGGACCCCGGATTATGTCCCGCTGGATACGGACCTGTTGGCCTGTTTCAAGGTCACCGGCCAGCCCGGCGTGCCTCGCGAGGAGGTTGCCGCTGCCGTGGCCGCCGAATCATCCACCGGTACCTGGAGTACTGTATGGTCAGAGTTGTTGACCGATCTGGAATACTACAAGGGCCGTGCCTACCGGATTGAAGACGTGCCCGGTGACTCTGAATCCTTCTACACGTTTATCGCCTACCCGATCGATCTGTTCGAGGAAGCTTCCGTTACCAACGTGTTGACCTCGCTGGTGGGTAACGTCTTCGGTTTCAAGGCACTCAAACATTTGCGTCTGGAAGATCTGCGCTTCCCGATCGCCTATATCAAAACCTGCGGCGGTCCGCCGGCCGGTATCCAGGTTGAGCGCGATCGTCTGAACAAGTACGGCCGTCCGTTGCTGGGTGCGACTATCAAGCCCAAACTGGGCCTGTCCGCCAAAAACTATGGTCGCGCGGTTTATGAGTGCTTGCGCGGTGGTCTGGATATGACCAAGGACGACGAGAACGTCAACTCCCAGCCGTTTATGCGCTGGCGTGACCGCTTCGAATTCGTTGGCGAGGCCATCCAGAAGGCCCAGCAGGAAACCGGCGAGCGCAAGGGTCATTACCTGAACGTGACCGCGCCGACCCCGGAAGACATGTACGAGCGCGCCGAATTCGCGAAGGAAGTCGGCAGCCCAATCATCATGCACGACTTTCTGACCGGCGGCTTTACCGCGCATACGGGGCTGGCCAACTGGTGTCGCAAGAACGGCATGCTGTTGCACGTACACCGTGCCATGCATGCGGTTATCGACCGTCACCCGAAACACGGTATCCACTACCGCGTCCTGGCCAAGTGCCTGCGTCTGTCCGGTGGTGATCAGCTGCATACCGGTACCGTAGTCGGCAAGCTGGAAGGCGATCGCGCCTCCACGCTCGGGTTTGTGGATCAGCTGCGAGAATCCTTTGTTCCTGAAGATCGCTCACGTGGCGTGTTCTTCGATCAGGACTGGGGTTCCCTGCCCGGCGTCTTTGCCGTGGCCTCCGGCGGTATCCATGTCTGGCACATGCCGGCACTGGTCACCATCTTCGGCGACGATTCACTGTTGCAATTTGGTGGTGGTACTCAGGGTCATCCGTGGGGCAACGCAGCCGGTGCCGCGGCCAACCGTGTTGCGCTGGAAGCCTGTGTCAAGGCGCGTAACCAGGGGCGTGAGCTCGAAAAAGAAGCGCGTGACATTCTCATGGACGCGGCAAAAACCAGTCCGGAACTGGCCGTCGCGCTGGAAACCTGGAAAGAGATCAAGTTCGAGTTCGAAACCGTGGACAAACTGGACGTGGGCTAGGCCCCATCCAGACCGGACGAAACAACCTGACAGCGAATTGATACGAGGTAAATAATTATGAGTATGTATGAAATGGGTGACTTTCAGACTGCCCAGACACTCGAAACCTTCGGCTTTCTGCCCAAGCTGACCGCCGAGGAGATCCAGGAACAGATCGCGTACATCCTGGCCAATGGCTGGGCGCCGGCGATCGAACACGAGCATCCCAACCAGGCGTTCAATCACTACTGGACCATGTGGAAGCTGCCGTTCTTCGGTGAAACCAACCTGCAGAGCGTGCTTGATGAACTGGAAGCCTGCCGCCGGGCCTATCCCGATCATCACATCAAGCTGCTGGGTTACGACAGCTACAGCCAGACTCAGGGACACTCTTTTGTGGTCTTCGAAGGACGCTGAGCAAACAAAGCAAGAAACGGGGACCCGGTAATGTGATTGGGTCCCCGGTTAGGAACAACCAGTTACGAACAACCAGTATCGATGTGACGGGGTTTACGATGGCACAGACTGCACAGATCAACAGCAATTCGGCTCGCGCGGCCTCACGGGCGCGGCGCCAGGCGATGTCGACCCAGGGCAAGGCCGCGCTGAAGGATACCGACCGTACCCGCAGCGCTCCGGCTCAGAGCACGGCGCCGCAGGCCGCGCCGGCGAATCCGGCCGAAGTCGACAAGTCAGCTGACACGCGGGCCGTAGGCGATTGCGGTTGCAAGGGTGAAAAAGCCCGTGCCGAATCGAGCTTGCACGCCGATACGCAAACTACGCGAACCGCCAGCAAGCCACGGGCCGCGGTGATGTCACGGGTACAGCAGAACATTCAGATGAGCAGCAGCCGTGCCGCATCACGGGCGCGCCGCCAGGCGATGGCCTCCCGCGGCAAGGCCGGCCTTAACGGTAACGGCATGAGCGAGGCACAAACCGCGCGCGCCGCCAATCCGAAACTGAGCGGGCGGGAGCTGGCCAAAAAAGTGCGCGCCGATCGGTGTAAAAACGGCAATGCCGGCAGGAAAAAATCCGAACCGGTCGGTCGTATGCGCCCGGGCAAGGATTACGCCAGCAGTGAAACCGGCGCGGCGACTGATGCCCCCTGGAAAGTGGGCCAGAGCCAGACCGGCCACGGCCAGACCCTGACCGGCAGTATCGTGGGTCGCAGTTCACGGGTGACCGGCAATGAGCCGGGTACCTGCAAGAACGTGACCGGCGTGGAATACATCGGTGCCGATCAGACCGAGGCGTTCTGCAGTACCTCGAGCGGGGGTGCTCCGAGCAAGATCACCAGTTCGCAAACCCGTCAGGGGCAAAGCGTCAGTGGTAACAACGTGGGGCGTTCCTCGCATGTCACCGGTGATGAAAGAGGTGCCGGACGGGAACTCACCGGCAGCCAGTACATGCAAAAGGGCAACGGCAAGTCGCCGATGAAAGTCGGTAGCAGCCAGACCCTGCGCGGCGGCAGCCTGACCGGTACCCAGATCGGGCGTTCCGAACGGGTGACCGGTGATGAGCCGGGGACCTGCAAATCGGTTACCGGGGATGATTATGTCGGTCAGGAACAGTACCAGGGTTTTTGCGGCAAGGCCCCCAAACCCCAGGATCAAAAAGTCGGTTTTACCCAGACATTCCATGGCAGGTCCGTCTCCGGCACCCTGACCGGGCGCTCCACGCGCATGACCGGCGATGAACCGGGGACCTGCAAGTCCGTTACCGGCACCCCGTATGCGGGACTGGAACAGTACAGCAAGTACTGCAAGCCGGAAGAGGCGACCCTGGCGAGTGCCCGTTATCGTCAGCAGCGCAGCACACCGGGTTCAGTGATGACCGGCATTCAGCCGGGCCTGAACGGCCATCTGACCGGCGCCGACAAGGGGCTGTGTGAATCCGTGAGCGGTACGCCGTATGTCGGTGCGGACCAGTTTGCGCAAGCCTGTCCGTCGGTGCCGGCCGAACCGGGTAGCCCCGATTTCCCGCAGCAACTGGGTGAAACCCCGTGGGGCAAATTCAGTGTGCAGAGTCCGGTGCATGCCAGTCAGGGCGACGAGCATTTTGATGTGACCGGCAACCGTTATGAACAGGGCAAGATCACGGGCCCGTTCGGCATGGCCGGCGGCAAGGTGACCGGCACCGAGGAAGCCCGTTTCGGCAAGGGACATAACGACGCACAGGCGATGCCCGCGCCGAGCCCGGAAACCGCCGAACAGGTTCAGGGCCGGGTCAAATCCCGGATCAGCGGTGAAGGCATTGATAAGGGTCTGAGGATCACCGGTGATGACTGGGACCGCGGTGACCGGGTCACCGGGACCGAAGGGATGACCGCAACCAAGCGTAACCCGACCCGTCAGGGCGGGCGTGCCACCAGCGCCATGCAGATGAAGCTGGAGACGAAACGCAATGAAGATATTCCCGAGCCGATGAGTCCGGTAACCGGCGGCAGTGGGAATACGGATAAAGGTTCATTGATTACCTATTCCGGAGGCGCCCGGGGCTAACTAAGCCCGGAATGAGGCAAACGGCATGTTGAGTTCACGTCGCAGACAATCCCGTTCGATCAGCCTGGTGCCGACCGCACCTGCCGGCCGGCCGGGTGCCCGAACCATTGCAGGCAATGCGCCTGCGAAGCCGGGTAATGCGCGCGCGAACCTGGCATCGGTACAGTCCGGACGGCATCCGCTGAGCAATGCCACGGAAAATGCCCAGCTGTTTGATTACGAGCAGCGCAGCAAAGCGGCCTTCGATGCCATCGTGCCGACGTTGAAACAGGTTTCCGGCCTGCAACACGAGGCCGATTTTGAACGACGCGCCCAGGCGCTGGCCCGCGAACAACTCGGTTTTGAATTACCCGGGGATATCCTGGCCGATGCCTGGGTAACCCAACTGGACATGCGTCGGCTGTTTGCCTGGTGTGTGTTCCAGACGTACCAGCGGTTTTGTGATGATTTTTTTGCAAATGGTTTCCTAAGTCGTCTGGAAACGGAATTCCAGACTTTTTTAATCGATTGCGGCTTTCACACACTGGATATCTCACCGTGTGCGGATGGTCGCCTGGCGCACGTAATCAGTTATGTATTGCGTCTGCCGCATAAAGCAGTGCGGCGTAAATCCTATGCCGGTGCGATGTTTGATATTGAAGACAGCATCGAGAAGTGGACTGAAACCGAATTGCAACGGTATCGCGAAGGCAAGCCAACCACCGCCGATATGCCCACGCGTTATTTGAAGACCGTGGTCTATCACTTCAGCTCCAGCGATCCCGAGCATGAAGGTTGCGCGGCACATGGCTCCGATGCGGGGCGTGCCGCGCAGGGCGGACTGGAACGGCTCAAAGCGTTTCAGACCGCGGTGGAAAACAGTTTTTGCTGCGGCGCCTCGATCGACCTGATGTTGATCGGACTGGATACGGATAATGATGCCATTCGCATCCATATGCCGGATCGCCATGGCGAGATCGATCTCAAGCGTTATCTGGACGCGGTGGAAATGTTTGACACAACACTGTCGATGAGCCGCGCAGAGGCTGACGAGTACGTTTCCGCCCAGGTCCGGCAGGCCGGAGGTGAGATGAGTGAGGGTATGCAAAAGTTGATAGCCCATTTACTGACCAACAACTTTTCGCAGATCGAATATGTGCGCGAGTACCACAAAGGCCGTTACCAGGACATTGGCCATGCTGAGCGCTTTATCGGCGCGGGTGTCGGGTTTGAAGAAGTGCAGTTACGCAACCTGACTTACTTTGCGTATATGCAAACCGTGGAAGAGGCGGTGGCCGATCTGGATGTGGGTATCAAGATATTCACCAGACTGAATGTCAGTCATGGCCTGCCGGTTCCGGTTGTAGTGCGTTTTGACTACCACGGCCAGGTACCCGGGGCACGCGAGCGGGCGATTGAACATTGTCGGCGCGTCGATGCGGCCCTGAGTGCGCGTTATGCGGACCTGGCCAGAACCGGCTTGCTGCACACGCTGCAGGTCGTACGCGATTGTCATGCCGGTGAACGGATCGAGGTGATTGAGACATCGGTAAAGGATGACGTTACTGAGGAGGCTCACTGATGAAGATCTGCCAGGTTGAACGGCCGCTGGTTGCCACCAACCGTATCCCCGGTCTGGAGCACAGGCACATGCAGGTTGTGCGGGACGGCAGTTCAATGCTGGTTGCCGTGGATGCCGTGGGATGCATTCCCGGTGACTGGGTGATTTGTGTTGGCAGTTCCGCAGCACGGGAAGCGGCGGGTAGCAAGGAGTACCCGAGTGATCTGACGATTGTCGGGATCATCGACCACTGGCCGCCCGAGGGAGAGAGCGCGTAGTGGATATTTTACAGGTCGAAGCACCGCTGGTTTGCACCCGTCGAATTGACGGACTCAAACAGAGCAGTTTGCGGGTGTTGCGCGACGAACAGGGGAAACGCCATGTGGCGGTGGATACTGTCGGCGCGCGCGAGGGCAACTGGGTGTTCACAGTGAGTGGTTCGGCCGCACGTTATGCCGCTGGTGACTTTGAGATCCTGACCGATCTCACCATTGGCGGGATCATCGATTTCTGGGGGACTGACGAGACTCGGTCAACCGGGAAGGGCGAGACAACGGAACAGGCGTTGTAGCAATTTTTACAGTTCAACAACCATGTCAATAGAGTAGGAGATAGAAAGATGGCAAACGAAAACTACGGCATTGCACTCGGTATGATCGAGACACGCGGGCTGGTTCCCGCCATCGAAGCAGCAGATGCTATGACCAAGGCGGCGGAAGTACGTCTGATTGGACGTGAATTCGTTGGCGGCGGTTATGTCACTGTTCTGGTTCGCGGTGAAACCGGTGCGGTTAACGCAGCGGTTCGTGCCGGTGCCGATGCTTGCGAACGTGTAGGTGACGGTCTGGTAGCAGCACACATCATCGCCCGTCCGCACCGTGAAGTTGAGCCGGTTCTGCCGACAGGTGGCAGCAGCAAAGCTGCAGCCTAACAGACAGGCTTTATATTCAACTGACTTGAGGAGTAATACACCATGGCCAATGAACACTACGGCATAGCACTGGGCATGATTGAAACACGTGGACTGGTGCCCGCCATCGAGGCGGCGGACGCTATGACCAAAGCGGCAGAAGTTCGCCTTCTCGGGCGTGAATTTGTCGGCGGCGGTTATGTCACCGTCCTCGTGCGTGGCGAGACCGGTGCGGTAAATGCAGCCGTGCGTGCAGGCGCGGATGCCTGTGAGCGCGTAGGCGATGGCCTGGTGGCTGCTCATATCATTGCCCGTCCGCATCGCGAAGTTGAGCCCGTGCTCGGCGATGCCGGTAACGGCGCAACGCGTAGTTGAACGATGGTTGACGCTGACTGATCCGTCGTCATGCTATATGCCAACGCTGATCAACGCGTTTTGGGTTATCTCGGTCGGGCCCTGAGTCTCGAACTCTCGGCGGTCCAGCTGTACAGCACCCAGGCACGACTCGTCGCTGCCTGGGGGCTGACCGAGGTATCCAAACGTTTCAGCAATGAGGCCAGTGAGGAAATGGCGCATGCGGACCGGATTATCGGCCGCATGCTCGCCCTTGGCGTGGCACCCAATGCCTCGCAATTGCGCCCGCCCAAACTTGGCCGTAGCTTGCAGGAACTGTTGCAGCACAACCATGCATTCGAGAACGAACTGATCCGGTTGTATACCGAGGCGACACAGCACTGTGCGCGCAGCGGCGACCATGACAACCGGCTGTTTTTTGAAGAACTTCTCGCTGAGGAGCAAGGTCATGCCGCCGAACTGGTGAAATGGCTGAAAGAACTGGAACAACCCGGCGTGACCGTCAACAAGACACGCGCTACTTTTTAATGGAGGCGAACCATGAGTCAACAATGGCAGGAACGTATCCGACCCGCTCGCCTGGAACGGCGCTATGACTTTGCCGATTACCAGAGCCTGCGAGACTTTCTCGATCGCGCCGCGGATGTTTCCGAGCGTGAAGGTTTGTATCCCGACATGGGTTTTGGTCGTGACTATGTCAACGTGACCATTCATGCCGATGAAGAAAGCCATGAGCTGGGCGACCAGCAACGCCGCCTGGCAGCGGAATACGACGCCTTGCTTGAAAAAGAGCAAGGGACGCACTAGGGGACGGCAGAATGTCGGTTATCGCGCTGGTGGGTAACAAAGGCGGTGCCGGCAAGACAACACTGTCCATTAATCTGGCCGTGGCATTGGCCGAACAGACGGACACCGTTTTGATGGATGCCGATCCACAGGGTTCGTCGATGCAATGGCGAGTGACCGGTGATAGTCGCTTGCCCGTGGTGGTGGCTGGCGAGTCACTGGACAAGGCGATCGCCACTATGGCGCGCCAATATCGGCATGTGGTTGTGGATTGCCCCCCTTCTGTTCAGGCGCCACAAACCCATGAAGCCCTGCAGGCTTGTGATATAGCTCTGATACCAGTGCAACCCTCGCCGGTCGATCTGTGGGCAACAGTGCATATCGAGCAAGCTGTTGAGTTGGCTAAACAGATCAACTCGCGGCTGTCAGCCTGGCTGATCATTAATCAACTCGAGCCCCGCACCACCTTATCGCGGCTGGTTCGTGAAGCGGTGGCGGAAATCGACATACCGGTTGCCGAAACGACGATTCGTAGACGTGCTATTTATCGCAGTAGCGTGCTGGAAGGCAAAAGCGTGTATGAGATGGGACGTCGGGGTGCCGATGCGGTGAGCGAACTCAATCAACTGATTCGGGAGGTAGTGCCCTCATGAACGAGAGTGACAAGACGCGGGAAAAGTTGGTGGACTCCATGCGCAAAACCAAGTCAGGTTCTGCGAATAAAGAGCAGACGAAACCGACAGCTGAAAAAACCGAGCCGGAAAAAACCCAGCCTGCCGCATCAGGTAATAAATCTGCCAGGGCAGAAAAGAAATCATCAAAACCGAAAACGGATAACAGCGGTGATGTCGATGCCTATCAGTCCAGAAACAGACGCGTCTGGCCGGATTAAGTCAATTCATGTATCGATATTTGTCAATCATTCAGCCGGATAATATCGATTAGTCTCATACGTAACAAGCAGCACATACTGGTATGAAAGACGGTCAAAGAGGGTCAAAGCAATGTCAGCTCTCAGTAATTTACTCATTCCGGCTGTGCTCTTTTTTGCGCTTGGTCTTTTTGCCCGTGCAATAAAATCCGATCTGCGAGTCCCACCTGATCTGGCCAAGGTGTTATCAATTTACCTGTTGATGGCAATCGGGTTGCATGGAGGTTACGCCCTTGGGAAGGCTGATCTCGCCACAGCATTCAATTCCGTTTTATGGGCCATCATTCTCGGGTTTGCTTTACCTCTGATCGGTTACGGTCTGTTGCTCGTGACTCGAAAGGTCGATCGCATGAATGCGGCGGCAATAGCCGCGCATTATGGTTCGGTAAGTGCCGGTACCTTTCTGACAGCTATCGCCTACCTGGATAACCTGGGCATTAGTTATGAAAGTTATCCGGTCATCATGCTGGCGGTGATGGAGTCACCGGCGATTATTGTAGGACTATTGCTGGCCTCCTGGTCTCGACAACGAATGGGTATAACGGCAAATGGCGGCGGTGCTGCGGTAATGCAGCAGGGCGGGATGGATAATGGACAGCTGGGTAGTTTGCTGCATGAGGCCTTTACCAACGGCAGTGTGATTCTGCTGATCGGTTCGATGATTATCGGGGCTGTTGCGGCTCCTGTCAGCATGGAGAAACTGTCACCGTTTATCGATGACATCTTCATGGGTGTGTTGTGTCTGTTCCTGTTTGAAATGGGCATGGAAGCGGCGCGACGTATCCGTGAGTTTCGAAAAGTTGGCGTGGTGTTGCTCATGTTCGGTATTGTCATGCCGTTGATCGGTGGCGCAATCGGGCTGGTTGTTGGTGGCCAGATACTGGCTATGAGTGTTGGCGGAACGCTGCTGGTTGGTGTGCTCGGCGCCAGTGCTTCGTATATTGCAGTGCCCCCGGCGATGCGTCTGGCGGTACCGGAGGCCAACCCCTCGTTCTACCTGACATTGTCACTGGGTATCACGTTTCCGTTTAACGTGATTATCGGCATACCGCTTTACCACGCTCTGGCCGAGCGGATCGTGGGCTAATCGAGGAGGCTTGAAGATGCACAGGCTTTTTCCGGAAAAACTGGTCACGGTCATTACCAGCGATGTACTGGAAGATCACCTGGTTGCCCGGGTTCGCAACCGGGGTGCCAGCGGGTACACGATTGTTCGGGCCCGGGGTGCCGGCTCCAGTGGTGAACAGTCCGGCATGCTGGATATCGACACCAATATCAAGTTTCACGTGATTATGCCTCCAGAGCGGTTGAGTACCTTACTGGATGATCTCGAACAATTGATTAACAAGGGTTATCACCTGACGGTTTTTGTATCTGATGTATCAGTGCTGGGGCCCGAGAAGTATTCAGAGGTCATGGAGTAAAGTCGTTATGCAGGCCTGGTTGACTACATTGTTTCCGTTTCTGCGCTGGTTCCCAATGAGCCGCGAGATGATCCGCGCGGATTTGATCGCCGGAGTTACGGTTGCCCTGGTACTGGTGCCGCAGAGCATGGCCTATGCCCAGCTGGCCGGTCTGCCAGTAGTTTACGGATTATATGCGTCGTTTGTGCCGGTGATCGTGGCCTCTTTGTGGGGCTCCTCCAGTCAGCTGCACACCGGGCCGGTAGCCATGCTCTCGTTGATGTCGGCGGCGGCACTGATTCCTCTGGCCAGTCCGGGCAGTGCGGATTTTATCGAACTGTCGGTGATGCTGGCGTTAATGGTGGGTATCCTGCGCCTGGCGCTGGGCCTGTTCCGTCTCGGCGCGATCGTGAATCTGCTCTCCAGCCCGGTGATTGTCGGTTTTACCAATGCCGCGGCACTGATCATCGGTTTGTCTCAATTGAGCAAGGTCATTGGCGTGCCGTTTCCGCGCACCGAATCCTATCTGGCCGATCTGTGGCGGGTCGTTCTGCAATTGCCGTCACTGCACGTGGCAACACTATTGTTCGCCCTGGGTGCCTTTTTGCTTATCCTCGCCCTGAAAAAGAAACTTCCCGCACTACCAGGTGTGCTGATCGCAGTGGTGGTGACCACCCTTGTCAGCGCGCTGGTCTCGTATGAAAACAAGACTACTGCGACGATCGAGCAGATCAAGGATGCGAAAACTGTAACCGCGATGAAGGCGTTTGGCCAGGCAGAACAACGTATCGAAACACTGACCGATGAGATAGCGGGGCTCAATCAACAGGCCAACAAGCTCGAGAAACAGGGAGGGCTTGAGAATATCGAGAAGGCTGCAGAATTACGTGCAACTGCATCGGTTCGCGATCATGAACTTAAGCTTCTGAAAAAGGAGAATACGCTACGTCGTGTTGAACTGCACAAGATGATCCTTCAAGGGGTTACTATCGATGACGGGCAACGGATTTTTTATCCACAAGAGTCTCTGCCGCAGAACATCACTGGCGATGACAAAAGCTGGCGGTTTAGTGGTGTAGAAGACAATCAGGTAGTGCTGTCTTCCGGCGGCGCCGTGGTCGGTACGATTCCCGAAGGTCTGCCCGAGTTTAATGTGCCGACACTCAAGTGGGACCTGATTCTCACACTGTTACCGGCGGCACTGGTGATGGCACTGATCGGATTTATGGAAGCGACTTCCATCTCCAAGGCGATCGCCAGTACCACCGGCGAGCGTGTTGATACCAGCAAGGAGCTGGTTGGGCAGGGTCTGGCCAATATTGCCGGCAGTTTTTTCAGTTCCTATACGGTGAGCGGATCGTTTTCGCGCTCGGCGGTGGCAGCCCGAACCGGGGCGCGGACCGGCATGTTTGCCATTATCAGTGCGATTGCAGTGGTACTGGTCTTGCTGTTTTTCACGACATATCTCTATCACCTGCCACAGGCCGTATTGGCGGTGATCGTGATGATGGCGGTATTCAGTCTGATCCGGATCAAGCCTTTATTACAGGCCTGGCGGGTGGATCGCGTCAGCGCCTCCATTGGTGTGATTACCTTTGTGGCTACTCTGCTAATGGCGCCGGCGATTGCCAACGGCATATTACTGGGTATCGCGTTAACTGTTTTGCATTACCTGATCCGGATCATGCGGCCCCGGGCCGAGATCGTCAGTCGCAAGGATGACGGTACGCTGGGTGGGATAGATGCACATCATCTCCAACCGATGAGTGAATTCTTCGTACCGGTACGCTTCGATGGATCGCTGACCTTTATCAATGTAGCTTATTTCGAGGATATGATCCTCGAGGCACTGAGTGATTTCCCCAGGGCGAGGGCCATTCTGGTGATCGGCAGCAGTATTAACGAGATCGATGCCTCCGGGGAAGAAAAAGTCCGTGAGATCGCCCAACGCCTGAAAGAGACTGACGTGCAACTGATGTTCAGCAGTCTCAAACATCAGGTCATGCAGGTCATGCAGAGCAGCGGTCTGGTTGACGAGCTGGGAGAGGACGCGTTTTTTGCCGACAAGCAATCCGCACTGGAAGCGCTCGAAGAGCGCTTCAATCGGAGTGTGGTGAATTTTCCGGAGCGTGACGGCAGGGCTGCATATCGTGGCGTTGCCAGCCATCTTTTATGAGGTGAAATATGCCCCGAAGTGTAGACAAGTCAAAGCGCGCGCGATATAAGAACGGAGAAATGGCCAATTCCTCCGACTATACCTATACGCCGCCTGGCGCCATACCGGATTTTCTGATCCGTCATGCCACCCTGCGCCAGTTGCAGGTGTTTGAAACGATCGTCCGGCTGGGCAGTTTCACCCGTGCGGCCGAGGAGTTATTTCTGACCCAGCCCACGGTCTCCATGCAGATCAAGAAGTTAACCGACGTCATCGGCCTGCCGCTGTTCGAGCACGTCGGGCGCAATGTCGAGCCGACCGAGGCCGGCCTGGAGCTGTACCAGGCTTGTCGGAATATTTTTCAGGTCATGTCAAACCTGGAAATGAAGATTTCCGACCTCAAGGGCATGCGCCGTGGTCGCCTGCGCCTGGGGGCGATTACGACGGCCAAGTATTTCGCCCCGGAAGTGCTGGGCGAGTTCAGTGTGCTTTATCCCGGTATTGATGTTGCCCTGAAAGTGACCAACCGGGACCGGATTATCGAACGCATGCGCGCCAACGAGGATGACCTTTATATAATGGGACAGGCGCCGTCGGACGAGATGGAGATGGTGGCCATCCCCATTGCCCCCAATCCGCTGGTGGTGATGGCGCCGCGCAATCATCCGCTGGTCGGTGAAAAGAATATTCCCCTGGAGCGGATTGCCGAGGAACCCTTTATCCTGCGTGAGCCGGGTTCGGGGATTCGCGATGCCATGTTACGCAAGTTCGATGAACATCAGCTTCGGCCGAGAGTCAAAATGGAACTGGGCAGTAATGAGGCGATCAAGCATGCCATCGTGGGCGGGCTTGGTCTGTCGGTGTTGTCATTACACACGCTGACTCTCGAAGGTACCGAGGGACCGGTCGCCATTCTGGATGTGGAAGGCTTTCCCATCATGCGTCAATGGTATCTGGTTTATCCCAAGGCCAAGGAGTTGTCACTGGTTTCCAAGGCATTTGTCGATTTTGCCAGGGAACTCGAGCCGCAAATGCATGAACGCATGAGGAATATGTGGCCCGAGCTGAATCAGTATCTGGACAAACGTGATACCGCTGCGTCAAAAAAATCCACCTCAGTAAAAACCAAAAGCATCTGAATAACTGTTCCAGTTAGGAACAGTTATTCAGGCCGGCTTTTTTCAGATCGTGCTGTCGATGTGTTATCCGGCATGTCATTCCAGCGACTTCAGGAGGCCCTGGCCTGTTGATAATCGGGGATCAGTGCCGGTTGTGTGTAGCGGGGCTCCGGCAGAGGTTTGGCGGGAGGCGGTGCCTGATGGTTGGGAGTATGAATCCAGTAGATAAAATGAGATTCGGGCTTAACTTTTTCGGCATACAATCTAACTGGATGCAGGGGATAATTCAGTCGACAGGCCAGGATCGCCTCGTTGAGTGATCTGGCGTTCTGCAGGGCAAAGAACGGGCTTTGCCATTGCTGCCAGTCAAGCGTATTGCCGGAGGAAGGCACGCCATACTGAACACGGATGATCCAGTCTCCCCGCAGGCTTTGCTGTACGAGGTTCTCCACCTTGTTAAACAGGGCCAGGCAGGTCAATTTGATATAGTAGCTATCCAGTTGCATAAGCAGTGCCTCATGTAATTACCGTATGTGTTACGGGGTTACCTGCCTCTCGGCGTCAAATTCACTCTTTTATTGTTCGGTATTCAGTCGGGTTAATCCCGAGTGTTATGCTCGGGTAAAGTGAGAGTAGCGTGGTGACGGGGGATTAGGAAGGGTCTTTTGGATTGTTAATTTCTATAAAATTATCGATCAATATCTATGTATAGTTGCGTTGCTCAAGCCCCTTTGAATAACCTGTTAATTATCTTGCCTGACGGAGTATCCAGACACGGGCCTATGATTTCGTGTGTCGGACCTGGTTCATTAAACATGCGCTAATGCATGACAAACAGAGCGACAACACAATTCAACAACACTCAAAATCCATCTTATGTCTCAACGTAACAAAGACCTCACCACCAGTCTGCACGATTTAATGACCGGTGATGAAGATGCCCGCGTCTGCAAGGATATTCCCGAGTCGGCGTGCAACGATCAGCCGCGTAATTTTTTCTCATACCTTATCGCCAACCTGCTGGGGAAAATTGCGGATGAAATTGCCAGCGCACGATTGATTCTGCCCTGGTTGCTGGCCAGTGTGGGTGCGCCGGCGGCCTTTACCGGTTTTCTGGTGCCGATTCGCGAGGCGGGGGTGCTGCTGCCGCAACTGGTGGTGGCGGCTATCATCCGGCGCATGGCGATTCGCAAGACAGTCTGGCTGTTGGGTGCGGGGTTATCCGGTGTCGCCCTGGCGCTGATGGCGGTGGCAACGGGTGGCTTGTCCGGGACTGTGGCTGGCTGGGCGATACTGGGCCTGTTGATTGTCTTCTCGCTGGCGCGCGGCCTGTGTTCGGTCTCGGCCAAGGATGTGCTGGGCAAGACGGTTTCCAAAGGCAAGCGCGGCACCCTGATGGGCTGGAGTGCCGGGATTTCCGGTCTGGCCGTACTGGCGATTGGTGTCTATGTGGAATGGTTCGCCGGTGATGCGCCGCTGGTGGTGCTGGCCTGGCTGCTGGCGGGCGGGGCATTGTTGTGGTTTGTTGCGATGGGCTTTTTTGCGGCGATCCGCGAGCAGCCCGGAGCGACCGAAGGCGGAGGCAATGCCCTGAGCGTGGCGCTGCAGAGTTTCGGTATGCTCAAAACCGATGTGCTGTTTCGCCGCTTTGTGATCGGCCGGGCGCTGTTGCTGAGCGTGGCGCTGGCACCCCCGTTCTATGTGCTGCTGGCGCAACAGAATACGGCCGAGGGTCTGGTTGGTCTGGGGATGCTGATTATCGCCAGTGGCATCGCCGGCAGCCTCAGCTCGCCGGTCTGGGGCAGATTGAGCGACTATTCCAGCCGACTGGTGATGATGCTGGCCGCGCTGGCGGCCGGGATACAGGGGATCCTGTTATATGCCCTGGTGGAGACCGATTCGTCCTGGATCGACAGCGCCTGGTTGTATGCCGGCCTGTTTTTAACCCTGAGCGTATTCCATGGCGGGGTGCGGCTGGGGCGCAAGGTCTACCTGGTGGACATGGCCACGGCGGATACGCGGGCGATCTACGTGGCCCTGAGCAACACCCTGATCGGGATTGCCATGCTGGCGGGCGGCGTGATTGGCGTTCTGGCCGACGTGATCAGCGTGCAGGCCGTGATACTGGTGCTGGCGCTGCTCAGCCTGGTGGCGGCCCTGTGGGCCTGGAAACTGCCCGAAGTGACCCGGGAATGAGAGAGTTCTGAGTACTTAGTTCTGAGTGCTGAGTGCTGAGTGCTGGGTGCTGGGCGCTGGTAGCTGTTACAGGGGGCCCGGATCGGGGTGGTCGCGGTCAAAGCCCGCTCCCACAGTCTGTCTTTCAGTTTGTCTAAAGCCATCATATTCGGGTGAGCCCTCTGTGGTAGCGCCCCACGGGCGCGACCGGGTTCAGGGTGATTTTTCTCTGATTGACCAGGATCCCTGGTCATTTTCCTGTCAAAAAATATTCATATTTCAATAGCTTGGAAAGGCGCAGAGTTATGATAGGAGCTGACTATCGATGTGATATGAACAAACGATTTTATATATCATCAAGTGGCCCCGATAATGATTCCCGTAGAGAGCAAACACCCTGTTCCAAGGAGGACAAGGCGATGAGCAAGACAATGAGTTTCGCAGCAGTGCATTTCACGGTGGCGTTCACCGTCGGTTATGCCATGACCGGCAGCGTGCTGGTGGGCGGGGCTCTGGCGCTGGTCGAGCCGGCCATCAACACTGTCGCCTATCACATTCACGAACAGGTGTGGGCGCGGTTTAAATCGGCAAAGCCTGACGGTCCCCGTGACGCGCTGCCGCAAGTGTAAACAAATTTTTAATCCACTTTATTAACTGAAACAGAAGGAGCAATACCTATGTTAGAGAACAAAGAAGGCCAGACCATTCCGCAGGTGACTTTCCGCACCCGTCGGGATCATGAATGGGTCGATGTCAGCAGTGACGATATCTTCAAGGGCAAGACCGTGGTGGTCTTCGCACTGCCGGGCGCCTTTACCCCGACCTGTTCCTCCACCCACGTGCCGCGCTACAACCAGTTGACCCCCGCACTGAAAGAACAGGGCGTGGACGAGGTGATCTGCGTGTCGGTTAACGATGCCTTCGTCATGAACGAATGGAAGAAGGAGCAGAATGCCCACAATGTGACATTCCTGCCCGACGGTAACGGCGATTTCACCCGTGGTATGGGTATGCTGGTGCCCAAGAGCGACCTGGGTTTCGGTGAGCGCTCCTGGCGTTATTCCATGCTGGTCAAAGACGGCGTGATCGACAAGATGTTCATCGAGCCGGATGTACCGGGTGACCCGTTTGAAGTGTCCGACGCGGACACCATGCTCGAATACATCGCGCCGAATGCCAACAAGCCGCTGGATGTGACCGTGTTCAGCCGTGAAGGCTGTCCCTACTGTGTCCGCGCCAAGGGCATGCTGCACGATGCCGGGATCGACTTCGACGAACTGATCCTCAATCGCGACTTCAGCGAAGGCACCATCCGCGCCGTCTCCGGTGAAGCGACCGTCCCGCAGGTGTTCATCAACGGTGAACGCATCGGTGGCTCGGAAGCGTTGGAAGCGTATCTGGCGAAACAGCGCGCAGTGTAACGCTGCGCAGGGACGAGTTACGAGGGACGAGTGACGAGGTAAAAACCTCCGGCCCTCGTCACTCGTACCTCGGCCCATTATCTGCTCGCAGAGACGTGTTACGTGGAACAATTATCAATTTACAGACAACATTGAAAGGATGTGCCATGCATTATGATTTAATCGCCATCGGTGGCGGCAGTGGCGGTCTGGCTGTGGCCGAGAAGGCTGCCGGGTTTGGCAGGAAAGTGGCCGTCATCGAATCAAAGAAGATGGGTGGGACCTGTGTGAATAACGGGTGCGTGCCCAAGAAAGTGATGTGGTATGCGGCCAATCTGGCGCATGCCGTGGATGATGCGAGCGGTTTCGGTATCCCGGCCGAGCGGGGCCGGACCGACTGGCAAAAACTGGTAGCCGGACGCGATCAGTATATTCGCAATATCAATGATTACTGGAACGGCTATGTCGATGAGCTGGGTATTGAGCATATTGTCGGTGCCGCCAGGTTCGTCGATGCCAGTACCATCGAAGTCAACGGGGAACAGTACAGCGCCGGGCATATTGTGATCGCCACCGGCGGTAAACCGATCGTCCCCCCGGTGCCGGGCGCGGAACTGGGCATCACCTCGGACGGGTTTTTCGAATTGACCGAACAGCCGCAGAAAGTTGCGGTCATCGGTGGCGGTTACATCGGCGTGGAGTTGAGTGGCGTGTTGCGCGCGCTCGGTTCACAAGTCACGGTGATCGCCATGGAAGATCGCCTGCTCGAGCTGTTCGATCCGATGATCGGCGAGGTACTGGAAAACGAGATGCACAAGCAGGGTATTCATGTGCAGACTGGCTTTCAGGTCTCGGCCCTGTCCAACAGTGCCGAAGGGATCGTGATCGGCGGCGAGGATGGTCGCAGCCTGGCCGCGTTTGATACGGTGATCTGGGCCGTGGGCCGCGCGCCCAATACCGATGAACTGAACCTGGAAGCCGCCGGGGTGAACATGGTGCGTAACGGTATCGTGCCGGTGGATAATTTCCAGAACACCAATGTACCGGGGATCTATGCCATCGGCGATATTACGGGCAAGATGCCGCTGACCCCGGTGGCGATCGCCGCCGGGCGCCGACTGGCCGAGCGGCTGTTCAATCACAAGCCGTTCAGCCGGGTGGAGTACGACAACGTCCCCAGTGTGGTGTTTGCCCATCCACCGATCGGTACGGTGGGGCTGACCGAGACGCAGGCACGGGACCAGTATCGTGACCAGGTGACGGTGTACAAAACCGAATTTACCCCGATGCGCTACGCCCTGAATGATCACGGCACGGCCACGGCGATGAAACTGATTTGTGCCGGCAAGGACGAACAGGTGGTCGGGATCCACATGATCGGTGACGGTGTGGACGAGATGCTGCAGGGCTTTGCGGTAGCGGTGAAGATGAAGGCGACCAAGGCCGACTTCGACAGCACGATAGCGATTCATCCGACCAGCAGTGAAGAGCTGGTGACGCTCAAACAGCCGGAGTCAAGTCATGACGTTGAAGATAAGACGCATGATGTGGATGCCGGTAACGAATGGAAAGCTGTTGGGTAGGGTGCGTTCCACACGCCGCATTAATGATGCCCTGGCGGAACAGCGCGCGGCGTAACGCCTCGCAGGGTCGAGTAACGAGGGACGAGGTACGAGGGCTAAAACCTCCGGACCTCGTCCCTTGTCTCTCGGACCAGTATACGTTCGCAGAGTAGTGATACGTGGCAAGAGATTACAATCTAATACCAATTTATAACTGAGGCATCAGGGTGTCCTGGTGGTAATTCTTTATTTATTCGCCTGAGACGGCTTTCTGAATCAGCGGCACCAGCGGCTCGGGCAGCTTGATATTACCTGCCAGGGCGAACTGTTGTGCCTCGGGCGACATCTTGTTCCAGGTCTTGCGAATGATGTCGATCCACTTCTCTTCGGAGTACTCCGGGTGCTTGTTGGCAAATGCCAGCATGTAATGCTCGATAAACACAAGATCGGTGACATCTTCCAGTAACTGGGTATCCGGGTTGCTCTTCAGCCCGCGCTTGGCGACGGCTTTTTTGACCCGTTCGATAAATTCCTCATCATAGCCGGCCTGGGCCAACAGTTTGCCGGCGGTTTCGGCGTGGAACTTGTACAGGTCACTGCGCCATTTGAGATAGCCCTTGCGATCCATGGGATAGGCGTCGCGCGGTGATTTCCAGCGCTGAATATGCTGGGCGCGCACGGCCAGCTTGACCGCGTCATCGGCATCGGGGGCATAGCGATCGATCATGTCGCCCATGCGATACGAGTACAGCAATTCCTTTGGCCACTCCTTTTCGCCGTCATGATCCACGTTGGGATCTTCACGGTTGGCGGCATCAAAAAGTTCGACGGCTTTTTCAAACAGTGCTTGCGACATACGTTGGCTCCATTGAGTCAATCAATTTAGCGGTTATCCGGGCTGATTGTGTTTACCAGGGTTGCCGTGGGTGTAAGGCAATGACCTGCAAACAGACGCTTCACTTTATTAAAGTGGAGTCCAGAGTACTTCTTTAGGAGGTTCTGGCAGGAATACTATACCAGTTTCTGGATCAGTCTTTCAGCCATTTGCCGACATCGGGCAGGATATGCCCGTAGAAAAGTACCCTGTTTTCAGGGCTGACCAGCACAAGTGTCGGGGTGCCGACGACATGATAGTCCTCGGCGACATCCAGGTTATCGAGACGATCGGCCAGCACGAGGTATTTGAGACCGTTGCTCCGCACATATTCACGCACTTCCTGCTCATACTCGCCGGCAATATTGATCGCCGCCACAGTCAGCCCCTGGCCGTGATAGCGATCGTGGAGTGCATTGAAATCTTCGATATGCGCATAGCAGTAAACACACTCGGTCGCCCAGAAAATCAGCAGGACGTGGCCTTGTTGTGTGAGGGCATTCAGCGAGACTTCGCCGCCTTCAAGACTGGACAGTGTAAACCCCGGCGCCGACTGCCCGACCCTGTGCCCCGTTTCGGCATATGACGACGTGCAGGATATAAAAAGAAGAAAAATGGAAAGGAGATAGCGAGGTAACCAAGTCATATTTGTACTCCGGAATATCCGGGACAAGTTGTTTTGCTCGTAACTCGCCCCTCGTACCTCGTCACTGTATTTATGGTGGGCCCGGCAGGACTCGAACCTGCGACCAAGGGATTATGAGTCCCCTGCTCTGACCAACTGAGCTACGGGCCCGCGCACACCGGCCTGGGCCGGTTCCCCGGCGATTGTACGGAGCCGACCGGCCGCAGTCGCGTTCTCACGCAATTCTCACACTTCGCTCGCGAAGCCGACACACCGGGGTCCGAGGCTGAAGGCATGACCCGTAGCGAGCAGAGGAGCAGAGTCATGCGCAGGACACTGAAGGCCATCACCGTGGCAGGACTGGCCTCGGTCATGATCGTCGCCAGCATCGGGAGCGCCTTCGCTCTGGTGGAGACCCCGCCGGAGACGGAGACGACCGTCGACCTCGACACCGTCAGGGACACGGCCATCGAACGTCTCGGCAACAGGATCGAGCGGTTCGGCGACGTGATCGAGGAGCTTGCCGATGACGCCGGGCCCAGGGCAACGCAGATCACCGCACTGTTGACGGACGGCGTCACGATCTTCGAGGAGGCTCTGGCTGCCATCCCGGGCGCCGGCACCGCGGACGAGGTCCGCGACATCGTTCGCGAGGCCAGCGAGGACTTCCGCGCCCACGCCCGGATCCGCCGAGCCTACGCCCATGTAGCGGCGGACCTCGCCAAGTTCGAGCGCCGACTCGAGGTTCTGTCACACGCGATCTCGAGAGCCGAGGAGGCCGGTCTCGACGTCACCAGGGCGGCCGCCGAGGCCGGTGCGGCTCTCGACGACCTGACCGAGGCTCACCGCCTGTTCGATGCCGTCGATCCGCACGAGCCAGGCATCCTCGAGGCCATCGGAGAAGCACACCGCAGGGCTCATGAGGCGCAGCGCCACATCCGCTCAGGATTCACAGCCCTGAAAGGCGAGACACTCGACACCGAAGCGCGCTGATCAGGAGCCCCCCATACCGCATGGATCCCCCGGTATCGAACCGGGGGATCCATGCATGTTGGCCTCGTTCACGGCAGCCCAACTCACCGAACCAAGCCCTGCACACTGCCGGGAGTGGCATGCCCATTCCACCTCCGTCGGCCCTTTCACACCGACGCCACTTCCCCTCCCGAGAGATCGAATGCAGCGATCTCCGCACTTGGCCGTACACCGTCACTCAGGAGGATCCAGACCACTGTGCCGCAAGTACCAATACGAATGGCCGGGTGCACATACACCCGGCCACCGCACAGTCGTCGAGTTGATTCAACCCGCGAAAGACCTCGAGACCCCGGCCTCCTTCAAGACCGACGCCGGCACACCTGCTTCACGCCAGGCCGTGTAACTGATGTGCTTGCGCTCGGAGTAGCTCTTGGCGAACTCCACGAACCCCTGCTCGAGTTCCTGCAGGTCGTCCGATGCCTCGGCCGCAGCCAGCGCCTCCTCGGCGTCGATGCGTTCCTGTCGCATTTCCAGGGCCTTCAGCAGATCGTCCTCGGCGCTGATCTTCTCCTCCAACGCTGCAATTCGCTTCCGAAGGGTGTCTGGAGTGACGGGACGGCCGGGCTTGCGCTTCGTCGACAGCGCTTCCAAATAGCGCTTGATGGCGCGTGATTCGCGGCGGCCCCGAGCGAGTGCTGCCTTGTGCTCGGGTGTCATCGGCATGAAGCATTACCTCCAAAAAGGGTGGAAGACACCGAACACGTTACCACCCATGTGGGTCTGCGACGAGAGGTGCAAAGGACACTCCTCCACTGGGGCGCGATCCTCATCATCGGCTGATCTGGACAAGCCTGTGGCGAAGCGGTGACGACGCGTCCAAGCACCATGTGATGAGGCGGTGACTCCGTGTGCGTCCCGGGATTCCGATCGGGAATCGAGCCGCCGATGTGATTTGCGCAAACTGCAACGGTCGGGAAATGGGGCCGCCCCCGGGACCTGTGTGGAGCGCCGAGGAACCCCCCGTATTCGACCGGGCACTCGGCCACGCGGGTACCAGACGGACCAGAGAGGAATCGGGTTCGGCACGCTCGCTTCTCCGATTCCGATCTGGTCGAGAGCCTGCCCGCTCTAGGGCGGCACTCGGACGTCGTGCACCGTCGTTCCGGTGCCGCGGGCCGAGTCGCCCCTCGCTCACCTCGGTCGATGACCACGCGTGTCGGAAAAAACCCCATTCTGGGCTTGACAAGTGCGCGAAATCTGCAACGCTTTATTGGGACCGGTTCCAGCCGACCGGGAACAAACGAGCGCCGGCGTGCGTTCGTGAGTGATGAATACTCCTTTTTGAGAAAGGCTCTGATGACAGCACGCGTCCGCAAGCGCACCCGCACTCGGGACATCCTCGACGATCGAGGCCGGCTCGCAGCCGACTCGCTGGGCGTCTATCTCGACGGTGTCGGCAACCACGAGTTGCTGACCGCCGACGACGAGATCGAACTCGCCCAGGCGCTCGAGGCCGGGGAGCGGGCAGCCGAGACCCTCGCCGAAGGAAGCGTCACCGACGACTTCGAGCGGGTCAGGCTGGAACGCGCCGTGCGTGAAGGCCGCAAGGCGAAGGACCGGTTCATCACCGCCAACCTGCGCCTCGTGGTGTCCAATGCCCGCCGCTATGCCGGCGCCGCCAATCTCGACTTCCTCGACCTGGTCCAGGAGGGCAACACCGGCCTGATCCGGGCGGTCGAGAAGTTCGACTGGCGCAAGGGCTTCAAGTTCTCCACCTACGCCACATGGTGGATCCGCCAGGCGATCACCCGGGCCATCGCCCAGCAGTCGCGCACGGTGAGGATCCCGATCCATCTCCACGACATCGTGGGGACGGTGCGCAGCACCGCCTCGGCGCTGGAGGCCCAGCTGGGCCGCCGGCCGTCCGACAGCGAGATCGCCGAAGAGACCGGCCTCGAGGTGGACAAGGTGAAGGAGGCCCTCGAGGTCTCCGACGCCATCTCCATCGACAACCCCGTCGGTGAGGACGGTGCGGTGCTCGGCGACTTCATCCTGGACGCCGAGGCCGACGATCCCGAGGCGATGGCCGCCCGCGCCGAGATGCGCGACGTGGTGCGTGACGCCCTCGGGTCACTGACCGAGCGGGAGGCCCACATCGTGATCGCCCGCTTCGGCCTCGACGAAGAGGGCCGCACCCGGCCGCTCTCCGAGATCGCTCAGGAGCTGGGCGTCACCCCCGAGCGCGTCCGACAGATCCTCAACGAGGCGCTGGCTCGGCTTCGGGTCGAGGCTGCTCGTCTCGAGGACGCACCGGCGGCCTGAGGCTCCTTCTTGAATGTCAGAGACCGGCGTCCGTAGGGACGCCGGTCTCTCGTTCGTCTGGGGGGTCACGTCGAGCCGACGCCGCTCGTGCCGCCGGGGAGATCCGCAGGAGCCGCAGCCTCGTCGACCTCGACCGCCAGCGCCACGACGTTGCTGTCGTAGTTGCCGAGGGACGGATTGAAGGCGCCTCCGCAGGTGATCAGCGTGAGCACCGGGTCGCCGGCGCGCCGGAAGATCTCATCCGACGGCAGCGTCCCCTTCTCGTAGACGTCGAGGGCGACGGCCCGAAACGCACGAGACGTGCCGTCGTCGAAGACGACCTCGAACTCGGCGCCCGGCGCCAGGGTGTTGAGATCCCAGAACACCCCCCGCTGCTTGCGCCACGCCACGTGTGCCGCGAGGACTGCCGAGCCCTCGTCGCCGGGCACCGGGCCATACTCGTACCACCCCACGGTGTCGGCGGTGGGAGGCACCTCCATCTCACCGTCGCGATAACCGGCCGGGAGGATCTCGGCGTCGACTCCGATCGACGGGATGATCAGGCGCACGGGAACCGGGCCCGTCGTCCGCTGGCGGACGTCGTCGAGGCGCCCGGACGTCACCGGCACCTGCACCGCCTCACTCTCGTCTGTGGTCGGAGGCTCCTCCCGCCCGTCGGACTCGGACCCCGCCGCCGCTCGGCCGGGCTTCGGTGACGGTGCAGACCCCTGGCCTGCTGATGGTGCCGGCACACCCCCGAGCGGCTGCTCACCGTCGGAACCGACCGACCCGGTCTGCGAGTCGCCGGCGCGCAGGTCGAACGGTTGGGCGACCTCCACGGTGGTCGAGGAGGCTGCCACCATGGCGACCCCGAGGACGGCAGCGGTGGCCAGGAGGATCACCAGAGGGGCCATGGCGAGCACCGTCGCCAGACGCGACCGGGTGCGCCGCTGCTGCGGCGCACCCCGGTCGGCGTCGGAACGATTGGTCATCGGGTGCGGCGTGCCACCAGCGGAGTGGCAGCAGCAGCGCCACCCACGAGCACCAGAGCCATGAGGGCCATCAGCCAGGCGCTCGACACGCCGGCCGGCTCGCCGCCGCTGTTCACCTCTGCGGGAGCGGTGTGCAGGCCGGCGATGTCCTGGAGGACGAGCCCGAAGGTGTCATCCGCCAGGCTTCCCGTGGCATAGACGATGCGAGCGGTCCCCTCGGGGAGCTCGACGCCGGGCACCGAGAAGACGGAGCCGTCGACACCGGCGCCGGTCGGGGCGATCTCGACGTCATAGCTACCGGCGGGCACGTCCAGCTGACCCTCCTGCGGGTTGGACACACCGGTGAACAGCTCCGTGCCGTCGGCCAGCAGGATGTCGACCGTCGGGGCGGCAGCAGTGTGGCGCACGATCAGACGGGACTCGCCACCTGCGATCTCACTGGTGTCGTTGACGAAGATCGAGATGGTCGGGTCGCCGTCCTCGGTGAGGTGCGCCACGATCGAGGCATTGAGGCCGTCGGTGACCGAAGCGGTCCCCGTCAGCACGGCGGCGTCGATGCCGCTGCCGGCGGGCGAAATCGCCAGGTCGTAGTCCCCGGCGGGCAGCTCCAGCGGACCGGCCACATCGCCGGGCTCGAATCCGGTGAGGGTCTCGTCGCCGTTGACGAACACGTCGACCGTCAATCCCGGGATGCCGTGAACGACCGACACCTGAGCGCCGTGGCCGTCTGCCATCGCCGCAGGGGCCAGAGCCACCATGAAGGCCGCAACAAGTGCGGAAAGCGTCCAACGTCGCATGATCAGAACTCCTTTGCAGAGCGTTTACTGATAAAAGTACGGAGCCGAGCCCCGATCCGGATGACGGTTTCCACAAGACCGCCGGAAGTGGTATCAACTCCTTGATGCCACCGACTTCGCACCCCGACGAGGCCTCACTCGTCACCGCAGCGCGTGACGGAGACTCGCAAGCCCTCCAGGAGCTCTACGTGCGCCACGGCGGGGCGGTCCACAGCCTGGCCGCCAGGCTGCTGCGCAACGACACCCTCGCCGACGAGGTCACCCAAGACGTATTCGTTCGCCTCTGGCGGCGCGGCGAGCGATTCGACCCCGAACGCGGCAGCCTGCGGTCGTATCTCCTGCGAGATGCCCACGGGCGGGCCGTCGACCTGCTGCGAGCCGAGACCGCCCGCAAGGCTCGGGAAGAAAAGGACGCTCTGCGGTCATCCACCGAGCACCCCGGCCCCGAACAAGAGGTATGGAGCCTGGTGCAATCCGAGAACGTCCGCGCCGCCCTGCAAGCGCTCCCCGATCGGGAGCGTGAGGCGATCGTGTTGGCCTACTACCACGGTCTTGCCTACAAGCAGGTCGCCGAGGCACTCGGCGAGGCGGAAGGCACCGTCAAGAGCCGGATCCGTTCCGGGTTGAAGCGACTCCAGGGGCCATTGACTCAGCAGGGGCTGACGGCGACATGACGAACGACGACATACGCGGCGCGCTCGGCGCCTACGCCCTCGACGCTGTCACCGACATCGAGCGTCGGGCCGTCGAGCGCGCCGCTGAGAGCGACCCGAGCCTGCAGGCGGAACTCGACGAGCTGTTCGCCGCGGCCGATCTGCTCGCCGAGGACCTCACCGACGACCGGCCTGCTCCGGCCCATGTCTGGAGAGCCATCGCCGCCGACATCGAGACCGAAGCCACCGTCGTGCCGCTGCGAACCCGCCGCCCTGCCAGACGGTGGCTCACTGCCGCCGCCGGTGTGGCTGCTGTCGCGGTCGTCGCCGTGCTCGGCATCCAGGTGTTCCTGCAGCGCAGCGAGATCTCCGACCTGCGCGGCGATCCCCTGGCCGCCGCCGCCGAGCAGACGGCCGCCCGCCCGGACGCGGTCACCGTCACCCTCGACGGCGCTACCACGCTCGACGTGGTGCTCGGCTCCGACGGCATCGGCTACGTGCTCGCCGGGGAACTCCCCGCCCTCGCGCCCGATCAGACCTACCAGCTGTGGGCCATCGTCGGAGACCGGGTGATCTCGGCCGGCGTCCTCGGGTCGGAACCGGGGGTTTCGCCGTTCCAGGTCGACGGCCCGGTGGCCGGCTTCGCGCTGACGGTCGAGATGGCCGGCGGGGTGGTGTCGTCGGACCAGGACCCGCTCGCTCTCGGGTTGCTGAGCGGCTGAATCGCCCGGAGGCGCGATCCGCGGGTAGCCTCTTCGTCATGCGATCCGTCGCACGCCGTTCGGTCGCGCTGCTGGCGCTGGGTGCCTTGCTCGCCGCCGCCTGCTCCGGCGACGACGCCGCCACGACGACCACCACCGAGGCGGCGACCACCACGAGCTCGACCACCTCGACCACGACCACCCTGGGGGGCTCGCTCGTCGAGTTGGAGCCCAACGGCCCCCCGATCATGACCGTCGGGGATCGCAGCGAGTTCGTCCTCTCACTGCAGTTCTACCTCGTGTGCACGGGCCATGAGTTCTTGTGGGAGGACGGCCCTCAGGTGACAGTGGACGGGGTGTTCGGACCGATCACCGGGGACGCCGTGGCCATCGCCCAGGCAGAGCGGCGCCGCATCCCGACCGGCGACCCGGACGAGTGGCTGTTCGCCTCGCTGGCACGCGCCTGTGATCAGGAGCGCGCCATCGTGTTCCCGGAGGGCACCACCACGGTGGGAGTGGCCGGCAATGTCACCGAAGGCGACGACGAGCAGTTCACGATCTCCGGCACCGAGGGCCAGTCGCTCAGCGTGTTCCTGGTGGAAGGGGACGTGTCGTATTCGATCAGCGGTGTCGATGGCACCGAGATCAAGGCCGCCGACGACCCGGCGAACTGGACCGGCACCCTCCCGACGACACAGAACTACCGCATCGATGTCGTCACCAACGGCGGAGACACCTCCTACTGGCTGAGCGTGGAGTTGCCGCCGCCGCCCACCGTGGCCATCGACTGGGGCCCGATGCGCCTCGTCGCCGGCGGCTTGGGCGTCGCCGACTTCGGCGAGGACCCCGATGAGACGATCGACGTGCTCACCTTCGTGCTCGGCGACCCGGCCGACGACAGCGGGTGGATCGTCGGGGCCGATCCGGACCGGCCGTCGTGCACCGGCGCCAACCGCCACGTCACGTGGATCGTCCAGGGTCCGCTGCCCGTGCAAGCGGACCCGGACGACGACGAGGCCGATGCCCCTGAGCCGGGCGGGCCGGTGGCGGTGCTCGAGGTGGACTTCTCAGACGCCAATGCCGGCGTTCGCGAGTTCGCCCAGTACACCTATCGCACCGAGGCCCCGGGCTCGGTGGACTCGGGCGCCCGCGGCCTGGCCACCATCGAGGGGATCACGATCGGCTCCACGTTCGACCAGTTCGTCGCTGCCTACGGCGACCCGACCTGGATCGAGGAGGATCTCGGCATCGCCAGGTTCGCCGGCGCGATGACCGCGGAGATCGAGGTACCGCCCGAAGATGCCGACGGCAGCGAGGTCCTGCGGATCCTGTCGATCAGCGCCGGCGCCGACGGCTGCGCCGACCGGGGATAGCCGCAGGCCTGTCGCCGTCGAAGCCCCGGGCGGCGCGCACGTGTCCCCTCCCCTAGGGTTGGCGTATCCGACACGACGGAGGACCAACGTGGCAGGAAGCGGCGAGCTCTACAAGCGGGCCGACGGCAAATGGGCATTCCGTGTCCGGGCTTCGAACGGCCAGGTCGTCGCCACCGACGGCGGCCAGGGCTACGGGTCGAAGACCTCGGCTCGCAGCACCCTCGAGAAGCTGCTGCGCGGCGAGTACGACGGCGAGATCAAGGACGCCTGACACCGACGGATCACGAGGGGCGGTACCCGGAGCGGCACCGCCCCTCGTCGCGTCTCAGCGGGACTCGATGAGCACCTCGACGGCGGCCGCCACGTAGCCGGGATCCCCACCGCCCTCGGAGAAGGCCACGGAACCCGCGTCCATCGCAGCTTCGACGACGGCGTCGTCGAAGGCGCTGCTGCTCATCCCCGCCATCGTGGCACTGAGCACCAGCACGGTCCCGGCATCCACCTCCGGCTCGATGCGTGCCGCGATCTCATACGGTCCCTCGTCGCGATCGTCGACCAGCACGACCGCGGCGAAGCCGATGCCGGCCGAGCTCGCCCGCGCCACCGCGGCGGCGATCTCACCCCCCGGGTCCTCGATGCCGGACTCCAGGAAGAACCCGTCCTGGCGAACCGCCTCGGTCATCGTCGCCACACTCACCTGCGGGGTCACCGCCCCCGGATCCTCGGCGCTTCGCACCGCCACCAGCACCCCGAGCGCCAGCGCCACCACGAGGACGGCCACCACGCCTCCGGCGATCATGCCGGCCGCGCTCCCCCGGGGTTCGGTGACCAGATCGGGAGGCGGAGCCGCCACGGGCGGACGAGCCGGACGCGTCGGCCGGCGGGCCGCCGCGGTCCGATCCATCTGGGCCACCAGCGTCGAGACCGAGGGCTGGTCCTGAATGCCCTCGAGTTCCTGCTCGAGGTCCTCGACGGCCCGCCGCGCCCGGGTGCGGCTCATCGCCGCCTGCTCGTCGAGCATCCGGCGCGCCTCTTCGAGCTGGGACTCCACACCCCGGCCTGCGAAACCGAGCTGCTCCTTGGCGTCGCGTACCAGTTGCTCACTGGGCGACGGGGATCTGCGGCGGTCGCGATCTCGATCCATTGGTAGTCAGGGGCGCGCCGCCCGCAATGCGGGCACGTTTCCCCATCCCCCTTTCAATCCGTGCGTGCGGTTTTCCCGCACACGGCTTACCGACGGTCTTCT
>CAYOOC010000030.1:0-33209 GCA_964405505.1 uncultured Thiohalophilus sp.
GACAGGGCCAGCAGCAACAGACCAAACTCATGTTGTTCGCCAGGCATACAGGCAATCACCAGTCGGGGGGCGGTGTTCTGGCGATTACGATGATGAAAGCGGGCGCCCAGCTTGTTGCGCATGAAAACACTGAAAAAATGCTCTTCGGCAATACCGCAGTCGCTCGCTTCCCAGCGCTCGCCGAACTCGCGTAACAGGGGCAGCAGCAGCTGGCGAGTGACCACCTCGACCGGGTACAGGCTCATGGCCTCGTTATAGATATCTTCCAGAACGGCCTCGTTGAACGAACTGGTGGCCAGCAACATCTGCGAGATATAACGCTGCCAGGGCTCATTACCGGGTTGGGAGGTGGCGTGTTCCGGTGTCTGCAGGGCGCGGGCGACCTGGCTGATGGCAATGCCTTCATCCAGCATCTGACAGATGCTGCGGATCTGGCTGACGTCTTCCTCCGAGTAGAGACGGTGCCCGCTGGGAGTGCGTCGGGGCTTGAGCAGCCCGTAACGTCGTTCCCAGGCGCGCAGGGTCACACTGTTGACGCCGGTCAGCGCCGAAACGGTGCTGATGGCATACAGGCCCGGCGAGGTGTCCTCGGCATTGTTGGAAAGTTGATTCATTTTGACCTCGACAAAAGTTATACAAAATATATACAATACTTTTACGCTTTGTCAACAAGATCGAAATAAATTATGCTAAGATTCTATAAAACAGTGACTTGAGGTAGATCTTGCCTGTGCCAGACCTGTACATATACTTATACAAGAGGTATACAAATGGACTCTGATTTGCTTTCCCGGCTGGTTCTCTACGGCAATGATCCGGCGCTGGTGGAGACGATACGCGAGGCGGCCGAAGCCGGTGATATTGATGCCCAGTACGCCCTGGGCCTGATTTATGCGGAAGGGCGGGGGATTGAGCCCGATCTGGTCGCGGCCTATCGCTGGTTGTCCCTTGCTCTGGCGCGGGGCGATAAAGATGCCGGCGATTTACGCCATATCGTGTTGCAGCAGATGGATCCGCTACAGATTGCCGAGGCCGAGCGCCAGGAAAGCGGGGCACGCTGGCAATGAAAGCCTGGCCCGGCTTATTACTGTTGCCCGCCCTGCTTCTGCCGTTGCCGTTAAGTGCCGGCGAGTGTCCCGCCACGCTGGATTTTCACCTGCGCAGCCTGAATGAGCCACGAACGATCCATCTGTGCGAGCAGTATCGCAACAAGGTGGTGCTGATCGTGAATACCGCCAGCAAGTGTGCCTTTACACCCCAGTACGCGGGGCTGGAAGCCCTCTATGCACGCTATCGTTCGCAGGGGCTGGTGGTGCTGGGCTTTCCCTCCAACGATTTTGCCCATCAGGAGCCGGGCAGTGAGGCCGAGGTCCGCACTTTCTGTCGACTGACTTACGGGGTGCAGTTTCCGATGTTCGCCAAGACCCGAGTGCGTAAAGCCAATGCCGATCCGCTTTATGCTTATCTGGGGCGCGCCGCAGGGGAGTTCCCGCAATGGAATTTTCATAAATACCTGCTGGATCGCCGGGGGCGGCTGGTGGCCAGTTATCCCTCACAGGTGGGCCCCGATGCGTCGGCATTAGTCGAGCGGGTCGAAGCCCTGCTTGGCGAAGAATAACACTCGCTTGCGCCAGGCCTTTGCCAGGTGCGGCGCTCGATGGTCGCCACATCCGGTTTTCAGTTCAGTTAGCTCGCACCCTGCGCAATAACCATGTAAAATGGTTGTTCCCCTCGCGACCGAGGTTGAAGTCCGGGGCCAGGCGGGCCGATAACCTTATCGGGCCGAGTATGTCGCCGCAGCGGTATGCCTCATTGAACAGGGTGGATTCACCTTTAAACTGACGCACAAAGCCCACATATTTTCCAAATTGGCGCTAATTTAAGGCTGCGTTCCGGGTAAAAACCTAGTAAAATACTCAACAAATAACCTTACAAGATAAGGCGTTGAAATTTCGTGAGCAGGCCAGTATAAAACCGAGTAAATTACTCGGAAATAGTCCGGAGGTTAACCAGGATGACGGCAACACCCGATACAGTGGATGAACTCATCAAGCGTGGCTACGAACACGGCTTTGTCACCGAGATCGAGTCGGATACCTTTCCGCCGGGTCTCAGCGAAGACGTCATCCGTGCACTGTCGGCCAAGAAAAATGAGCCCCAGTGGATGCTGGAATGGCGTCTCAAGGCCTATCAGCACTGGCTGACCCTGGAGCAGCCGAGCTGGGCCCATCTGGATTATCCGCCGATCGACTATCAGTCCATCTCTTATTATTCCGCGCCGAAAAAGGCCGGCGAGGGCCCCCAGAGCCTGGACGAGGTGGACCCGGAGCTGATCGAAACCTATAACAAGCTGGGTATTCCGTTGGAAGAGCAGATGGCCCTGGCCGGAGTTGCGGTCGATGCCGTCTTTGACAGTGTTTCGGTGGCCACCACCTTCCGGGAAAAGCTTTCCGAGGCCGGCGTGATCTTCTGTTCCATGTCCGAAGCCGTTCAGGACTATCCGGAGCTGGTCCAGCAGTACCTGGGAACCGTGGTGCCGCATACCGACAACTTCTTTGCCTGCATGAATGCGGCAGTCTTCTCCGACGGCACCTTTGTGTATATCCCCAAGGGCGTGCGTTGTCCGATGGAGCTGTCCACCTATTTCCGGATTAACGAGGCCAACACCGGCCAGTTCGAGCGCACTTTGATCGTGGCCGAAGAGAGCAGCTATGTCAGTTATCTGGAAGGCTGTACCGCGCCGATGCGCGATGAAAACCAGCTGCATGCCGCCGTGGTCGAGCTGATCGCGCTGGATGACGCCAAGATCAAATACTCCACCGTACAGAACTGGTATCCCGGCGACGCGCAGGGCAAGGGTGGCATTTACAACTTTGTGACCAAGCGTGGCGACTGCCGCGGCAAACGCTCGCATATCTCCTGGACCCAGGTGGAAACCGGTTCCGCCATCACCTGGAAATATCCCAGCTGTATTTTACGCGGTGACGAGTCCACCGGTGAGTTTTACTCGGTGGCCGTGGCCCGCGGTCGGCAGCAGGCCGATACCGGGACCAAGATGATTCACATGGGGCGCGATACCAAGAGTACGATTGTCTCCAAGGGCATCTCCGCCGGTCAGGGTCAGAATGCCTATCGTGGCCTGGTGCGCATGACCCCCAAGGCGGAAAACGCGCGCAATCATACCCAGTGTGATTCATTGCTGATCGGTGATACCTGCGGCGCGCACACCTATCCGTATATCGAGGTGCGCAACCCGACGGCCAAGATGGAACACGAGGCCACCACCTCCAAGATCAGCGAGGACCAGTTGTTCTATTGCCGCCAGCGCGGTCTGTCCGAGGAAGATGCCGTGTCGATGATCGTCAACGGTTTCTGTAAGGAAGTCTTCAACGAATTACCCATGGAGTTTGCCGTCGAAGCGCAAAAACTCCTCAACGTCACCCTCGAAGGTGCCGTCGGTTAACCCAATCAAGTTCTGGAGGATAACGACATGTTGTCGATCAAAAACCTGCACGTGAATGTCGATGGCAAGCCCATTTTGAAAGGCCTGAACCTGGAAATCGGCACCGGCGAAGTTCACGCTATCATGGGACCGAACGGTTCCGGCAAGAGTACGCTGGCCTATGTACTGTCCGGCCGTGACGGTTATGAAGTGACCGACGGCCAGATCATCTACGAAGGCGAAGACCTGCTGGAGCTGGAAACCGAAGAGCGGGCCTACAAGGGTATGTTCCTGGCGATGCAGTATCCGGTGGAACTGCCCGGCGTGAATAACATGATTTTTCTCAAAGAGTCCCTGAACGCGATTCGCCGTGCACGCGGTGAAGACGAACTGGATTCGGTCAAGTTCATGCAGCTGATCAAGGAAAAGGCCAAGATGGTCAAGCTGGATGAGAAGCTGCTCAAACGCAGTGTCAATGCCGGTTTCTCTGGCGGTGAGAAAAAGCGTAACGAGATTCTGCAAATGGCCATGCTGGAACCGAAACTGGCCCTGCTGGATGAAACCGACTCCGGTCTGGATATCGATGCACTGCGTATCGTTGCCGAAGGCGTCAACGCCTTGCGCAGCCCGGAACGCTCCGTGGTACTGGTGACGCACTATCAGCGCCTGCTCGATTATATTCAGCCGGATCATGTGCATGTGCTGGCACACGGCAAGATTGTCCGTTCCGGCGGCAAGGAACTGGCCCATGAACTGGAAGAGAAAGGTTACAGCTGGATCGAGGAGGGGGCGGCCGCATGAGTGCAGCCAACGAACAATCCCGTCAATGGTTTGAAGACCTGGTTAAATCCGGCCAAGTGGCACTGCCCAGTGACAAACTGGACTGGCTGGATGCAGCCCGGCAGCAGGCTCATCAGGCCATCAACACCCTGCCGGTACCCTATCGCAAGCAGGAAGAGTGGCGTTATACCAGTATCGATGGCCTGCTCAGGCAGGATTTTCAACCGGTCAATGAGCAGTTTACCGCGCTGCACGCCGTTGACTTGGAAGATTGGTTACTGCCGGACATGGATGCCTATCGGCTGGTGTTTGCCAACGGGCGTTGTGTACCCGAAATGTCGGATATCGAGGAACTGCCCGAGGGTGTGCGCATTGGCAGCCTGCGTGCCGCGCTGACCACGGATCCGGATCTGCTGGCAACCTGGTTTGGTCAGACGGCCAATCATCAGCAGCATATGTTTACTGCGCTGAATACCGCCCTGATCAACGACGGTGTGTTCGTGCATGTGGCGCCCGGCGTCAAGGTCGACAAGCCCATCGAGGTGCTTTATCTGAGCCTGGCTCTGGAAGATGCTGTTATTGCTCATCCGCGCAATCTGGTGGTGATGGAGAACGGCAGCCAGGCGACGTTGATCGAGCGTTTTGTGAGCACCGGTGATTCGGTCTATTTCAATAACGTTCTCAACGAGATTATTTTGAACGAGTCGGCCTCCCTGACGCATCACCGGGTCCAGGAGGAAAGCCCGCAGGCGTATCACCTGAGCAGTCTGTTCCTCTCGCAACAGAAACAGAGCGAGTACCGTGGTACAGCGCTGGCGCTGGGCGGGGCCTGGGCGCGGACCGATTACAGGGCCCGTTTCCAGGATGAAGAGGCGGTTTGCACCCTGAATGGTCTCTATCTGGCGGGCGAGAAACAGCTGACCGATTTTCACCTGGATATCGATCATGCCAAACCTCATTGCGCCAGCGAGGAGAACTTCCGCGGCATCCTGTACGGCAAGGGCCGCGCCGTGTTCGATGGCAAGATTCTGGTGGCCAGGGACGCACAGAAAAGCGATGCGCACCTGCACAACGCCAATCTGATGCTGACCCGCAGTGCCGAGGTCGATACCAAGCCACAACTGGAAATCTATGCCGATGACGTCAAGTGCAGCCATGGCACGACCGTGGGTCAGCTGGACCCGGAACAGGTCTATTACATGCGGTCCCGGGGGATTGAAACGCCCATGGCGAAGAAGATGCTGTGCCTGGGGTTCGCCGACGAGATTATCGACACCATTGAAATCGAGCCTCTGCGCCAGCATGTTCATGAGAGACTGCACTTTACGCTGGACCAGGTCGTAACCGAACAGTTGCAAACCGACGAGGTGGCACAATGAGCGCCAGACATGTTGTATTCCAGCCCCAGGCTGACTCCAATGATGGTGGCGATGCGCCGGCTGTCAACAGTGACGCACCGCTGGAAGAACGCATCATCGAGGCTCTGAAAACGATCTATGATCCGGAAATTCCGGTGAATATCTACGAGCTTGGTCTGATCTATAATGTTGATGTGGATCAGGGCAACAAGGTCTTTGTCACCATGACCCTGACCACGCCGGGGTGCCCGGTGGCCGGTTCCATGCCGGGCCAGGTTGAAATGACCGTCAAAAATGTCGAAGGTGTCAGTGATGCCGAAGTCGAGCTGGTCTGGGATCCGCCGTGGACCATCGATCGCATGAGTGACGAGGCACGTTTGACACTGGGCATGTTGTAAGCAGGAGGAAATTTGTATGGCTATCCAACTCACCGAAAGCGCCGCCAAACACGTTGAGTCCATGCTGGGCAAACGCGGTAACGGTGTCGGCCTGCGTCTGGGGACGCGTAAATCCGGTTGCACCGGCTTTGCCTATGTGGTCGACTACGCCGATGAAGTGACCGATGATGACGTGGTTTTCGAAAGCCATGGCGTGAAAGTCGTCGTGGACAGGAAAAGCCTGGCCAACATCGACGGAACTGAAGTGGATTACATGAAAACCAACGCGATCAACGAAGGTTTTGAATTTCGTAACCCGAATATCAAGGATATGTGTGGTTGCGGCGAATCCTTCAGCGTCTGACAGAACTAACCGGCAGGAGCTTGCATGACGTCACTTGACGATATCGTCGATACCTTTGAATTATTGGGTGACTGGGATCAACGCTATCAATACCTGACCGAGCTGGGCGAGAAATTGCCGCCCCTGCCGGAAGCAGCCCGCATCGAGGACAACAAGGTCAAAGGCTGCATGAGCCAGGTCTGGGTGTATGCCTATCCCAGCCCCGATGACCCCGCCCTGGTCCGTTTTCACGGTGACTGTGATACCAGTATTATCAAGGGCGTACTGGCGTTATTGATTCAGCTGGTCGAGGACCGCACGGCGGAGGAAATCGAGGCGCTGGATGTCGATGAGTTTTTTGAAAAACTCAAACTCGACGAGCACCTCTCACCCAATCGTCATGTCGGGATTTATGCCATTGTCGACCTGATGAAAAAGCAGGTGCGGGAACTCAAGGCCAGCCAGCAGGTCTCCGCCTGAACGACCCATCCGGGTAGTCAAAATAACCACCGAACACACCGAATACGCTGAGACAGGTCGTTGAGATCTTCGGTGTTTTCAGTGTCTTCGGTGGCTGCTCCTCTGCTTTGAAGACTCACTTCCCCATAAAAAAAGCCGGGCAGTGCCCGGCTTTTTTCGTGGTCGCAGTCGGCTGACTTATTCGTGCTCGTGACCGTCCGGACCGTGGACGTGGCCGTGGTCCAGCTCTTCCTGGGTGGCATCACGCACTTCGGTAATGGTCACGTCGAAATGCAGGGTCTGACCTGCCAGGGGGTGATTCCCGTCGATGACGACGCCGTCATCCTTGATGTCCATGACCGTGATGGTCAGCGGCTGGCCTTCCGGGGTCATGGCCTGGTACTGGGCACCCACCTGCACTTCGGTGCCCTCGAACATGTCGTTGGGGACAGTCTGAATCATGCTGTCGTCACGCTGGCCATAGGCTTCTTCCGGCTGCACGCTGACGTTGACGGATTCACCCTGAGCCTTGCCCGCCAGAGCGTTTTCCAGGCCGGGGATAATATTGCTGGCGCCGTGCAGATAGGCCAGTCCGGGGCCACCCTGGGAAGAATCCAGGACGTTGCCGGTGTCGTCTTTCAGGGTGTAGTCGATGGTGACGACCTTGTTTTCAGAGATTTGCATAGATATTCCTTGGAGTTCCGTTGATTGCTTGATTAGGTGCTGTCGTTCAAACACTGGCAGGGCGTCAGAGGCCCGCGGCGCGGGAATGAAAGAAGACCGATTGCGTAAATAATGTGCGATCCTAGCACAGGATAAGCCGGATTTCAGGGGGGAGGGACCGCCCCGGACAATGTTCGTAAACAGTGCGGGAGTCAGGCGGATTGCACCGGAATATGGCGTCACCAAGGGCCGGGGGCCGGAACCGGCCGGCCACATACCGGGCATGAATTCAGGAGGATATTGGCCAACAAATCCCGGCAACGGATAAACTGTCTGTCACCAAAACGTGTTATACATGCAGCCTGAATTCACCCTATAGCCCGGTAGACCGGAAATATCAACATGCCAGTCAGGACAATCAGCACCCAGCCCTATGCGGATCAAAAACCCGGCACATCGGGTCTGCGCAAGCGGGTCGCGCATTTTCAGCAGCCCCATTACCTGGAAAATTTCGTTCAGGCCATTTTTGACAGCCTGGAACCGACGCGGCGCAGCACGCTGTTGCTGGGCGGCGATGGGCGATATTTCAATGCCGAGGCGATTCAGACGATTTTGCGCCTGGCGGTGGGCAACGGTTTTCGCCGGATACTGGTGGGCCAGCACGGCTATTTGTCGACCCCGGCCGCCTCGTTACTGATTCGCCGCTACCAGCTCGATGGCGGGATTATTCTTTCGGCCAGTCACAATCCGGGTGGGCCGGACGGGGACTTTGGCGTCAAGTTCAATACGCACAGTGGCGGCCCCGCGCCGGAGAAAGTGACCGCCCGGATTCATCAGCTGGCCTCGAACCTGACGCAATACCGGATTGCCGAGATGGAGCCGGTGCCATTACAGGTGTGCCAGAGCTGGCAGGTGGATGACAGCCGTATCGAGGTCATCGATTCGGTGCAGGATTATGCCGATTTAATGCAACAGTTGTTTGATTTCGAGCTGATTCGTCAGCGCTTTGCCGACGGGCAATTGCGCATCGCCTATGATGCCATGCATGCCATCACCGGGCCCTATGCCCGGGAGATCTTTGTCAACCGGCTGGGCGCCGTACCGGACTGCCTGTTAAACGCCGAACCGAAACCCGATTTTGGCGACGCGCATCCGGATCCCAATCTGGCGCACGCCAGAGCGTTGCAGGCAATCATGAACCAGTCCAGTGGTGCGCCGGATCTGGGCGCGGCTTCCGATGGGGATGGCGATCGCAATATGATTCTCGGCCAAGGATTTTTTGTCACGCCCAGTGACAGTCTCGCTATACTGGCGGCCAATGCGCAGCAGGTGCCGGGGTATCGTGAGGGAATTGTCGGTGTGGCCCGTTCCATGCCCACCAGTCGGGCGGTGGATCGGGTTGCCGCGCAACTGGGTGTGGCTTGTTACGAGACGCCCACCGGCTGGAAATTTTTCGGCAACCTGCTGGATGACGGGCGCATCACGTTTTGCGGCGAAGAAAGCTTCGGTACCGGCTCCGCGCATATCCGTGAAAAAGACGGCCTGTGGGCGGTGCTGTTCTGGTTGAATCTGCTGGCCGCGCGAGGTCAATCCGTGGCGGAGATTGTCATGGCCCACTGGCGAGAATACGGCCGTGACTATTACACCCGGCATGACTACGAAAATCTCGACAGCCGGATCGCCGAACAGCTGGTCGCGGATTTACGGGCGCAGCTCAGCTTGCTGCCAGGTCGGAATATTGACGGCTTTGTGATCACGGCCGCGGACGATTTCTGTTATAAAGACCCGGTAGACGGCAGTCTCAGCGAATACCAGGGTATCCGTATTATTTTTGGCGAACAGGCTCGGATTGTGGTCCGTCTGTCGGGCACCGGAACAGAAGGAGCCACCCTGCGGTTGTATGTTGAGCAGTACGAGCCGCCCGGCGGCGAGCTGATCGAGCCCACCGAGCGTTACTTGCAGCCGTTACTGGCAGTTAGCGAAAGTCTGTTGCCGATCTGTCACCAAACCGGCCGTGTCGGGCCGAATGTCATCACCTGATCTTCTATACTTGGCCGATAAGCCACCTTTGAGTAAAAGGTAAGGGAATTCTATGAGCGAAACAATATTCCAGCTGGAAGTGCGACCCAACATCCCTGAAAAGTTACAGGGGCTGGAGGCACTGGCCAGTGATCTACTCTATAGCTGGGACCGCGATGTGCGCGGTTTGTTTTACCGGCTGGATGATGAACTGTGGGAAAACTGCAACCACAATCCCAAGGTGTTTTTGCGCCGCATCGCCCAGGAAAAACTGGATGACGCGGAAAATGATCACCTGTTCATGGAGGAATATTCACGGGTTATGTCATCTTTTCGCACCTATCATGAAAAGGAAATTAGCTCGAATATTACCGAATTTCTCGATCCCGAACAGGATCTGATTGCCTATTTCTGCGCCGAGTTCGGCCTGCACGAAAGTTTTCCGATTTATTCGGGTGGTCTGGGTATTCTGGCCGGCGATCACTGCAAGGCGGCCAGTGATCTGGGTGTGCCTTTCGTCGGTGTCGGCTTGCTGTACCGGCAAGGTTACTTTACCCAGTTTATCGACGGCAATGGTAATCAGTTATCACAATACACACCCACCAATTTTGATGAACTTGTCGTGCAGCCGGCCTGCGACAGTGACGGCAAGCCGTTTTATGTTCAGGTCGAGATCGAGGATCGGCCGGTCAGGCTAAAAGTCTGGGAAGCGCGCGCCGGACACATTCGCCTTTTTTTGCTCGACAGTGATCTGGAAGAGAATGCCACTGAAGATCGCAGTATCACCTTTCAACTGTACGGCGGGGACAGCACCACCCGTATTCAGCAGGAAATCGTTCTGGGGATTGGCGGCGTGCGAGCCTTGCGAGAGATGGGCATCACGCCCACGGTCTGGCATATCAATGAAGGCCATGCCGCGTTTCAGATACCGGAGCGGTGCCGTGAATACGTGGAACAGGGGATGGATTTCAACAGTGCCCTGGAGCTGGTGGCCGCCGGTACGGTCTTTACCACCCATACACCGGTAGCGGCAGGTCATGACATGTTCCAGGCGGAACAGATGACCCGCTATTTCAAACATTATATCAAATCATTGAATATTGACCCGGCAGCATTTTATGCCCTGGGAGAGTCACCCAACAATCACGGCAGCTTCAACATGACCGCGCTGGCGTTGCGTGGCTCGCGTTATCATAATGGGGTAAGCCGGATTCATGGCTCGGAAGCCTCGGCTATGGAAGGCTATGTCTGGCCCCAGATTCCGCACGTCGAAAATCCGATTTCCCATGTTACCAACGGCGTGCATGTCCAGACTTTCCTGGCGCGTGAATGGGTCAACCTGTTCGATATGCGCTTTCGTGAATGGCGCAGTGAGCTGAATAAACCCGAGTACTGGGAATGTATTGACTCGATCCCGGATCATCGCTACTGGAGCCTGCGCCAGGAACTCAAGGCGCAAATGCTCGAAGATGTCTATAAACGAACCCGTCGTCGCTTTCAGCGTGCCGGGTTCAGCGAGGCCCAGCTCAAACGGCTGAGCAGCTATACCAGCGAACCGGAACAGAATATTCTGGTGCTGGGTTTCGCCCGTCGTTTTGCCACCTATAAACGTGCCACCTTGTTGTTCTCCGACCTGCAGCGCCTGGCCCGCTTGCTCAACAATCCCAAGCGGCCGGTGATGCTGGTATTTGCCGGCAAGGCCCATCCACGCGATATTCCCGGCCAGGACCTGATTCGCACAATTCATGAGTATTCCCTGCGCCCGGAGTTCATCGGCAAGATCATTATGCTCGAAGGCTATGATATGGCCATGGCACGAAAACTGGTTACCGGCGTGGATGTCTGGCTCAATACCCCCGAATATCCGCTGGAAGCCAGCGGGACTTCCGGGCAGAAAGCCGCCATCAACGGTGTCATCAACCTGAGTGTGCTCGATGGCTGGTGGGGCGAAGGTTACGATGGGGAAAACGGCTGGGCGATTCATCCGCACGCCCGGCATGAGGACGCCGGGCTGCGCGATCAGGAAGAAGCGGCCGATCTGCTGGACATTCTGGAGAACGAGGTCATCCCGCTTTATTATGAGTATGGCAGCCAGGGCTATTCTTCGGGCTGGGTCAAACTCTCCAAAGCCTCCATGAAAAGTTGTCTGCCGCGCTTTAATTCACAACGGATGGTGATCGACTATGTAACACATTTCTATGCCCCGGCTCGCGCGCATTATCAGCGCCTGGCCGCGAACGATTGCGCTCCGGCGAAGTCTCTGGCCGAATGGAAAAGTAAAATCCGGGCCAATTGGAAACACGTCACTATAAGGCGCGTCGATCCGATTAGCCAGCAGATAAAAAACGGAGAATCACTGCCTGTTGTGATTAATGCCAATCTCAATGGTTTGTCGGGGGAAGATGTGATCGTTGAATGTGTGGTGGGCTGTCGGGACGATAATGGCAAATTCACCCCGCATGAACAATACAGGTTCTCCCATGCCGGAAGGGAAGGTGAAGAGCATATCTTTGAACTGAACCTCGAGCCGAAAAACCCGGGGCTGAATTACTACAAATTGCGGATGTATCCCTGGCACGAACTGCTCGGACATCCGTTCGAAATGGGGTCTATGATCTGGATCTGAGAATGTCAACGCAGAGACGCAAAGAAAGTAATAATTTTGAATTTTAAATGTTGAATTTTGGATGAGTCCCAATTCTGGCGCTCAAAATCTAAAATACAACATTCAAAATTATATCTTTGCGTTCTCTGCGCCTTCGCGTGATTTTCTTCTTCGCAGGCCACAGTGGTAGGTCGGACATGGCAACGCGGTGTCCGGCAATCGGTGGTATTGCCCGATACCGCTTCGCTTTATCGGGCCTACGACTGGTTCTGAAAAGATCAACGCAGAGGCGAAAAGATAATAATAATTTTGAGTTCTAAATGTTGAGTTTTGAATGAGTTTCGATCGTGAAACTCAAAATTTAAAATTTAACATTCAAAACTATATCTTTGCGTCTCCGCGTTATTCTCTTCTTCGCAGGCCACAGTGGTAGGCCGGACATAGCAACGCGGTGTCCGGCAATCGGTGGTATTGCCCGATACCGCTTCGCTTTATCGGGCCTACGACTGGTTCTGAAAAGATCAACGCAGAGGCGAAAAGATAATAATAATTTTGAGTTCTAAATGTTGAGTTTTGAATGAGTTTCGATCGTGAAACTCAAAATTTAAAATTTAACATTCAAAACTATATCTTTGCGTCTCCGCGTTATTCTCTTCTTCGCAGGTTATAGTCGCCCGTACAAATGTAGAAGGTGATGGAGTTTTTGCGTGAGCTCCTCCGGTACCTGTGCCCAGTCGAAGCGCCATTGCCAGTTGCCTTCCATCGTTCCGGGTGTGTTCATGCGATGTTCGCTGCCCAGCGCCAGCATATCCTGCATGGGAATCATCGCCAGGCAGCTGACCGAGGCGAGAGCGCTGCGGATCAGTGGCCAGGGCATCTCTGTGTCTGTTTCCTGACCCAGGTAATCCCGTACATAATTTTGTGTTTCGGCCGGCAGCTGTTGATACCAGCCGAGCGTGGTGTCATTGTCGTGGGTACCGGTGTAGACCAGTGAACGGAATTCATGTCGGTGGGGCAGGTAGTTGTTGTCGGGATCGCCATCGAAGGCGAATTGCAGAATCTTCATCCCCGGCAGATCGAATTCTTCTCGAAGGGCGTGGACATCCTCGGTAATCATCCCCAGGTCTTCGGCCACCAGCGGCAGATCGGGACATGCCCTCTGCAGGGCGGCAAGCAGTTTTGCGCCGGGCGCGTCGACCCAGTGTCCCTCGATCGCGGTTTCGGCTTCGGCGGGAATCGACCAGTAGGCCTGCAGGCCACGAAAGTGATCAATGCGCACGATATCAAACAATTTTAACTGGGTTTGCACGCGACGTTGCCACCATTGAAAGTCGTCTTGCATCATGCTTTTCCAGCGATAGAGCGGATTGCCCCAGCGCTGACCGGTGGCGGAAAAATAATCCGGTGGTACCCCGGCGACCTGTTGCGGATAACCCTGAATGTCGAGCGTAAACAGTTCGCGTCGGGCCCAGACGTCGGCGCTGTCATAGGAGACATAGATGGGTACATCACCAAACAGTAGAACGTTATTTTCGGCGGCATAGGCCTTCAGATCATGCCATTGTTGAAAAAAGATAAACTGGCAAAACTGATGAAATTCGATACGTTCTTTCAGGCTTGCGCGAGCCTGTTTTAGTGCTGTGGTGTCCCGATCCCGTAATGCCGTCGGCCAGTGGTGCCACGCAAGTTGCTGCTGTTGTTCTCGCAAGGCCATAAACAGGCTGTAATCCTCCAGCCAGTCAGATTCGTTAGCGATAAACGTCTGCCAGGCAGATAACAGTGTTTTATCTTTCTGGTGACTGAACTTTTTCCAGGCCTGTTCCAGTTGCTGTTGATGAGCCCGAAAATCCTTCACTGTCGGTCGATCCGGTAACAGATGCCGATCCCGCAACCAGTCCAGGCTGATCAGGGTCGGGTCGCCAGCGTGAGCCGAGAGTGCCAGATAAGGCGAACCGTCCTGGTGGGTGGGGCCCAGTGGCAGCATTTGCCACACACCGATCCCGCACTGTTGCAGCCACTCAATAAAGCGATAGGCATCATGGCAGATCTGCCCGTGGGGCAGGGGGCCGGGAAGCGAGGTAGGGTGTAGCAGGACACCGCCGCGTCGCTGGCGGTACAACGGGTGCATTCAGTGAGTTTCCTGTCCGCGGCGCATGGTCCCGCCGGCGGAAGGCTGGCCACCGCCGTGGGAAATGGGTTCGGCCAGCACATCCGGTGGCTCCAGCCCCAGTTGGATATACAGGTTGGATAATTGCTGGCGATAGAGTTGATCGAAATCGCGTACCGATTCGGGAGGATTGTAATCGCCGAACCACCAGAACCAGTCGGAGCCCTCGCAAATGGCCAGCTGGGTCAGGATCGCCTCGCGCTGTTCCGGGCTGAACTCGCATGATGCCAGCTGTTGGTCACAGGCGTGTTTGGCCTCCACCAGCAGATCCCAGGCGCGGTTTTTTCCGGGATCGCCAATCCAGGTGGAGAAGGTCCCGTAAACCCAGCTGCCGGCCACGATTCGATCCAGCGTTACCGTCTCGGGCTGTTGTGCCAGATAGGTGCTGTAGGTGGTCAGGTTGAGATCAGGGTGTTCCACCAGACCGGCATACAGCGCCTCTAAAAAGTAATAACCGTTCTTTGGATAAAATTCCCAGGCGTTTTCGCCATCCAGAATAATGGAAACCACCGGATTGGGTTGTTCCCGACAGGCCTCGGCGATATTCTCCAGATGATGAAGCAGATTGGCCACCGCATCATCGGCGTGCCAGGTGGCGTAATCAAAGCCGATCAGGTCCGATAGTCCATCATCGCGGAAAAAGCAGCAGGCCGTGGTGTCGGCATAACGGTAGCCGGTGTGAAAACAATCGCTGTCATGCTGGTTTGCTTTGAGGCTGTTACGTAGCACCGTATCGCCACTGGCCAGCCAGGTAAAGCCGTGTTCGCCAAGCAGGCGGACCGTCGCCTCGCTAATACTACCTTCCGACGGCCAGCAGCCGGCAGGACGAAAGCCGAAGTGTTGTTCGAATACCGCCAGTCCTTTTTCGATATGCCAGACGACCCGCTCTTCACCGCCGGGGTAATGATCCGCCAGTGGCAGGCTGGTTTCGGGCAAGGCTTCACGGGCCGAGTGAATATCCAGTAATAACGGCATGATGGGATGGGCATAGGGTGTGACCGACAACTCGATACGCCCCTGTTCGGCCAGCGTGCGATAGCGGCCTATCACGTTGTCACACAATTCGCCAATCAGGCGCAGCAGGGTATGGCGGTCATGCTGATTGAAATTGATGCCCTTGTCGATTAATGCCTGGATCTGGGGATTTTCCCGGCGCACGGTTTCGCCCAGCCAGGCCAGGTGAAACCAGGTCAGCAGGTCGGTTAAAAAGCGATCATGCAGATAGATAATGGCATCGGGATGCTCATCCAGCCAGCTGGCGAACTCGGCCAGTCGTTGATAGTTGGGATAGCGCTGAATCAGGCGCGTTTCGTTGGCCCGCAGGCACTGTTTAATCAGGGAGAGACGCTGCTTGGGTTCGCCAGGCATCACCGGGCGGGCCAGGGCATCGAGCAGGGGATCGTGGATTTCCGTGCCCTGTAAAAAAAACGCCTTTATCTGTTGCGCATAGTCATCGATCTGTTCCAGCAGCGTCGGGGTGAAGTTGACGACCGCACGTGCGGCCGGGTTGGCTTCCAGGTGCGCGGCCATGTCGACATAGTCCTTGATCGCATGCAGGTAGGTCCAGGGCAGGTGGTAGTCGCCACTGCGCCGATCCCGGTATTCGGGCTGATGCATATGCCAGTAAAGGACGACGTTCAGTGGTTTAGCGGACATGATGAATCTGCTGGCCGAGCATTTCCGGTGTCACCAGTACGACCCCGTTGGGTGAAATGTAAAAGCGTTTGGCATCCTCTTTGGCGTCAACGCCGATCCGGGTGCCGTCAGGAATCTCACAACCTTTCTCGATAATCGCGTGGCGGATAATACAGTTCTGACCGATATCGACCTCTGGCAGGATCAATGAGTCCTCGACCAGTGAATAGGATTCAATACAGACACTGGAAAATAGCAGTGAATGACGGACCGTGGCACCGGAGATGATACACCCCCCCGAGACCATGGAATCGATTGCTTCGCCGCGCCGACCGTCTTCGTCAAAAATGAATTTGGCCGGGGGCAACTGTTCCTGGTAGGTCCAGATGGGCCAGTCCAAATCATATAGATTCAGCTCGGGAGTGATGCCGATCAGTTCCATGTTGGCTTCCCAGAAGGCATCCACGGTTCCCACATCGCGCCAGTAGCCCTTGTTGCCGCTGACAGGATCCCGGAAGGTATAGGCATGGGCGTGATAATTATCGATCAGGCTGGGGATGACATCCTTGCCGAAATCGTGGCTGGACTGGTTGTCATCGGCATCTTCCAGAAGACGGTCAATCAGAAAATCCTTGTTAAACACATAGATCCCCATGGAGCAGAGTGACAGAGTCGGGTCGTCGGGTAGCGTCGGGGGCTGCTCCGGTTTTTCCACAAACCGGCGGATGCGATGCGATTCGTCGATATCCATGACCCCGAAGGCGGTGGCCTGTTCCGCCGGGACCTCGAGACAGCCGACGGTAATGTCCGCGTCCTGCTCTACATGAAAGGCGAGCATGGCACCGTAGTCCATTTTGTAAACATGATCCCCGGCCAGTATCAGCACGTATTCGGGGTCATGGTTGCGGATAATATCGATGTTCTGGTAAATGGCATCGGCCGTACCGGCGTACCAGGAGGTCTCGATGCGCTGCTGGGCGGGCAATAATTCGACAAACTCGCCGAATTCCCCGCGCAACATTCCCCAGCCCTGCTGAATATGGACAATCAGGGAGTGGGCCTTGTACTGGGTCAGTACCCCGATGCGCCGGATACCCGAATTGATACAGTTGGAGAGGGGGAAATCGATAATCCGGAATTTGCCGCCGAAGGGCACCGAGGGCTTGGCGCGCCACAGGGTCAACTGCTTGAGCCGGCTGCCGCGTCCTCCGGCCATGATCAGGGCCAGGGTGTCGCGCGTCAGGCGGCTGACAAAACGGGGCGAACGGCCATGACGCATAGTGATTTCCTTATTCAGTAGTTGAGTGCATTGGTTGTTTTTGTGCCTGGGTCCATGGGTTGATAGTGCCTGGAGCAATAGTCACGCCAGTCGCAAATTGCGCAAACCGGCGATGCGGGCCCGGACCGAGAAAGGGACGTTACCCTTTTGTCGCACAACACCATATTCGTGACACACTATCAAGCATAATCGTGAATCATCGGCTTGCAAAGCACTGTGGCGATTATTTTGTGTATACAGTCTGTGACTGTACAGTGTCATTTCAGCAGATGGGATGACAAAAAGATGACAATCAAGGTACCGGTATTTCGCATGCCATTTTATTCATTTCATGTTGCGCCTGAATCACCTATGATGTATTTGATGGTCTGGCGACCCGCTTTACCCGGAAAAACCTGGAATTAACCTGATGCCTGATATGTCACAACCCCCTTTATCTGCCAGCAATACGCAGAATAAATCCGACCTGCAACGCTTGTTGGAGGCCCGGCACCATGATCCGTTCGCGGTTCTGGGGCGTCATGAACACGGTGACGAGACATTTATCCGGGTATTGTTGCCCTATACCCGCGAAGTGACGCTGGAAGAGACCGGCGAGGCCTTCGAGCGGGTCGGTAACAGCGATATTTTCGAGTGGCGGGGCCAGGGTAAGCTTCTGCCGGCTCATTATCGTCTGCGGCGGGTCGACAGTGATGGTGACGTTCATCAGCTGTATGACGCCTATGCCTTTGGTTCGACACTGGCCGACTATGATCTTAACCTGTTTTCCGCCGGCAAACATCTGCATGTGTATCGCATGCTTGGCGCCCATGCCTGTAATATCGACGGTATCGACGGCGTTCGTTTCGCGACCTGGGCACCCAATGCCGAACGGGTCAGCGTAATCGGTAACTTCAATCGCTGGGACGGCCGTTGTTATCCCATGCGCGCCCGTGGCAGCAGTGGCGTCTGGGAGTTGTTTATTCCTGAATTACCCATGGGAGAACTCTACAAGTACGAGATCCGCAATCGCGATACCGGCAAGGTGGTGCAAAAGTCCGACCCTTATGCTCGGCGAAGCGAGCTGCGGCCGCGCACCGCCTCGGTCATCTTCGAAAGTGACTATACCTGGCAGGATGCGTCCTGGCTTGCGCAGCGTCAGGCCGCGGACTGGTTGCACCAGCCAATGAGTATTTACGAAGTGCACCTGGGGTCCTGGCAACGGGACGAGCCGGGCGAATCACTCGATTATCGTGAGCTGGCTCACCGCCTGGTCGAGTATGTTACCCGGCTCGGGTTTACCCATATCGAACTGCTACCCATCACCGAACATCCCTTTGATGACTCCTGGGGCTATCAGACGACTGGCTATTATGCACCCACGGCACGCCACGGCGATCCCGACGGCTTTCGCTATTTTGTCGATTATTGTCATCAACACGATATTGGCGTACTACTGGACTGGGTACCGGCCCATTTCCCACGCGACGAGTTCGCCCTGGCCTATTACGACGGCAGTGCGCTCTATGAACATGAAGATCCGCGTCGTGGCGCGCATCCCGACTGGGGGACCTTGATCTATAACTATGGGCGCAACGAGGTCCGTAACTTTTTAATCAGCAGTGCCATTTTCTGGCTGCAGGAATACCACCTCGATGGCCTGCGGGTCGACGCGGTAGCCTCGATGCTCTATCTCAACTACTCCAGGGAGAAGGCTGACGAATGGCTACCCAATATCCACGGCGGTAACGAAAACCTCGAAGCCATCAGTTTTTTGCGCGAGATGAACACGGTGACCCATAGCGAGGTTCCCGGCACGCTGATTATGGCCGAGGAATCCACCGCCTGGCCCCAGGTCACCCGTCCGGTGGAGCTGGGGGGATTGGGGTTTTCCATGAAATGGAACATGGGCTGGATGCATGACATTCTGGAATACTTTTCACAGGACCCGGTCCATCGTCGCTATCACCACGATAAACTGACCTTTGGTCTGCTCTATCTGTTTACCGAGAACTTCATCCTGCCGTTTTCCCATGATGAAGTAGTACATGGAAAATCATCGCTGATTTACAAAATGCCGGGCGATGAGTGGCAAAAGTTCGCCAATTTGCGGCTGTTGTATACCTTTATGTATACCTATCCGGGTAAGAAACTGCTGTTCATGGGCTGTGAGTTTGGCCAGGGACCGGAATGGAATGCCCGCACGCAACTGGAGTGGTATGTACTGGAGTACGCGGTGCATCACGGATTACAAAAAATGGTGGGTGATCTCAACCGGTTATATCGTCGTGAACCGGCATTGAACTACTACGATTTTGACTACCAGGGCTTTGAGTGGATCGACTGTCACGACTCGGAACAATCGATCATCAGTTTTTTGCGCAAAAGCGATGATCGCTTCGTGGTCGTGCTATTGAACTTTACACCGGTGCCGCGTTATGACTATCGCATCGGCGTACCACAGGCCGGGCGCTATCGTGAGATACATAACTCCGATTCAGAATTTTACGCCGGGAGTAATGTGGGCAACCAGGGCGAGCTACATACCACCGGCGTCAGCTGGATGGGTCGTCCCGACTCGTTATCGCTAACCCTGCCGCCGCTGGCCGCGATTGTCCTCGAGTATCTGGCTGACGAATGATCCCGCGACGTATTCTGTATTGCAGCAGCGAGGCCTATCCGCTGATCAAAACCGGCGGGCTCGGTGATGTCGCCGGCAGTCTGCCCCGGGCACTGCAACAGCTCGGTCATGATGTGCGGTTGCTGCTGCCGGCCTATCGGGACCTGCTGAACAATCTGTCACAGCGCCCACGTCAGCTGGGGCAATGGCCGGTTGACGGGCAAGTGGTCAGCCTGTGGCAGACGATGTTACCCGGTAGCCGGGTCAAAACCTGGCTGGTGGATTGCCCGGCGCTGTTCGATCGCCCCGGCAATCCCTACCACGACGCCGACGGTGAGCCCTGGCCCGATAATGCGCAACGCTTTGCCCTGTTTGACAAAGTGGCCGCCCTGCTGGCGACCGACCAGCTGGGACTCGGCTGGCAGCCGGATATCGCACATGGCAATGACTGGCAATGCGGTCTGTTGCCGGTCTACCTCAATCAGTTCGAGCATCGTCCGGCCACGGTCTTCACCATACATAACCTGGCCTACCAGGGGCTGTTCGATCGCCCCACGTTCGAGCAACTGGGTCTGCCCGAATCACTCTGGCATTTTACCGCGCTGGAATACCACGACCAGATGGCTTTCATCAAGGGCGGACTGGTGTATGCCGATCATCTGACCACCGTCAGCCCCACCTATGCGCAGGAGATCCAGACAGCGGCCTTCGGGCACGGTATGGAAGGCGTGCTGGCACACCGTGCGGCGGATCTCAGTGGCATTCTCAACGGCATCGATACCCGCACCTGGAATCCGGGGACCGACAAACTGATCGTCAAACCCTACAATCGCCAGCACCTGGCTGACAAACGGCTCAATAAACAGGCGTTGCAGGCACAGTTCGATCTGCCGCAGGACAATGATCGGTTGTTACTGGGAATGGTTACCCGTCTGGCGGAACAAAAAGGGATCGATCTCGTTCTCGACAGTCTGCCCGAGCTGGTGCATCTGCCGGTGCAGCTGGTGATCCTGGGCAGCGGGGACAAACGTTACGAACAACGGCTGCAACAGGCACATGCGCGGTATCCCCGGCAGCTGGCGGTCAGGCTGGGTTATGACGAGACACTGGCGCATCGCATCGAAGCGGGTGCTGATCTGTTTGTGATGCCCTCGCGTTTTGAACCCTGTGGTTTGAACCAGCTGTACAGCCAGCGTTATGGCACATTGCCACTGGTGACCCCGGTCGGTGGACTGGCCGATACCGTTGTTGATACCCGTCTCGATACCACGGGTAAAACCCTGCAAGAGAGTGAGGCTAGCGGCTTTGTCATGTCAGAGGTCAGTGAAACTGCGCTGCAGGCCGCGCTGCACCGGGCGATGCAACTCTATGCCCGGCCCGCGTTGTGGCAGCAGGTTCAGCGTGTTGCCATGGGCCGGGATTTTTCCTGGCAACGCAGTGCCGGGCGCTATTCGCAACTTTACGAACAGCTCCTTCACAAAGGCGCGGTGCCCGTCACCTGACAAAGGGTTGATTTAATGCGCGGCTTTTTTCGCCGCGGCGAAACAATCTTCCCGCCACAGACAGCCGGGCTGATCGCAGACGCCATTGATCGCAGTGGCAAAGCACCCGAAATTGCCTTCCGCCGACTGAATATGTCGTATCAGATTAATCTTGCTCTGGCGTGAGGTCTTTAACCCATGCTGTTTGGCAAGATTCCGGATTTCCTGCATTTGCATAATGTATCTCCCGAGTAAGGCGTTCGTGGACAAGTCTGGGGCCGGGTTATGACAGCCATATGGCAAACCCGGCAGGGGGCTTACAAAGTATAGACCCGATTTACTCGCATCGGAAAAAGAAAAGGCACAGCCGATCCTGACTGTGCCAAAGGCGGATTTGATCCGCATCGAGGTCTGCCCTGGTTCAGGCAGGAGGAGAAATCGGGGTATCGCTGCCATGTTCTGTAATCTTCTCGACCCGATCGGTTACAGGATCCTGGCTGAGCACGCCCGGGGCGTGTTCGTCATCCGGCTTCAGAAACAGCTCGACAAATGTCGCATAATTGAACTGGCTATTCATGACGGTGCTCTCCGGTAGGCACGAGGGATTCATCGAAATCTTTACAACAATCATGCCAGACAGCGCTTATTCTCAAATATGACTAACTCATTGGCTGGCATGGGTTTCCTGCCCCATGGAGAAATCTTTAGCCAGGTCGATAGTGCCGATCTTGCACCAAAACGGTTCAGCGATGTGTGTTTTGCCCGCAAACGGTTCCTGCAAGGTTTAAATAAGCGTTCCGAACACCGGTCCATTTAACTACGTAGTCTGGATCAGGGAGCAACGCAACGGATCCAGGTTTTGCCGGGTTCAGGTGGAACCGCTTCGCTTGTTCCACCCTACAGAGGTCCTCCGGTATTGGGAACTTATATTTAGTACCGGGGATCGCTGGTTATCATTTTTTGCCGGATGGTGGTGTTTTTTCATCGTCTGCTGACGAAAGTTTTGATTGTTTTTTCAACGGATTGTTCAGGAGCTGTAACGGGCGTCGCAGCAGCGGAAAACGATCGGCGAACCAGGTAAAAGTGGTTCGGCTGCGTGGGGAATATTTCATGAGTAATGGAATCCCGAGCAGCAGCAGCGGGAGTCCGAGCGGCAGCGGGGACCAGAGAACCAGTAACCCGCCCAGGGTTGAGGTACTGCCCAATACGATCCAGAACCATTTGATCATGTCGCTCTCTGTACCGGTTATTTTGCTCCGGCGCCGGGCAGAGCCTGCCAGAGAAACATGACTGTTTTGTGATCTGCTGTGCTGACCGTCAGGGGATCCTGTGCTGGATTGTCAACCATTTTTTTTGTATGTAATTATATCCGCGGCTGTCGTCAGCGGTGAAAATGTTCTAATCTTGGGAAAACACAGATATTCCGCCATGCAGCCAGATGACCACACGGCCTCTGAACCGGGAAGTTCGCCGCACGGAAAGGAATCCTCGCAACATCGTACCTTTGGTAACTCACGGGTCAGCCACGAGCAATTCCGTTTTGTCTACGCGGCCGAGCATGTCTATCTGGCCGGCCTGCTGCTGCACGCGCTGTTTCTCATCCTGTTTTTCTGGCTCAACATTCGCGAACTGTATCTGTTCAACATTCTCAGCCTGGCGGCTTTTTCGCTGGCGCTCTATCTGAATCGAAACAGCCAGCACAATCTGGCTTTGTGGCTGGCCTACCTTGAGGTCATCCTGCATGCCAGCCTGGCCATCTGGCTGCTGGGCTGGAACAGCGGGTTTTATTACTATATGTTCGCCATCGGGCCGATGCTGTTCATCAATCCCGGCCGACCTCTGCTGGAAAAACTCCTGCTGTCCGCCGTGCCGGTCATTTTACTGATCGTGCTCTATAGCCAGTCTTTGCGAGAGTTTCCGCTTTATTATCTGAATCTGGATATTATCCATCTGCTGCATATCGGTAATCTGGTGGCCACCGTGGCGCTGGTCGCCTACCTGGCACATTACTACGCCAAGGGCGTTAACGATTCACAGCGACAACTACAGAAACTGACGGAAGCCTATGAGCAACTGGCGACCTATGATTCGTTGACCCGGTTACTCAATCGCCATGCCATGACCCAGGCGATCGAGGACGAAGTCAGTCGATTCCGGCGCGATGACAAGCCTTTTGTACTGGCACTGGGGGATATCGATGATTTCAAGCAGATCAACGATCGTTACGGCCATCATGCCGGGGATGTCCTGTTGAAGGAATTTGCCTCCCGAATGCAGCAGCGGTTGCGGCGACATGATGTCATCAGCCGCTGGGGCGGCGAGGAGTTTTTGCTCCTGTTATCGGATGTCACCCTGACAGAAGCGGAGTCCGTTTTGAATGAATTGCGGGAATACCTGGCCAAACCGATACGGATCAAAAATCTCGACCATGAGGTGACGATCACCTTTGGCGCGGCCCAGTACAGCGATGACCGGGGTATCGATCAAACCATTCAGGCGGCGGATCGGGCCATGTATCGCGGTAAAACCGCCGGCAAGAACCGGGTCGTGCTGGATCGTTGTGCACCGGAATAATGAAAACCTGGTAAACCGTCTCTTCACGGAGATAATTATGCCAAAGGCCGGGTCATACCGGGGTGTAGTAGAAGGCAAATGCCTATCTCTCGCAGAGACGCTACGACGCCAGGAAACCTGATATCGCTGATTCTCAGAGTACTCTGCGTACTCTTCGAGAGTATCATAGCCGCGCAGAATGCGCGTTCTGCGCAGTGCGTTCTTTTCATCCCCCCACGATTAAATCCCCTGTTTTTCAGTGCCGGTCGGTGTGTTCGGTGGTTATCGCTTATTCTCAGCGGCTCTGCGACTTTGCGAGAGTATTTATCGCCGGACAGGGAACGCTTCCCCCTTTCAGGCTCCCAGCACCCGGGTGATGAGATACCCGGTATAACCCAGGAAAACCGCTACCAGCACCGCCCCTTCGACCCGGTTGATCCGCCCCGGCTTGCGAAAACCGTAACCCAGCACAAACAGGGAAAAGGTCAGCGCCCCCATTACCAGCATGTCGCGGGTCAATACCTCGGGCGGCACCGCCATGGGCCGGATAATGCCGGCCAGGCCGACGACCGCCAGGGTATTGAACAGATTGGAGCCGAGCACATTGCCCAGGGCCAGATCGTGCTCCCCCTTGCGAATGGCCGCCAGTGACGAGGCCAGCTCCGGCAGGGATGTTCCAATCGCCACGACCGTCAGGCCGATGATCAGATCGCTGACCCCGAATCCCTGGGCAATGCTTACCGCCCCCCAGACCAGCCCGCGCGAGCTGATAATCAGCAGCAGCAGACCGATTCCCAGCCACCACAGGGCCCGGCCCAGCGGCATGGCATGGCTCTGCAACTCGGCCTCCATCTCATCGGCCAGAGCGTCTGTGCGGGCGCGCATCCCTTCGCGGATCGACCAGCCAATCAGGCCGGCAAAGACCAGTAACAGCACAAGGGCATCGATCCGTTCCAGGCGGCCATCGCGTAATTGCCAGGCGGCCAGCAGGGTCACCAGCGCCAGCACCGGCAGCTCCTTGCGCAGGATTTGTGAGTGGACGGCGATAGGACTGAGCAGGGCGGTCAGTCCCAGAATCAGCGCAATATTGGTGATATTGGAACCATAGGCGTTGCCCAGTGCCAGCCCCGGGTTACCCTGCCAGGCGGCCAGAACGGAAACCACCATCTCGGGCGCGGAGGTGCCGAAGCCGACGACCACCATGCCGATCAGCAGGGGCGGCATGCCCAGGTGCCGGGCGGCTGCCGCCGAACCTTCCACAAACCGATCCGCGCTCCAGAGCAACAGCGCCAGACTGAGAATGACGATCAGCAAAGCCAGAGCCATGATATTCTCCTGTAAATGATGCGGTCAGTGTCTCCGGAAGGTTACCCCCTCGGGGTAACCTGTTAGCGGCCCGGCTTCAGCATGGGGGCGAGTTTATCCCAGACGTTCTGCATGATGCGCGACTGGGCATCGGCGGTCGGATGAATGCCATCGCTTTGCATCAGGCCCGGATTGTCGGCGACCTGATCCAGGATTTGCGGCACCAGGGGGACCGCATATCGCTGCGCAAGCTCCCGGTACACCGCAGCGAAACGGGCATTATACGCCGCGCCGTAATTGGGAGGCAGGCGTACACCGGCCAGCAAGACCCGGGCATTGGCCTGCTGGCTGCGTTCGATAATGCTGGCCAGACTGGATTGAATTTCAGAAAAGGCGAGACCCCGCAAACCATCGTTGCCACCCAGTGCCACGATAACAATTGCCGGTTGATGGGTGCGCAGGGCCGGTTCGAGTCGACTGAGCGCGGTACGGGTGGTATCACCGCTGACACTGGCATTGATCACGCGATAATCATAGCCTTTGTGTGATAGCTGCTGTTGTAACAGGCTGACCCAACCCTGATCCCGATCGATGCCGTAGGCACCACTGAGACTGTCACCCAAGACCAGAATATTTGCCTGTGTTTTGTCCGTGGCGGACACGGTATGGTTAATGCTGATCACCAGGCCAAGCAGTACTGGTATAACTTGTCGACAAAAGGCTTTTAGCATGAATGAAAGCAGTTCCCGTGTCTTTGTGGAAGCCCGTCATCTGGGCAAGCAGGTCCATACCCGCGACGGCGTTTTGACCCTGTTGCATGATATCAACTTTGGTGTCGAGGCGGGAACTTCACTGGCGATTCTCGGTGCCTCGGGTTCAGGCAAGACCACCTTGCTGGGGTTACTGGCGGGACTGGATTTGCCAAGCGAAGGCGAGGTGATTCTGGATGGTTACGGATTAAATGCCTTTGATGAAGATGGGCGGGCCCAACTGCGCGCCGAGCGGGTTGGCTTCGTATTCCAGAATTTTCAGCTGTTGCCGGGGCTGACCGCGGTGGAAAACGTGATGTTGCCACTGGAACTGGCCCGTGCTGCGCAGCCACGTCAGACGGCCGAACAGATCCTGGGGCGGGTTGGCCTGGGACAACGATTTCATCATTATCCCAACCAGCTATCCGGTGGCGAACAGCAACGTTGCGCCATTGCCCGCGCCTTTGCCACACAGCCGCGTTGTCTGTTTGCCGATGAGCCCACCGGGAATCTGGACAGCGAGACGGGCAGACGCATCATCGAATTACTGTTTGAGCTCAACGCCGAACATGGCACGACATTGATCATGGCGACGCACGATCCCCATTTATCGCAGTTGTGTCAGCAGCGTCTGTACCTGGATGCCGGGCGTCTGATCGAACCGGAGGCGATTGCCGCTCATGGCTGAACGCCGCTTGCATAATCTCGCATTCCTCTGGATAAATTCCTGGCGCATGTTATGGCGTGACTGGCGCGCCAACGAGCTGGGTATTCTGACACTCGGGCTGGTAATCGCGGTCACCAGTATCACGGCTGTCGGATTTTTTACGGACCGGATAGAACGGGGGCTACAGGAACAGTCCGCCGAACTGCTGGGCGGCGATCTGGTTATCAAATCCCGCAATGCCGCCGTGCTTCGCTATGTCGATGCGGTAAAAGAATCCCCGTTGGACGTGGCCACAACCACGCAGTTTCGCAGCGTTGTGCTGGGTGAGGCACAGCCGCATCTGGTCGAGGTCAAGGCGGTCTCAAAAAACTATCCCCTGCGCGGCACCTTGCGCATCAGCGAGACCCCTTTTGCCGGGGATACGCCAACCAGGGCGATTCCCGCGCCGGGGGATATCTGGGTCGATGCCCGTCTGCTGTATTTATTGAACTCCGAAGTCGGTCAAACCGTGAGCCTGGGGGAGAAGCGTTTTACCCTGCGCAAGATCCTGCGCTATGAACCGGATCGGGCCGGCGACCTGTTTTCGATGGCGCCCCGGGTTTTAATGAACCGGGATGATCTGGCGGCAACCGGCTTGCTGGGGCAGGGATCGCGAGTGACTTACCGGGTACTGATCGCCGGTGCTGCGGAGTCTGTCGAAGCTTATCGGTCTACCCTCAAGGGAACACTTCAGCCGGGTGAACAGATTCAAAGCGTTGAGGAAGGGCGGCCCGAACTGGGTACGGCGCTGGAACGGGCGCGACAGTTTCTCGGTCTGGCGGCCCTGATCAGTGTGCTGCTCGCCGGGGTGGCGATCGCCACGGTCGCTTACCGTTTTACACGACGCCACCTGGATACCAGCGCCATGTTGCGCTGCCTGGGTACCACGCAGACGGTCATTATCCGCCTGTTCACGCTGGAGATGCTCTGGCTGGCGCTGCTTGCCAGTACGCTCGGTTGTCTCCTCGGCCTGTTGACCCAGCAGGTCATTGCCCAACTCCTGGATCAACTGTTACTGGTTCGTCTGCCGGCGCCTTCGGCCAGACCGTTGTTGCTCGGTTATGCCACCGGCATCGTGCTGTTACTCGGTTTTGCAATGCCGCCCTTGCTGGCGCTGCGTCGTGTTCCCCCCTTGCGCGTGTTGCGCAAGGATATTGCCACGCCGCCGGTCAGCAACGGCCTGCTGTATCTGGCCGTGTTGCTCTGTATGGCGCTACTGCTTTACTGGCAAATCGGCAACGTGCGGCTGGTTTCCCTGGTGCTGGCCGGCATGCTGGGAACCCTGGCGTTACTGGCTGTCGTGGCCTACGGCATGATTCGCTTGCTGAACCGGTTGCGTACCCGGGTCGGTATGGCCTGGCGGTTTGGACTGTCCAATCTCTCCCGGCGTCCGGTGACCAGCATGATCCAGGTGGTGGCCTTTGGTCTCGGCCTGATGGTATTGCTGCTGCTCTCCACGGTGCGATCGGATCTGTTAGCAAACTGGCAAAACAGTCTGCCGCCGGATGCACCGAATCATTTTGTGATCAACGTGCAACCGGATCAGGTGGACGGCATACGTCAGTTCTTCTCACAGCTGGGCGTGGAAAATAGCCGCCTGTATCCCATGGTGCGGGCGCGCCTGGATGAAATTAACGGTGAGCCGGCGCGGGCTGATGATTATGAGGATGATCGTGCCCGGCGCATGATTACCCGGGAATTCAATCTCTCCTGGGCCGAGGTCATGCAACAGGACAACACGCTGATCGAAGGCACATGGTGGACGCAAGAAGACCACGGCAAACCGTTGTTGTCGCTGGAGGCCGGTCTGGCGGAGACGCTGGGACTGGCCGTTGGCGATGTGGTCAGTTTCAATATCAACGGCACGGTCACGGATTTTACGGTGCGTAATCTGCGCAGCGTGGAATGGGACAGTTTCAATATCAATTTCTTCACGGTGGTGCCGCCCGGCGTACTGGAACAATGGCCGGCAAACTGGCTGACCAGTGTCTACCTGGAGAGTGAGCAGCGCCGGCACCTGGCAGAGCTGGTCAGAACCTATCCGAATGTCACCCTGATCGATGTGGAGACGTTGATGCAGCGCGTGCGCCAGATCATGGATCGTGTCTCGCTGGCGGTGGAGTTTATCTTCCTGTTCACGATCCTGGCCGGTCTGGCGGTGCTTTATGCGGCCATTCAGGCCAATCAGGATGAACGCCGCTTCGAAAATGCGGTGCTGCGAACCCTGGGGGCAAAAAAACAGACCCTGTTGCTGGGGCTGGTTGCCGAGTTTGTCCTGCTGGGTGCCCTGGCGGGTCTGCTGGCGGGATTGTCCGCCACCTCGCTGGCCTGGTTACTGGCCGAACGTGTTTTCGAATTCGACTACCAGTTTGACCCGGGCGTGATACTGCTGGGGCTGGTCAGCGGGATCGTGATCGTGACGGTGGCGGGGGTCCTGGGGACGCGACGGGTACTGACCCATCCCCCGATGGAAACCCTGCGCGAGGGAGCGGGTTGAATGCCCTGTAAATTGCCCTCCACAGGTTGCCGAACCGGAACAGGTATCACTTTCAAGCGAAGTCCCCTGGGTCGCGTAATTACAATCGGGTAAACCCGTAGTCCCCGGGTTGTTCAGTGGCGGTCGGTGTATTTCTGTGGTTATCCCTGTTTGGGGTTGATATACCGTAATAAGGAAAAAGCTGATCTCTCGCAGAGACGCCACGCCGCAGAGAAACCTGATATCGCCCATACTCCGCGTGCTCTGCGTCTCTGCGAGAGTATTAGAGCCGGGTAGGGGGAGCGTCTTGCGCTACATCATTTCGACCAGGATAATGGTGCGTGGTACACCCCCTCCCTGGCATTACCCCTTCCTGCGCAACTTTATAGGAATGGTTATTCAGACTACCTGTCCGGCGACCCAGCCGGAAGACCAGGCCCACTGAAAATTGTAGCCTCCCAGCCAGCCGGTGACATCGACCACTTCACCGATGAAATAGAGCCCGGGGACCTGCCGGGATTCCATGGTTCTGGAAGAGAGCGCATCGCAATCGACCCCGCCCAGGGTCACTTCGGCGGTCCGGTAGCCTTCGGTCCCGCCGGGCGTCAGCTGCCAGTGCTGTATCTGTTCACTGATCGTCTGAATTTGTTTGCGCGAGAGATGCTGTAACGGGGAATCGAGCAGCGCCGGTTCGAACAGGACCGCGACCAGTCGTTTGGGCAGCAACTGACCGAGCACGGTTTTCAGTTTACTCTGGGGATGCTGGCGTTGCTGTTCCGCCAGATAGGTGAGCAGGTCCTGGTCCGGTAACAGGTTAATGGTAATCGGCTCGCCCGCCTGCCAGTAACTGGAGATTTGCAAAATGGCCGGACCACTCAGGCCACGATGGGTGAACAGGATATTCTCGCGAAACGCGATGTTGTGAAAACTGACCCGGCTGTCTACCGAGACCCCGGTCAGATCGGCGAACCGGGCCTTGTCCTGCGGTTGCAGGGTAAAGGGCACCAGCGCGGCACGGGTCGGTTGGATCGGGTGACCGAACTGCTGTGCGATCCGGTAGCCAAACGGACTGGCACACATTTTCGGGATCGACAGACCGCCGCTGGCGATGACCAGCGAGTCGGCCTGGAAGGCTCCCCGGCTGGTCGTCAGCGCGAACCGCGCATCCGGTTTTTCCACGCGCTCGATCGTGCAATTGAGCTGGATGTCGACCTGGTACTGGCGGCATTCCTCCAGCAACATGTTGAGAATATCCCGGGCACTGTGATCGCAAAACAGCTGGCCGTGGGCTTTTTCATGCCAGGGGATGTGATGGCGGTCGACCAGGGCGATAAAATCCCACTGGGTATAACGACTCAGTGCCGATTTGCAGAAGTGAGGATTATGCGAGAGAAAGTTGTCGGCACTGATCTGGTAATTGGTGAAATTACACCGCCCGCCGCCGGACATCAGGATTTTCTTGCCGGGTTTGTTGGCATGATCCAGCACGATCACCCGGCGTCCGCGCTTGCCGGCTTCGATGGCACACATCAGGCCCGCGGCGCTGGCGCCGATGATAATGACGTCTGTTTCCATGCTGGATCGGTCCAAAGAAGGTCGAGAGTTGATGCGCAGGGGCCATGTTACCGGCAGAGGCGCTTTCGGGTATAGTCGCGGTTATGGATATTTTAACCCAGGGCTTGATCGGCGGTGTACTGGCCCAGGCCGTGGCCCGTCCGCCGGAGAAAAAGATCGCGACCCTGGCCGGCCTGTTTGCCGGCCTGCTGGCCGATGCGGATATCCTGATTCGCTCGTCCGGTGATCCCCTGCTCAATATTGAATATCATCGTCATTTTACCCATTCGCTGCTGTTCATTCCATTCGGCGCGGCGATCGCCGCGCTGTTGCTGTGGCCGTTATTGCGCCGGCATCTTCCTTTGAGGCCGCTGTATCTGTTTTGCCTGGCCGGTTTCAGCCTGAGCGGTCTTCTGGATGCCCTGACCAGTTACGGCACCATGCTGTTCTGGCCGTTTTTTGAACAGCGGATCGCGTTCAACCTGATGCCGATCGTCGATCCGCTGTTTACATTGATCCTGTTACTCAGTCTGATGCTGGGCTTGTGGCGGATCCAGCAGCCCGTCACGCGCGTCGGCCTGCTGTTGTGCCTCTTGTATATTGGCGTGGCCTTTGTTCAGCAACAACGGGCGTTCGAGACCGCGCAGCAGCTGGCTGGCGAACGCGGGCATGAGCCCCGGCGGCCGATCGTCAAACCGACACTGGGCAATCTGTTGCTGTGGCGATCGGTCTATCTGCACGAGGGACGAATTTACGTGGATGCGGTGCGGGTCGGCTTACTGGCCGAAACACGCGTTTATGCCGGCCAATCGGTTCCGTTGTTCCGGCCAGCCGCGGCGTTGCCCGCGCTAGAACCCGACAGCGTTCTGGCAAACGATATCCGGCGGTTTAGCCGTTTCTCCGAGGGCTATGTGGCCCGGGATCCGGAACAGCCACAGGTACTGGGCGATATACGCTACAGCATGTTGCCCAACAGTGTTCGGCCGTTGTGGGGCATCGTCATCGATCCCGGGGCACCGCAGACGCATGTGGATTACCGGTTTTTCCGTGAGAACACGCCGGCATTGCGCCAGACTTTCATGGCCATGTTACAGGGAGATTGCGATCTGCCCGAATGCCGGATTCGAGCGGATTAAGCGCCGCCGGTTCTGGTTGGTAAGCCGGCGGGCGACTGCTATGATGATAAACAGGAAGTGTAAGGCGAGTTGAACATGAGCAAATCGGATAATGACAAACTGAACCGGGTCGTGGCCGAGGCCCGCCGTGCCAGTGAATTGCGCGAGCAGGGCTATCGTGAGCAGGCGCTGAAAATGTATCCACATGTGTGCGGACGTTGCGGGCGTGAATTCAGTGGCAAGAATCTGCGCGAGCTGACCGTGCATCATCGCGATCACAATCATGATAACAACCCGCCCGACGGCAGCAACTGGGAGCTGTTGTGCCTCTATTGTCATGACAATGAGCATCAGCGGCAGCTGGAAGCGCAACAGGGCAGCGGTACGGCTTCGGCGTCGGGCAACAAATCCGCCGGTGCCACACACAATCCCTTCGCCGATCTCAAATCCCTGCTGGACGATAAAAAGTGACTGGCCGGTTTCGGTCCGGTGCCTTTGATCTGAAACGTGGCCTGTGACTCCCTGGCAGTTGCTCGACACGGCGACGGTGCCCGGTAACGGCGGCGAATTGCAGTTGTATCAACGCGGCACCGAGTTCTCGATCAAGCTGGCCGGTCGCGGCGAACTGATGAGCAGCCGGGTTCACGGCTCCGAAGAGGTGCTGGCCGAACAAACCTGTGTTCGTCTGACTGCGGAACATCCCCGTTTACTGATCGGTGGCCTGGGCATGGGGTTTACCCTGGCGGCCGCGCTGCGCCATGTCGACGAACAGGCCCGGATCACGGTCGCCGAACTGGTGCCGACGGTGGTGAGCTGGAATCGCGACGTGCTGGGCGCCTGTGCCGGTTATCCTTTGCAGGATCCACGCGTCAGCGTGCATGACGGGGATGTGGCGCAACTTCTCAGGTGCAACGCGGCTGTCTATGACGCGATTTTGCTGGATGTGGACAACGGCCCGGAAGGCCTGACCCACCGGAACAATAACTGGTTATATAGCATGGACGGGTTGAATGCCGCGTATGCGGCATTACGCCCGGCAGGGATTCTGGCGATCTGGTCGGCCGGTGCGGCCCCGGAGTTTACGCAGCGACTGCAAAAGGTCGGTTTCGAGGTGGACGAGATGCGGGTGCGCGCCCATGGCAAAAAGGGCGCGCGGCATACCCTCTGGTTTGCGCGGCGGTAAAATGATCACCTTGCGGCACTCTCGTCATTCTTGGCCACGCCTCTTGTTTTATACCCTCCCCTTCAAGGGACAAATCCGCCGGGAGCGGATTTGAACAGCCGAAGGCTGGCCCATAGGGTGGAGGGCAGGACGCCCGGAATAACGGCTAGGGAGGGGTGATCGGAATCCAGTCCTATCAAAATGTCCGCCCTCCTGGCGAGCTGTGATCTTGAAAGCGGGCTCTCGCGCCCGCGCGGCGAGTTCATTTCTTTATTACGCGATAAAGAAACGAACCAAAGAAACCGCTCCCGAAAGACGCCGCCGGTCCAGCCATTTCCAATGGCTGAACCGGTTCCCTGCGCTTCTCGCTCCAGTCGGGCTC
>CAYOOC010000031.1:0-32858 GCA_964405505.1 uncultured Thiohalophilus sp.
ATGAAACCCGAAGGGGTTCTATGAGACACGCCGGGAGCGACCTTCGTGGTTACGTTTTTATGAACATCAGATATCACGCAGGCTATCGCCAGCGTGACCTACGCGACTGGGTGCCAGGCGTAGGTCAGGTTGTGCGCAGCGCTACCTGACATTCCATCTATCAGGCAATTTTTACCACGAAGACACGAAGTCTCGAAGTGGATTAATTTTTTCTTCGTGCCTTCGCGCGACGTACAGGATGTACTAGCACCCAAAACACTCGCTTTGCTCGCGGGGTGGGCTCTGTCGCGGGAGGCATGGTGCCCTGACCTATCGAAGATAGGTAGGGTACTCATAATGAAACCCGAAGGGGTTCTATGAGACACGCCGTGAGCGACGCATGCGCGACCCGAAAAAAGGCAAACCAGTCGCCGCTGAAAGCGCCTCCTACTAAGTACTAAGTACTAAGTACTAAGTCTCTGCCAACTGCCAACTGTCTCATCACTTATATTGATGTGCTATTTCCCCGCAAAGGGTCCATAGTGGATCCCAGTCGTCACTACACACCCTGTGAATTGGCCAACCGGATTCAACACAGCATCGTGTTCCTGCAAGGCGTGTCTCATAACCTGTGAGCACACAAGCAGTCAGTGATGATCCACAGGAGATTCACATGAACAGATCATTTACCGCCCCCTATAAAGCCTCCACCCGCACCCGGTATCTCAAAGCGCTGAACACCCATTACCTCTCATGGGGCAAGCTGCAGAGCCAGCCGCAATACGAGCCAGCGTCTCACAACAGCCAGGTCGACCCCCTGCCCGGCAATGCGATGAACAAGATCAAAACCATCAAACTGAACCCGTCCCATACGGCCAGTAATCACGGCAACCACGACGGTTGACGACAACCGGTTCACGGACGAACAAGGCCTGGCGCAGCACAAGCTGCCCCCGGGCCGATCGGCGGGAAAACCGACACCAGCAACACGCAATAACTCAATACGCCTCAACGGCACAGGAAACAGCATGACCCAATACGCAATACAGGCCCAGGACAGCGAACCGACCGGCTACAATATGCCTGAACGTCACTCAGAGCTTGCCGAGCAGGCATGGAACCGCGAAAAGTCCACCGCCCTCGCCGCCAACGAAGGCATCGCGCTGAACGACGACCACTGGAACGTGATCCTGTATCTGCGCAAGCAGTATCTCGAACAGGGGTCGCCCAGACATGCACGCCGCCTGGCCCGGGAACTGGCCCGGCAATTCAAATCAGAGGGCGGCAGCCGCCATCTGCATCAACTGTTCACCGGCGGCCCGGTCACCCAGGGCAGCCGCCTGGCCAACCTGCGCGTGCCAGCCAACGCCACCGATCTGTCATTCGGCACCAATTTCTGACAGAAACCAAACGGCGTGAAATGATTTGCACAGGGAGGTGCTTATGCTTCATAAATTAAAGAGATAATCCATGAGCAGAAACCAGAAAAGTACGAAAGAAAACAAGAAAAAACCGTTATTAACCCCAAAAGAAAAGCGATTCGCCAAGCGAAATAAAGACGCGATGACGAATCCCATCGGCACCGCCATCGACAATGGTAGTCGAAAAAATATTCATCAAAAGGGACATTAATGGCTGGTAGCCTGAGCGGAAAATAAATTTGTCCCGGTTTTACCGTGTATTTCAGGCGATTGGGCACTTCCTCCGTAAAGCGACGTTTTCATCCATAAAATTCCGTGTTTAAGGCTTGATACGGCGTTGATTTGAGATAAAGATTCCGCCTATTCAATAGGTTGCGGTGGTCCGACCCGGCTCAGCTCGCACGTATAAAAGGCGTCACGCAGAAATATGTTAAGAAGTTTTCGAGAAAGCCCCCAACTCCTAGAATTTACAGGTAATGAGTTACATAGTAACTCTGTTGCATAATCAAGGCGTTGTTCAAAAAATACAACGATTACTAACCGAAAAATAACTTAGAGGCAAATGAGACAAAAAAATCGCCCCGCCTCGACGACACCTTCACCCTGACCACGAGTAGCTGATACACCACATGCTATTCGAGCTATACGTGCTTGTACCGCGTCGATAAAAGTTACAGTCATCATATCTAACCCTCTAGGGTGTTTGGATTCAGAGTAAAACTATTTTCCCAGGAGTTATTAGTGTTGCGCGATTTGCTCTGACTTCGATTGTTCTTAATGTCTGCAGACTGTTATCTGCCAACTATCTTTTCCTATCTCTTCCCATTTCATGCCTGAAAAGGCTTTTTAAACCCTGATCAAGCCTGGTATTTGAAAGATTTATTTATGGTTTCAATTAGTTGAGTTGGTCAGACCCAAGTCAGGTTTGAATTGTTTTACTGACAACACGATAAAGGAGCGTAGAACACTTCGGGCAAAAACTGCCACCAGGATCCCACCCTTCCCACTCGACTTTACACATCAAACATTCAAATAGAACACGCCTCTTCTGTGGCGAAATGAAAATATCTGCATCTCTATTTGTTGAAATATTTCCACTCTCACTAAGTCTAGATAGTTTGCTCTCTAATCGGCTCTGTGCTTGATTCTTACATTTCTGGTATCTAGGATGAAATGCCCAGTGTTTTGAGTCCATTTCATTTGTTAAATATTCAATCAAAATGGACCGATAGGTCTCTGTTTTACTTTTGCCCAGCTCAAATCTTTCACGGAGTCGATCCAATTCGATTTGAATCACCCCGCAATATTTGTCTAGGGGTGCAAACAACTCCTTCGGAATAGTTCTACCTGGGTGGGTAAAATAAATAACAAAATGAAAATTATTGACACTACCGACAATATCTACCGGAATGTTTGAAAATGACGTCTCGACTTTTACATCGGACAATACAATTTGTTTTTTGTCGGTAATTATAAATGACTCAGAGACAGACCTGCCTGTGAGCTCATCATATTCCGACACAGAGTCTATGTACTCAGGAATATTGATTTTAAGTTCATTGCCAACAACCTGGCGCGCCATCATTCTAACGGATACAAAGAACGAAAATTCACACTCTTTTTCGGTTCTTTTGTAGACTTTACGGCTGGCATGAGCAAAGTGCCATACATTTTCATCGCCTTGGCGTGCGACTAGCGGGGTCTTACACGCGGGACAGGTACAGCCACACTTATTGCCCTTTGGTACCTCCGAGACATCGACCAGCGTGTCACTCTCAACATGTAAGCCAAACGGGATAAGATTAAGATCCATTTGCAAGGCGGATAGAGGTTGGTGAGAGCACTTCTACCTGAATCCGGGAATCCAGGTCAAAGTGTTTTTGCAGCCAATCACGCAGCTGAGAGCCGCCCATGATGCGTGGCGTATCGTTGGTATTGACCGCTCTGTTGATATATCCATAAATCGGGGTACCTATTTTCCCACAATAAATCTCGATGCGATCCCGATCAGCGCCAAACAATGTCATGTATTTCACAGGCACGTTAAAGAAACCCTGTTTGATATATGTATCGCGTAGCTGGAATTCGAATACCATCTGGCTTGTTGTTTCAATTACATTATCATTTTCATGCGACGAGTCTGGCTGTTTTTTCTGGGCGGTCTTGGTCGCCTTTTCTTGGCTTAAGCTTGCCCTACTTGCATCTTCTGTAGTTCTACCATTCCATGGTGGTGATGTTTTCGATATAAGGCTATCTTCTAATCCTGCCGCAAGATTAATATGAAACCCGCCATATCGAAGCAGCCCATTATCAGGAAGCACAAAAATATCTACCGCCTCGCCAGCCTCGAGTAACATCCTGATATTTTTATTGTTTTTTATATTCGTCGACTGGGTGGGGCCTGGCTTCTGATAGTGCAACATCCGCGCTTTCAAGGATTGCGTCGTCTTGCCAATGTATTTTATATCGCCGTTGCTGACGAAGGCATAAAGAACATTGCGCGTATTCATTAGCGATGTAAGCTGACATACGATGGCATCGCCGTCCACCCTCCAATGTCCTACGCACTGAAAGCCAATTTCCAGAAGTCTATTCATGATTTAGCATTATAAGTTTCATTCGTGATAAATACCCTTCCCTAGGCAAAATGCTCAGCTTGCGTAGGTCCGGGCTTCAAGGCATAGTACGACGCAAAGGCAAGAGTTCGACTACCCCTGATTTCCCCTGTTGGTCAAAATTTAATCCCTACGCCCCTTTTTTCTTGTCTCTCCTCGCGCCCTAGTCCGTGCCTAAAGGTATGGCAGTAGAACTGCTGCTTTTTTAAAGCGAATATTTCATCCCGGAAAAGGCCTTTTAAGCGCCACCTGGACCTGAATTTTGAGGTTTTGTAATTTATTTCAATAATTTGCGCTGGTCCGACCCCGTTCAGATCGAAAATTCCGCCTATTGAATAGGTTGCGGTGGTCCGACCCGGCTCAGCTAGGCCGAGATAACGGATGCTCTCCATTGGCTTTTCAAACAGCTTTTAGGTTTTACGCCCAATATGACCACCTCTACGTTAATTGCAGTATTTTTTGTAACTTCACACATACAGGAAAATACCGTTTCTTCATGAGGTCCGATCCTTAAATAAGGATTCTTCTGACTTATTCTGTTCCAGGCGATTGCCTTTCTATCGTGATCGTTGATTTCTTGGCTATCAAAGCTCAGTCTTTGCACGCCAGTTAAATCAACGATTTCATAGACACTGTCACCAGAGAGTCTAACTTTGGCATCATGAATATTTATACTTCCATTATCGCCCTTCTTTATACTAACCTTAACTATTAACAAGTCATTATCTGAATTAAAACGTTCAATTCTGCTTATTTCAGGAGCTAGTGAAACATTAGGAACAAAGTAACCGGCGACAACTTTATATATAAAAAATATTGCAGCTGAGAAAAAAGCTACAATTTGTGAAATCTGTTGAAGTAAGTCAATAGTCATATAATCACCAGCCATAGGTGCTGACCCTTGCACCAAACTTCCTCTATCATTTCTTTATCTCTCTGCATAGTCTTATAAAAGGATTGATTGAAAACCGAGAATTATCTGCACTACTATTTGTCACCAATCTCTTTTATTCATAGAGGTATGCCTGAAACCCAACAAATATTTCTCTGATATTTGAAACACTCCCCAGCTCAGCAATGGCATCTCCAACACTGTAGTACTTCAACTCAATCAATTGGGGTAATTTCTCTGTATCCAGCTCACCTACGCCACGCTCAATGTAGTGATTGAGGACAAACTGCAAAAATTCCTGCTGGCGGTAATCATGTCCTTTGATAATCTGTTCATAATGAGACTCGACCCTCTCTGCACGGCTCACAGGCGGTTTAAGATAGGCGATGTACGCCAGTACGTCGTACAGGTCGCTGTTTTCGGCCTCGATCATTTTGCCGATTTCACGTAGCTGCTCGACGCCGTAGCCTTTTTCTTCCAGGCCGTTCAGCAGGGCCTTGCGGGTATCCGGTCGGCTCCACAGTTCGCGTAGCTCGTCCTCGTTTTTGAACAGCTCGGGCAGGTCGCCGAAAAGCCGTTGTACGAATTCGGCGGCGGAGATCGGCTTGCCGTCGGGGCTCCAGAAGGTCGTGGCGCTCATGTGCTGGAGTGTACGTTCCTTGCCGTCAGCCAGTTTGACCTTCACTTTGCTTTGCTTGTCGCAAATACACGGGTACTCGCCGCAGACCGGGCATTCTTCCGGTGGCTCTTTCTCGCAGACGCAAGGGACCTGGCCACAAACCTTGCAGGGTTGTGGCGGTTCGATGACGCAGGTGCAGGGCACGTTACCGCAGCGTGGGCAGGAATCCGGGGCCAGTGGCTCGCCGTCCCATTCCGGGTCGTTGAAATGCTCGTAGGCCTTCACGAAGTCATGAATGGTAAAGTAGTCCTTCCCGTCGAACAGGCGAGTACCACGGCCGATGATCTGCTTGAACTCGATCATGGAGTTGATCGGTCGCATCAGTACTATGTGGCGTACGTTACGCGCATTCACACCTGTGGAGAGTTTTTGAGAGGTTGTAAGGATGGTCGGGATGGTCTTCTCGTTGTCCTGGAAAGCCAGCAGCCACCGCTCGCCCTCGGCGCCGTCATTGGCTGTGACTCGCTCGCAGTAGTGCGGGTCCTTGATAGTCTTCATCTGGTTGATCAGATCGCGTACCGCCAGGGCATGTTCCTGGGTGGCGCAGAACACCAGGGTCTTCTCGCGCGGGTCGATGCTTTCCATGAACAGCTTTACGCGATACTGCTCGCGCTCTTTGATCTCGATGACCCGGTTGAAGTCCTCCTCGGTGTAGCGACGGCCTTCCTCGATTTCGCCCTCGATCACCTGGTCGTCCGGGGTAAAGACATAATCATCCAGGGTGGTGGCGATCTGGCGTACCTTGAACGGGGTCAGGTAGCCGTCGTTGATGCCTTCCTTGAGGGAATAGATATACACCGGGTCGCCGAAGTAGGCGTAGGTGTCGGCATTGTGGGTGCGTTTGGGCGTGGCGGTCAGCCCGAGCTGCACGGCCGGACTGAAATGATCCATGATCTGGCGCCAGTTGCTCTCGTCGTTGGCCCCGCCCCGGTGGCATTCGTCTATGACGATGAAATCGAAAAAGTCCGACGGGTAATCGTAAAAGTTGTATTGCGGATTACCCTCGGCGTCGCGCCCGGTCATGAAGGTCTGGAAAATGGTGAAGAAGATGCTGCCGTTCTTCGGTACGTGGCCCATCTGACGTATGACCTGTGGGTCGATGCGCACCAGCGCGTCATCCGGGAAGGCGGAGAAATCGTTGAAGGCCTGGTTGGCGAGGATGTTGCGGTCGGCCAGGAACAGGATGCGCGGCTGGCGGCCAGGTTCGCCGCTCTCTCGTGCCGCCAGGCTCCAGCGGGCATGGAACAGCTTCCAGGCGATCTGAAAGGCGATAGCCGTCTTGCCCGTGCCGGTGGCCAGGGTGAGCAGAATGCGGTCGCGCCCGTCTGCGATGGCCTCCAGTGCCTTGTTAATCGCATTGTGCTGGTAGTAACGCGCCTGCCAGAAGCCGCCCTTGTCCTCGAACGGTACCGCGCCAAAGCGCTGACGCCAGATATTACCTTTGGCAAAGGCTTCCTCCCAGAGATTTTCCGGTGACGGAAAGGCTTCCGCATAGCCTTCCTCGCCGGTGTGCATATCGACTCGGTAGATGCCGACCCCGTTGGTGGAGTAGGCAAAGCGGGCCTGCAAGCGTTCGGCGTAGCGCTTGGCCTGCCCCAGCCCTTCGGTATCTGGCAGGCTGCGTTTTTTGGCCTCGATCACTGCCAGCTTCTGGCCGCGGTACATCAGCACATAATCGGCAATGTCCTGCTTGCCACGCCGGCCGCCGCCGATCAGCCGCCCCGGTGCGATCACCTCGCGCCGCACCCGACTGCCGTCCACTACACCCCACCCGGCTTCCTTCAAAGCCGGGTCGATGAGTTCGGCGCGGGTTTCGGCTTCATTCATGCAACCGCCTCTTCAACCTCTTTTTCTGCCTTTGCCGTCAATTCACCGGAGAAGGCTTTATGTAGGAGCGATTGTTTGAGTTCGGTGAGGGCAGTGTATTTTTGGTTGTAAATCAATTCTAGGTTCTCAGCTTTCTCCTTGAGATCATCCAAAAATGAAGCGATCCTTTTCTGAACTTGTACTTTAGGTAAGCAAATGTGAAAAGCTTTCACTTCAGGAAAATAAATAGTCTGATGAACAGAGCCACTAGAGAATCGAGAAAAATCCCTTCTCTCTGCAAGTAATAAATATTTTAAGAAATGTGGGTCAAGCTCTGGCGAACAAACCCAGTTCACAAAGTCTTGGCTTGTAGCCATTTCTGTACCGGTAACAACGACATATCCAACAGAGGCAGTCCGTGAAAGGCATACCGTTCCGGAGGGAAGAATTCTAGCGGCTGAGTTGTCAATGCCTAGCTGGTTAGTGTGTTGTAGGGTTTCTTTTATTGTTTTTCCATGATGCTCCCGAGCATCCTTTATTCCTATCCAAGGTATATTTCCGTCCCAATATTCAGGATGTCGTCGACTTGGCGTATGCCCTGACTCAAGACGAGCTATATCAGAAAGTTTTGACCAGCGCCAACCATCGCGCGGTTGAATGCTAGGCATTCCAACCGAAAGAGACAATTCCCCTTCAATGACTCGTTCCGTTGCTGCACGTCCACGAGTTTTAGATGTGTTGGAATACGTGACATTATTCAAATCGCTTGCCATTTGACTCTCGAGTTCCTCAGTAAGCGGGACATCCATACATTGAGGAAGAGCGGAAGATTGAGAAAAGCAAAGCCTAAGGCCGCTATAGAACAAGTCCTGTGCATTGGAGAGGTTCTTTTCGGTATTGGCAATGGCCGTTTCAATCCCCGCGAAGGCCTCGTCGAGAATGGCGACGATGTGTTTTTGTTCGGAGATTGATGGGGTCGGGACAGGGATTTCGCGTAACTTGGCCTGATTTAATTTTGGTACGGTTAGTCCAGTGACAAATTTAGTTATATCTGATGCATTGAGGTAGTAAATCAGCCAAGAGTCCAGAATCTTTTCTCGTTTAGGACGTAACACATGTGCATGGTTGTTTACCCATGTTTTACCAGAAATCGTATAGGCAGTTTTTTCACCTGCAGCCCACTTGGCGCCGTCTTCGCCAACTAGTACCAATGGCTCGTCGAATAAGTAACCGTCTACATGATCGAGAACACCTGTTGCACCGTAATATGGGTATGGTCCTGGCTTCCTGTCTTTCTTGGTGATGGGTTTACGTTTTTTGTCCAACACATCGCATAACTCACCAAGAGGAGCTTGGGTAAAATAATCACTCATAACATCCCCCGAATCCCTTCAAGAATTTCCTCGCTCTCCTTATCCAGCGTCTCGATCTCGTTGATGATGACTTCCGGATCGCGCAGGGGATCTTCCTCGGCCTTGTTGGGGTTCTTCACTGACAGGTCCCAGGTCTCCTGATCGATGTCCTCGATATTCACCGTCCAGGACTCGTCGGAGTCAGCAAAGCTGGCCTGCAGCTCGACAAATTCCTTCAGGTCATTGTCGTTGAGTGGATTGGTCTTGCCCAGGCTGCGGCCGGGGTCGAGGTGGTAGTACCAGATATTCTGTGTCGGCGCGCCTTTCTCGAAGAACAGCACCACGGTCTTGACGCCGGCGCCGAGGAACGTGCCGCCGGGGCAGTCGAGGATGGTGTGCAGGTTGCAGTTCTCCAGCAGCTCCTTGCGCAGGGCGCGGGAGGCGTTGTCGGAATTGGAGAGAAAGGTGTTCTTGATAACGATGGCCGCCCGGCCGCCGGCCTTGAGGTACTTGATGAAGTGCTGCAGGAACAGGAAGGCCGTCTCGCCGGTCTTGATGGGGAAGTTCTGCTGGATCTCCTTGCGTTCCTTGCCGCCGAAGGGCGGGTTGGCGAGGATGACGTCGAAGCGGTCCTTCTCCTGAATGTCGCTGAGGTTTTCGGTCAGGCTGTTCATGTGCTGGATGTTGGGCGTCTCGATGCCATGCAGGATCATGTTCATGATCCCGATGACATAGGGCAGGCTCTTCTTCTCCTTGGCGTAGAAGGTGCGGGTCTGCAGCGTCTCCAAATCTTTGGTGGATAGCTTGGGTGGTTTGTTACCGTCAGGACCGTCCGGCCCGTAGCGCAGGTAGTCGTGTGTCTCGCACAAAAAGCCAGCGGAGCCGGCAGCGGCGTCGTAGATGCGCTCGCCGATCTTCGGTTTGGTGACTTTTATCATCGCGCGGATCAGTGGGCGCGGGGTGTAGTATTCGCCGCCGTTACGCCCGGCATTGCCCATGTTGCGGATCTTGGCCTCGTACAGGTGGGAGAGCTCGTGCTTCTCTTTCTGTGAGCGGAAACTAAGTGAATCGATCAGCTCCAGCGCATCGCGCAGGCTGTAGCCGCTCTGGAACTTGTTACGGATCTCGCCGAAGATCTCGCCGATCTTGTACTCGATGGTGTCCGGCCCGGTGGCGCGCTCGCGAAAGCCCTGCAGGTAGGGAAACAGCCTGGTGTTCACGAAAAGGATGAGATCTTCGCCGGTCTCGGCGGTGTCGTGGTCGAAGGTCCCGTCAGCCTTCTTCGGCGCCGCCCACTTCGACCAGCGATAGTCCTCGTCGATGATGAAATCGTAGGACTTGCCTCGCAGCTCGGCCTCCATGGACCGCTCCTGCTCCAGATCGTCCAGGTACTTGAGAAACAGCATCCAGGAGGTCTGCTCGGTGTAGTCCAGCTCCGTCGCGCAGCCGGCCTCTTTCCACAGCACGTCATCGATATTTTTGAAGGTTTGCTCAAACGAAGACGAATGATGGTTATTGCCGTTATTACGCCTGACAGGCGCTGCAGGCTGATCCGCAGAATAGACGAGCCGTGTCTCTGCAACATGCGACTCTTCTTTCCCAAGCAGACGATCGATCAGAACCTGTTTCTCACGCCCGCTGCTGTCGAGGCCCTGTGCTTCGCAAAGCGCTTTCAGCTCATCGCGCTTCAGCTCATCGAGTACCATTTCTGGTTTCAGACTGCTTTTTCGGCTGAGTTTATCGACAATCTCGGCCTTTTTAAGGCCAGACAGTCCGCCTATACCAAACAAGCTGGCGAGTTCGCGGCTGCGGCCCAATGTTAAATTTTCAAAAATTTGACGACGTGTAATACTCATTTATATTAATTTTCTCGTCTGCTTTAAATAAGGTAACCAAGCTTTTTTATTAGCTCGCTCACTCCTCACTGAAATAGTCGCTATCCAGCTGTTTAACCTCATAAACATATTTCGGCGTCACACCTAGGTTATGTTCGATCATCAATTCCGCCAGTTGCTGCCCATCAATCAGCACGACCTTCATATCCAGGGTATTCACCGCTTCGCGGGCACCGTCGGAAAAATCCGATGTGGTGATGAACACACCCTTGCGGGCACGGTTACGGGTGAGTGAGCCGATGAACTTGTCGATCTCGGGCCGAGTGACGATATTGACCCAGCGTTTGGCCTGCAGGTAGATGGTATCCAGACCCAGGCGATCCTCCTTGATAATGCCGTCAACGCCGTCGTCGTTCGTAGAGCGCGTGGCCTGCCCCGCTTCCTTGCGTGAGCCGCCATAGCCGATGGCAATCATCAGATCCACCACCAGCTGTTCGAAGAACTGCGGTGTGGCGTTGCGGACACTGGTAATGACCTCTACCGCCAGGGATTGATTCAGTTCCTGGTGGGCCTGGGCGATCTGTTCATCCGGCGTGGTGTCACCCTGAGCCGCCGTCGCTGATGTTTCCTTTTCAGCGGATTTGGATGGGCTCGTGAAATCTCGAAAACTGGCGTATTGCTTTAAAAAGGCGTTGTTGATCTGGACCGGATTGCTGGCCAGGACTTCCCTGCCCTCATTGGTAATCCGAAAATGTGCCCGACGGGTCTTGTCCAGCAGACCGGACTTTTCCAGATAGGTCTTGGCCCAACCGACACGGTTATCAAAGATGGGTTGCTTGCCGCTGGGCAGCAGCTCTCGACGCTCTTCCTCCGTCAATTGAAAATGATCCGCCAGTGTATTGATAGCCTCACGGTGTGAATGCTCCTGACCATCGTTGCTCATTGTCAGCAGCGGGAGCATGATGGACTGGTAATCGGGTATAGCCATTTATGATTTCCAAATTGGAAGAGTTTGCCAATTATTCGGGAAACCCATTGCCTCTGACGTAGCAACAGGATGATCTATAAATAATTGCATCAGCCTCTGCTTCCAATGGGTTCCAGGGCTAATTCTCTCCATCAGGTATTCCAGCATGACGAGGGTGTTATACAGTTTTCGATTGCCTGAGCGGTTGAAGCTATTGAGCAACTTACTATCACCCTGCTTCGGGATTTTGAATATAAATGTAGAAGCCCGATTCCACAGCCGACTATGGTGAGCGCACAAATTCCGTACGATCGTCAGGTGATGCAAAAACGAGGTTATTACGACTTCATCAAGATCATAGATTTGGGCAATATGGTTTCTATCTGCGCGATGCTTCAGGTTGTTATAAAACATTGATAGCTGCCCCAAAGACATGACTTCAACCGCTGCCCACAAGGGTGGACACTCGGGTTCCGTATATGTGTTTACATAGTGCTTGATGAAGGTTTCGTGACTTTGTGCGATCTCTTTTTTTAGTTTTGATATCGAGATTCTGTACTGCTTTTGATTCGCAAACAGTGCCTTCTCCAGATAGGCATGCGGGCCATAAGCATGAGCCAAATAATAAGCCCACTGCGTGCGCAGCGATACCTCAAACCGCTCTATTGCGTCCATCACTAACAGGCGCAGTTCTCTGTCAAATACGTAAAGGCCGAGAACGTCCTCAAAATCTGTCCCTGGTTTGAATTTATGTGCTGCGTGATCCGCCTCGAAAGGTAACCAATATGCGCCCAGGCGGTAGTAATTCAAATGCGCGAGATAATGCCGGGCTCGAGCATAGTCCGGCACCTGCATGCCGCGTTCTTCCAGTTTCTGGATTTGTTCGTCGAAGGTCGTGGCGGGTTTGGTGAACTGCATTTTACCCGCCCCAGAAACAAGTAACCCGCCGGGGTGCGCAGATCTGACGGGATGCGTGGCGGGTGTTGTTACGTGTAATTATAGAGGTACAGGCTAATATATCAAGGGGATATTCATTCGCGAGTGCCCTGAAAAGCGCTTTTAAACCAATTGCTTGGCTGAATACCCTCATCCCACATTCCATTATTTATTCTTCTACACAAAAGGTAAGCCTACCCCAGACTCAAGGTTAATAGTATCAGGGATACCCCTTAGTCGAAATCGGCCTTTAGGCGATTTCGACAGGGACGCAAAGAGATAGTTGGCAGTTGGCAGATCGCAGCCGGCAGAAAAGAGCCGGATCAAGGAAATCGCGCCCAGGCCCTTCGGGCAGTGACGAGGGACGAGTTACGAGGGTCGAGGAACGGCTGTCGCGCCCGTGGGGGGCGCTCCTACAGGCCTCTTCGGGGCATAAACACATGAATCCGGGCCTGGCGATTACAGCCTGATACCGAACAGGCCGGCCACGGTGATCATCAGCCAGTAGCAGCAGACAGTGATGCCGATGGCGAGGGGCATGCTGAGGTAGAAATGGAGGCCCTGCTTGAGTAACAGGGGCAAGGCGATGAACAGCGCGAGCGAGGGTAAAACCAGCCAGACGATGCTGTAGGAGAGGCTGCTGATTTTGTCGATGTCCTTTGTGTCGATATACAGCCAGATCATCGCCAGCACCGAGACCAGCGGGACCGAGGCCAGGATCGCGCCGATCAGCGAGCTGCGTTTGGCGATCTCCGAGATCAGTACCACCAGCAAGGTGGTGATGGCGATTTTGGTGAGGTAGTAGGCCATGGTGTTGTCCCGATCAAAGGCAGATTGCGGTGTAGAGGATAGCATCCGGGCCCTTCGGGCAGGGACAGGAGAGATAGTTGGCAGATTGCAGTCGGCAGTAAAAGGCCAATCGCGGTCATGGCCCGCTCCCACTGGTCCTTCGGGCAGGGACGAGGGCCGAGGTATATCTCATCGCGCCCGTGGGGCGCTCCTACAAGGCCCACGCGGGGCTCAAGCGTGCGGGTTTTTCCCGGTTGTGGTGCTTTCTTTTCGGCGCCAGTACGACTTTTCGATCGAGATGATAAAGAACCCCGCCAGTGCCACGGCGGCGGACAGGCCCCAGTCGGTGGCATCCAGCGGTCGGGTGTGGAACAGCTGGTTCAGGGGCGTCAGGTAGACGAAGCCCAGTTGCAGGACCAGGATCGCCAGCATGCCGGCGTACACCCAGGGGTTGCTGAACAGGCCCATGCGCCAGAAAACCTGGGTCAGGGATCGGCAATTGAGCAGGTAGAGCATCTGGAACAGGATGATGGTGGTGACGGCCACTGTCTGCGCCGCGCTGCGCGCTTCGGCGGTCGGCACCCCGGCCAGCAGATCGGCGTGGTATTCGCGGAAGAACAGCCAGATCGCGCCGGCGGTCATCAGCGCGCCGACCAGGAAGGTGCGAAAGAGCAGAAACGGGCCGAGCAGCGGTTCGTTCGGCGGCCGTGGCGGGCGCTGCATCAGGCCCGGCTCCCGGGCTTCCAGGGCCAGGGGCAGGGCCAGCGCGACCGCGACCACCAGGTTGACCCAGAGGATCTGCACCGGCTCGATCGGCATCAGCAGATGGCCGTCGGTGACCGGGAAGAAGAGCACGGCCACCAGGATGATCATCGACTGGCCCAGGCTGGTGGGCAGGATAAAGGCCAGGGATTTGGCGAGGTTGTCATAGACCCGCCGGCCCTCCTCCACCGCCGCGCTGATGGTGGCGAAGTTGTCGTCCGCGAGCACCATGTCCGCCGCCTCCCGGGCGACCGCCGTGCCATTGATGCCCATGGCCACGCCGATCTCCGCGCGTTTGAGGGCCGGGGCGTCGTTGACGCCGTCGCCGGTCATGGCCACCACCTGGCCGTCGGCCTGCAGGGCCTTGACCAGCCGCAGCTTGTGTTCCGGCGCCACGCGGGCGAAGACGTGGGTGGGGCGTGACTGTTCGATCAGTTCCTCGTCGGAGGCCGCTTCGATCTGCTCGCCCGTGATGACCCCCTCCCCGGCTTCGTCGGTGTCCAGTAAACCGATGCTCCGGCCGATGGCGTGGGCGGTCGCGGCGTGATCGCCGGTCACCATCTTGACGATGATCCCGGCCTGCTGGCAGCTTTTGACCGCCTCGATGGCTTCGTCGCGGGGCGGATCGGTCATGCCGACCAGGCCGAGAAAGCGCAGCTCGTTCTGCCAGGCCAACCCGGCCAGATCGGTCCCGCCCGCGGGGCTGGCCACGGCCATGGCCAGCACCCGCATACCCCGGGCGGCCAGCGCGTGGGCGGCCTCATGCACGGTCTCGACCGACATCGGCCGGCCGTCGAAGAAGGTCGGTGACATCGTCGCGATCACCTCCGGCGATCCTTTCGCGTAAACGATCGCCGGGTGATCGGGGGACCGGTGCAGCGTCGCCATGAACTGGCTCTCGGAACTGAACGGGATCTCATCCTGGCGCGCGAACGTCTCCCGCAGGCGGTCTTCATCCAGCGCCGCCTTGCGGGCGGCGACCACCAGCGCGCCTTCGGTGGGATCGCCGACGATGCGCCAGCGCCCGTCATCGCTTTCCAGCTCCGCGTCGTTGCAGAGCACGCCGGCCGTGAGCAGTTGCTGGATCGCCTCCGGCAGCGGATCGAGGAGCCGGCCATTTTGCTGCAGCGCGCCCTCGGGCGCGTAGCCGATCCCCGTCAGCTCGATCTCGCCCTGCGGGGTCCACAGCAGCTCGACGGTCATCTCGTTGCGCGTCAGGGTGCCGGTTTTGTCGGTGCAGATGACCGTGGTGCTGCCGAGGGTCTCGACCGCGGGTAGATGGCGGATGATCGCGTGGCGCCGCGCCATGCGCTGCACGCCGATGGCCGAGGCGATGGTGATGACCGCGGGCAGGCCCTCGGGAATCGAGGCCACGGCCAGCGTGATCGCCGCCAGGGCGCTGTCGAGCAAGGGGTTCTCGCGCCACATGCCGATCAGGAAGATCAGCCCCGCGACCACGAGGATCGCCAGGGTGATCACTTTGGCAAGCCGGGCAAGGCGGCGCGTCAGCGGGGTTTGCAACTCGACGGTCTCGCTCAGCAGCCGGGAGATCCGGCCCAGTTCGCTGTCGGCGCCGGTAGCCACGACCACGCCATCGGCCGTGCCCGCGGTGACCAGGGTGCCGCCGAACGCCATCGAGTGGCGATCGCCGAGCACCGCCTCGCTTTGCGCCGGCGTGTCCTGTTTGTCGACCGGCACCGATTCCCCGGTCAGCGGCGCTTCATCGACCTGCAGGCCGTTGACCTCGAACAGGCGCATATCGGCGGGCACCTGATCGCCCGCCTGCAACTGGAGCACATCCCCCGGCACCACCTCGTGGGCCGGGATGGTGGTGACCTCGCCGTCGCGCAGCACAGTGGCGTTCTGCGGCACCATCCGGCTCAGCGCCGCGATGGCCCGGGTGGCGCGCATTTCCTGGACGAACCCGATAAGGGTATTGAGCACCACCACGGCCAGGACCACGAAACTGTCCGTGATCTTGCCGATCAGGATGGCCAGCAGCCCCGCGCCGAGCAGCACATAGACGATCGGATCGGCGAGCTGATGCAGCAGAATCCGGTACCAGGGTCGCCCGGCCGTGCGCTCGATGCGGTTCGGCCCCGACTCGCCCAGCCGGCGCCTTGCTTCGATCGTGGACAGCCCCTGTTCCGTGCTGCCCAATCGGTCGAGCACCTCCTTGAGCGCAAGCGCGTGCCAGCGGGGATTGCTCATAAGTCGGTAGGCTGCCTGGGCTGTGCGGTTGTCTCAGGACCGGCGTTGACAAGGATTAATCGATCATACATGGCGTCATCGTCCGGCGTGTCAGCCGATGATACAAGAGGCACATGCCGTTTCACAGCCGGCGGGCCCTTCGGGCAGGTATGAAATGAGATAGTTGGCAGATAGTAGATAGCAGATAGCAGTCGCAGAGGAAGACCAGATCAAAGCGAAGTAGATAGAATTTGCGCCCAGGCCCTTCGGCAAGGACGAGCGGCGAGTTACGAGTGACGAGGAAGGGATCCGTCTCTGGCTTGTGAGCCCCTCTGCTCTACGGGGCATTAGGTAGTGTGCGTCCTACGCACCGTTATGCTTTCATCAAGAACTTATTCTTCAGGTAGTTGTAACAAGCGTTCGCTACGCCACACCCGGACAACTTTTATATGCTCGGCATCCCGGCGGTAAACGATACGAAATGGCGGATGAATGAGTTCTCGAAGGAACGGCAGGTCGAATTCCGGAACGATACGCCCCATATCGGGATGAGTGGCAAGGTTCTGGCTCTTTGCGATGATTTCCGTGATAAACCGGGTGCCAACATCAGGCACCCCTTCATCCTGATACCACTGTCGTATAGCTTGCAGATCGGCCAGCGCCGATTCCGCAAAACTGACACTTGCCGGATTCACGGCCTATTTCAATCCCAGTTGTGATTTGACCTCGTCGAGTGAATATTCGCGGCCTGCCTCCAGATCAGCAAGGCCTGCCACCACGGCACGCATGAAAGCCCGCTCTTCCTCGGCTTTCTCATAATCGGCAACAGACTGCACCACGGCGACACCGCGGCCGCGGTTGGTCAGCAATACCGGTCGATGGGCTTCGGTGGTCTGTTTGACGATCCGGGCGGGATTAAGCTTCAGCTCGGTCAGGGGAACCAGGTCTTCGGAGAATTTGATCGCCATTGCTATCATCACCAGGTCGTTTAACTGGTCTGATAATAGCACCAGTTAAATGAGCTTGCCAGAGGTGTCCTGCGGGCACAGGGGCGAGTTACGAGGGACGAGGAACGTGGATCCGCCCGCGCCTTGATCCACCCTGCTCTAAGTGGCATCAGTAGGACGCACCCTACCCGGGTCAATCAGAATAGCCCGACAGGCTCACATCTTGATATATAAACTACTTGAAATAGATTATATATATTATTGTTTTAAATGATTATTTAATCAGCATCTTCGTAATCGATGCTGATCCGGTCGCCGGCTACCGGGCGGAAATGGGTGTCGGCGTAGGCGACGTGGTCAGGGTGGCTCCTGTAGCTGTCCGCGACGTCCCGGTGGGCGAAGCGGATCACCCAGCAGTGCTGGTAGCTGGCGTCTTCCGGCAGGGCGTTGCCGGTGAAGACGCGGCGTACGCCGGGGATCCGACTCAGGGTATCGCGGCCGATCTGCATCAGCTCGTCCACCTGCTCGGGTGTGGTGCCCTCGGTGTTGTAGACGATGACGTGTTCGACCTCCTGCCAGGGCTCGGCCTCGGCCAGGATGGCGGCGGCCTTGCCGTCACTGCCCCACTGGCGGATGCGTTTTTCGCACTCTTGCTGGATCGCCCCGATGACGCCCTTGACCAGCCCGGTGTAGCCACAGCCGCTATCCGCTTCGGCATTGGCCCGGATCTGTTTACCGGCGGCATCGGCCAGCGCGGTGTAATAATTAATCTTGGTGACGCCGTTGGCGATGAGATCCTGGAACTGTTGATCGGATAGACCGGTGCCGCCGTGGATCACCAGGGGGATCCCCAGCGCCTCGTTGATCGCCGCCAGCCGTTCGATATCCAGGTTCGGCTCGCCTTTCATCCGCCCGTGGACGGTACCGATGGAGACGGCCAGGAAATCGACGCCGGTGCGCTCGACATACTCCTTCGCCTCCCCCACTTCGGTGTAGCGCACCTCGCCGGGATGGCGCTCGGCGTCTTCACCTTCGACCCCGGCGACATAACCCAGCTCCCCTTCCACCGGTACGCCGCAACCGTGCGCCATCTCGACGATCTTGCGCGTGTAGTCCACGTTGTCGTCAAACGGCTGAGTGGAGGCATCGACCATCACGCCGGTGCAGCCCAGGTTAATCCCCTGCACCGCGCTCTCATAAGTGGCGCCGTGATCCAGATGAATCGCCACCGGCACGTTGGCCCGGTGCGCGGCCGCGACCACCGCCGGCATGAGGGTGGGAAAATCAAAGTAATCGAAGTGGGACTCGGCCAGGCTCAGGATGACCGGCGCCTCACAGGCTTCGGACGCGTTGAGAATGGCGTGCAGAAAATCGAGACTGACCAGATCGAAGGCGGCAATGGCATATTTTTCACGATGAGCGTGTTGCAGCATGTCGCGCATGTTGACCAGTGGCATCGGGTAACTCCTGAAATCGTCGGACCAGAGGGATTGCTAGTTTGCCCTGAAATGTTAATCAGTAAAAATAAATGATTGTGAAATTATCCATTGGTTTTGTTTATGGATTACATAGACGAGCATTTTGGCGCATAGCCTGGTTTTGCTCAGTACGTGGCTTACCGATGTGCTGTGGGCGCTCTACCAGAGCCGGGCTGACCCCGCACAGCCAGAAACGGGGATTTTGCGATCCGCCGCGTCGCAATACCGGGCAAACTGTCCAGCCTGTGCGGGCTGGCGGGTGTTGCTGAAAAAGCCGCCGGGAATACACCCACAGCTTGTCTGATCCTGACCGAAACCTGCAGTGCGCTTTGTTGAGGAAAAGCATTCTGTATTTGGCCGTTGCTTGAGCAGCGGTAGTTATCTAAACTTGCTTTATGAGTTACCATGAACGCATTACCATTGAGCCCGGCAAACGCAGCGGCAAACCCTGCATCCGTTCCATGCGGATCACCGTCTATGACGTGCTGGGATGGCTGGCTTCGGGGATGACCGAGGCCGAAATCTTGGCGGATTTCCCTGAACTCACCGCCGAGGATATCAAGGCCTGTCTTGAATTTGCGGCCGACAGGGAAAGGCACCTGACCGTCATTCCCGCCGCTTGAAATTACTGCTGGATCAAAATCTCTCGCGCCGTCTGGTTGAACGGCTCCAGTCACTTTACCCCGACACGACCCAGGTCAGTCTCGTTGGGCTGGAATATGCCGATGATGTAACAATCTGGCAATACGCCAAAACGCATGGTTATTCCATTGTGACGAAAGACTCCGACTTTCACGAATATGCCCTCCTGCATGGTTCTCCACCTAAAATCATCTGGCTCAAATGCGGCAACTCCTCAACACATCATACCTTGCATGTACTAATCGAAAATCGCGACAGTATCGAAGCTTTTTTGCTTGACCCCGATGCCTATTGTCTGGAGCTTTACTGACTACAACGGTATGGTTTAATTCTTAAACCGGAAATATCGCACCGTTTTGATTGCCAGCAACACCAGCGGGGCCCCGTGTAAAAACAGATCGAAAATATCGATCGGCTTGCTCAGCGTGCCATCAAACAGCATTTGTAGTTTTTCCACCAGATGCGGTTGCGGGGAAAACGGCGCCAGCCCGAGCAGGATAGCGATGATAATCAGGGTGGGAAACGGGATTTTATCCAGCCATTTCATTAGAGACTCCGGTTAATAAATGTTCAGGACAATGGATCAGATCGTCGGGGCGATCGATGTCGTGTTTCGGCTCAAGCGATGTCCAGTGCAAACCGGCCGCGTCAAACTGACCGGTAGTCTGTTCTAAGACCCGATCGGTGCTCCAGTCAATATCGGTGAATATCCGGGGCGAGAAGCGTCTCAGCCCCAGCAGAACATAACCCCCGTCATGGGCCGGGACGATCACCGCATCCTGAGCGTCCAGTGTCTCAATTGCCGCGCGAAGATCATCCGGAGTGAAGGCGGGACAGTCGCAACCGATCACCAGGACTTTGTCATAGTTCGGCAGGGTGTCGGTAAAGGCATTGGCCATGCGCTCGCCAAGATCATTACCCTGTTGTGAATGCAAGGTTAGCTTATAGTGCTCGACCGCATGGCGAAACAGTGGATGGTCCGTGTCGGGCTGGCAATAGAGCCGGACCGCAACTTTCTCAAGCTGAGTCACTGTATTGAGCGTTTGTTGCAAAAGTCGCGCATGCAGTTCGGCCGCGCCCGCCGCGCCTAGCGTCGGAATCAGGCGGGTCTTGACCTGGCCCGTGATCGGCGCTTTGGCGAAGACCATGATGGCGGTGTCAGGTGTGTGTTGTTTCATCGATACCGCTTGACCAGTTTATGCGGATCACCACCCAGCGCATAGCGTAATCGCAGGCGCCACATCAAAAACACCGTGTGCCAGATACCGCGAGTTTCCCAGCGGCGACTGGAGGTGATCAGTTTCTGTTTGAGACAGATCGGCCGGGCATGGCGCTTGAGCCGGCGGCTGATCTCGATATCTTCCATCAGCGGTTGTTCGGCGAAGCCGCCGATTTTTTCAAACAGCGCGCGGGTGACAAAGACACCCTGATCGCCGGTAGCAATACCCGTCAGGCGTGAACGCCGGTTCATCATGAACGCAATCAGTCGAAAGCGAATATCTTTACCACTCAGGCGCACATCGAAACGGCCCCAGGCCCGTGAACGGTTGTCAACGGCCGTGTCGATAATTTGATCGGCCAGTTCGGGTATTAACGTATCGGCATGCAGGAACCAGAAGATATCCCCTTTTGCCTGTGATGCCCCCACGTTCATCTGGCAGGCCCGTCCGGGATCGCTGTTGAGAATCCGGTCGACCTGCGGACGGCCGATATCGACCGTGTTATCCGTACTCCCGCCATCAACCAGGATCACTTCATGTCCGCGTGAACGCAACGGTTGCAAGCGATCCAGCGTAGGCTGAATATTTTCAGCCTCGTTCAGGGTCGGGATGATGATCGAGATACGTTGCACGTTTTAATTCCTTATTGAATATTTTTCACCGCAGAGACGGGGAGAGATAATTTTGAATGTTGAATTATGAATTTTGAATAGCAATGCTCCGTGTCATTCAACATTCAACATTCACAACTCAGCATTGTTACCGCCTCCGCGTTATTCTCTTTTGTCAGCAACACCCCCGACCACTGATGGTGGTGTGATGACTGCCGCCTTTGGTTTCGGCGGCGGGACGCCGGGTACCGGCCGGGGCGCAGAAGGTATTCGGCTCACCGATTTGCGCCGGAGCGATGCCGATGAAGTCCTCGCCGTAGGCGCCGCTTTCGGTCAGCAGGCGGAAGGTCTTTTCGCACACAGCGATACGCGCGCCACGCGGATAGACATGGCCGTCGTCGTCGCTGACCGAGCTGTGCGGCCCGCGATAGATCACTGCATGGCCGTAATCCAGACAGTCACTGGCTTCGGGGCGGGTGGCGGTCAGGGTGACCGAACGAAACTCGATCCCCTCCACCACCTGCCAGGGTTCGGCTTCCCATTTGTCATAGGCGACGGCGACAAACCCGGCATCGAGAAAGGCGTTGATGAAATCCTCTTCCTGGAAGGCGCCGGAGATACAGCCGCTCCACAGGTCACTGTTCTGTTTTAGATGCTCGGGAATCGGTTCATCACTGATGATGTCGGAAATCGCCACCCGGCCGCCGGGTTTGAGCACGCGGAAGATCTCCTGGATCATCTGCTGTTTTTGATCGTCGGCGACCAGGTTGAGCACGCAGTTGGAGATCACCAGGTCGACGCTGTTGTCGGCTACCAGGGGATTGTCGCGTCGTTGTGCCTGTTGCCAGGCCTGGAGATGTTCCAGATCGGCCGTATTATAAACCGGCTGGGCCTCCAGATAATCTTCCATGGCCTGCACATCCAGCGCCAGATCCTGGATATAGCCTTTGAGAAAGGTCACCCGGTTATTGCCGAGTTTTTCTTCCATTTCAGGTTGATACTTGCTGGCCAGCAGCAGCATATCGTCATTCATGTCAACGCCGATGACATGGCCCTGCTCACCGACCAGCTGCGCCGCCATGTAACAGATCTTGCCGCCGCCGGCACCCAGATCCAGCACCACATCACCCTCGCGCACATAGCGTGACGGATCGCCGCAGCCGTAGTCCTTGTCGATAATCTCCTGCGGCAGGATCTTCAACAGTCCGGTATCGTAATCCACCGGGCAGCAGAGTTCAGTCTGTACCGATTCGGCACCTTCGGAATAGCGTTTTTTTACTTCAGCATGTACATCCATCTATGTTTCCTCACTGTGTTCGGACAGTAACTAGATACCAGTGACTAGCAGCTAGCCACTGTTGTAGGAGGCGATTCCATCGGCGACCGGACCTTTCGGAAAGGAAAGGTCGCGGCTACAAGCCCCTCCTACAACAACAATACATTTCTCTCTGTGTCCCTTTATACCTAAACAATTGGCATAAACGTCTATGCGTCATTCTATTTTGCTTCTGCCCTGTAGGTCAGGTTGCACGCATGCGCTACCTGACGCCCTCCGTTAGAGAGATGTCACGCAGGCTATCGCCAGCGTGATCTGCGAACTGTTGTAGGAGGCGATTCCATCGGCGACGAATCCTGTCGGAAAGGATGGGTCGCGGCTGTAAGCCCCTCCTACAACAACAATCCATTTTTCTCTGCGTTCCTCTGCGTCTTTGCGCCTCTGCGTTGGGTTTTTCTAATTCAAAGCCCCACCACAACTACTCCCCTGCCCGGCGGTGCAGCCGTAGCAGTGATCGGCAATAGCGATGGGTTTTCCTGCCAGGACGTCGGCGGTGAGATCGCGGATATGCGGCCGGGGTTTGCCCACGTTGGGTAGCGGCATGTCGAGCATCTGGTTGAAGTCGCAGTCGTAGGCATAGCCCTGCCAGTCGATGCTGATCAATGAACGGCACATGACGTTTTCCAGGTTGGCGTCCTGATGGGCGCTTTTGAGTAACTGCATGTAGTCCTCGAACTGGCCTTTGGAGATCAGTGTGCTACCGAAGCGCTGGATGGGCAGGTTGGTCAGGGTGAACAGGTGATTGAATTCGACACCCTGCCTGGCCAGTTCCCGTTTGTAATCGGCTTCCAGCTGCGCCTGGGGTGGCGGCAGGAACGGGCCGGTGGGGTTATAGACCAGATTCAGTACCAGGCCGCTGTCCGGTTTGCCATAACCGACCGCGTTGATCTGTTGCAGGGCGTCGATGCTGCGGGCATAGACACCGTCGCCCCGCTGGCCGTTGACGTTGTCCTCTTGATAACAGGGTAGCGAGGCGACGATTTCCACCTGATGGTCGCCCAGAAATTGCGCCAGATCGGCCTGCCCTTCTTCCTGCAGGATAGTCAGGTTGCAGCGGTCGATGACATGCATCCCCAGTGACCGTGCCTGTTCGACCAGATGGCGAAAGTGCGGATTGAGTTCCGGTGCACCGCCGGTGATGTCCAGTGTTTCCAGTGGATTGGCTTGCAAAAAACGCACGATCTCATCCACGGTTTCACGTTGCATGACTTCCTTGCGTGTTGGCCCGGCGTTGACATGACAGTGCAGACAGGCCTGGTTGCAACGATAACCGAGATTGATCTGCAACGTAGTCAGCCGATCCCGTTTCAGGGCCGGGAAGTCGGTTTCTTGCAACAGGGGTAAGGTGGCGTGCATGGTGATACCTTTACATCAATACGGGTCAATGCCTGACCGCGGTTTTATGGAGCGCGACAGCCAGAAAACCGCCCCAGGGCAGTGAGGCGGGTAATCCCTTTTCCATCAAGCGGGCAAACCCACCGCCGCCGGGGGAAAAAATGGCACTGCGAAAACGGCTGTCCGCCGACGTGATGCCCGCCTGTTGCAGCCAGTTTATCACATCCGCCCGGCTGTCCCAGCGCGCGCCGGCATAGGCGCCGTGGCCGGCCTTTTGTCGATATAACAGGCTGTGGCGATTCAATAACCCAAGTACCACACCCTGTTTACTCGCTCGCCACAGCTCCTGCAGGGCGATGACAGGATGTGCGACAAAACACAAACTGGTGATGGCACTGCCATAGTCAAACTGGTTATCGTCAAATGGCAGCTGTTCGGCATTTCCTTCAATATACTCAATACCCGCTGAGTGCTCGCGGGCATAGGCCAGCATGGCGGGATCGGGATCCACGCCGGTGACACTCAAGCCGGCCTGTTGGAAGCGGCGCGTGAAATGGCCTGTGCCACACCCCACATCCAGTAAACGGGTGCCGGGTGTCGGCTTTAACAGCCTCAACACCAGGTCACATTCACGCCGGCTTATCCATTGACCACGCGGAGTGTGATACCAGTGCTCATACTGTTCAGGCGTTATATCCACAACATCATCGAACGTTATCCGGGCAGGCGTTGCAGCCAGCGAACCAGTCTACGGGTCAGCGGGCTGAACAGTTTCGCTGCATAGGCGGTATTGACCGTGCGCCGATGCACCTGGGCCAGTGTCGGATAGGCATGGATTGCCGCCGAGATGTCGCCGATTTTTGTCCCGCTCTGCATCGCCAGTACGATCTCGTGGATCAGTTCGCCGGCCTGCGGTCCCAGAATACTCGCCCCGAGAATTTTGCCCTTGCGCGTGACCAGTTTGACCCGCCCGGCGGTCTCCCGTTCCGTTAACGCGCGATCCACATCCTTGAAATCAAAGCGCAGAACAGTGTGTTTGATACCCTGCTCTTGCGCCTGCTGTTCGGTAAGTCCCACCCGGGCCAGCTCCGGATCGGTATAGGTGACCCACGGCAGGATGCGGTAATCGGCTTTTTTGGGAAAACGGAACAGCGCGTTGCTGATGATAATCCCGGCCTGATACTCGGCCAGATGGGTAAAGGCATAGGGCCCGGCCACATCGCCGCAGGCATAGATATGTTTTTGCGTGGTGCGCAGGCGCCGATCCACAACGATGCCGCGTGATGTGGTTTCAACGCCGGCGGCTTCCGGATCGAGCCCTTCGATGTTCGGCCGTCGGCCGGTGGCGACGAGGATCTTGTCGACCCGAAGGCGATCATGATTATTATCGACAATCTCGTACTGACCGTTATGCTGTTCAATCCGGGCGATATCGCTGTTGGTATGGATTTGCACTCCTTCGCTAGTCAGTTGTTCCTGCAGTAGTGCAACCAGTTCGGAATCTTCATTCGGTAATAGTTGCGGCCCCCGTTGCAACAACGTCACCCGACTGCCGAGCCGGTGCAAGGCCTGACCCAGCTCCAGGCCGATTGGCCCGCCACCGATCACCGCCAGCGTATCGGGCAGTTGTTGCAGATCGAACAGGCTCTCGTTGGTGAGCAGATCGGACGGGTTGATGCCGGGGATCGCCGGGATAAACGGGCGCGAACCGGTGGCGATGATAAAACGTCGCCCTTCAATGACCCGCTCACCCACCTGGACGGCATGGGATGAAATAAACCGGGCCGGTTCGCCCAGCAATACCTCGCAGCCGTAGGAACGAAAGCGCTCGGGATCATCGTGCTGCTGAATATGATCCACAATAGCACCGATCTGCCGGTTTACCTGACTCAGGTCTACAGAGAATGCCTGGGATGGCAGACCAAATTCTCCGGCCCGGCGCATCAGGTGGGCGACTTTCGCGGCCTTGATCAGCGATTTGCTCGGCACGCAACCGTGATGCAGACAATCGCCGCCCAGCTGCGCTGCTTTTTCAATCAGCGTTACCTTCAGACCAAGCTGCGCGGCGACGCTGGCGGTCACCAGACCACCGACGCCGCCGCCGAGAATAACAAGATCCCTTCGTGCCGGCATTAAAACGTTACCACCTTGTCCGCCTCGCTGATCAATTGATGTAGATTCGCCATAGTTGAGACTGGACAGAGCTCGGACGATTCTGACTGCCGTATATTGAGGCAGGTGCCGCAGGCCATTATCTGGCCGCCGCAATCAACAAACTGTTGCATCTGATCCGGCACGGCGAATTTTTCCTCCTGCAGGGTTTCGCTCTCGACCCCCTGGCCCAGTAAGAACGTTTTGACCTGGTCGCCCTGCTGACAGGCATAAACGCCGAGTCGAAACGCGTTCCAGACGGTTTCGGGGGTATTGGAGGAAATTATGATGCCAAGTTTCATGATAGCTACCTCTTTAAACTAACAGTTCGCCCTGTCACTCGAAAATTATCCTGATTGACTGCCGAATTTTCCCGCACCCATTCATTCGCCCGCCAGTTCTTTAAAAATCGCCCGAAACCCTTGACTCTGTCAACTATTCTATTAATCTATTGAATAATAGCAAAGATAAACAGGAGCCTAAAATGTCATTCAGCGCCATCCTTGCCGGTCTGGCGACCGGTCTCATGCTCGGCATCTTCGGCAGCGGAGGGTCAATTGTCACCACCCCGGCCCTGCTCTATCTGCTTGATGTGCCGCCCAAATCGGCCATCGCCATGAGCCTGGGGATCGTGGCTGTCACCGCCACTTTGACCGCCCTGCAACACTGGCGAGCCGGGAATGTGAACGGCAAGGTGACACTGATATTCGGGATATTTGGCATCCTCGGGACCTATGTGGGGGCCCGACTGGGGGTGGTTACCCCGGTGGTGATACAGCTTAGTATTTTTGCGCTGGTCATGTACGCCGCTGCCTGGAAAATGCTTCGTCCCGCAAAGCTGCCCCGTTCGGTGGGCGCTGCGGCAACTGCGGAAATGACTGATGGCTGCACCTCCAGGCGCTGCCTGAGCCATGTGGCGATGCACGGCATTGTGGTCGGCGTGCTGACAGGTCTGGTCGGTGTCGGCGGTGGTTTTCTGATTGTACCGGCGCTGGTCCTCCTCTCGCGGTTGCCCATGAAACAGGCCATCGGCACCTCCCTGGCCATCGTCGCAATCAAATCCTATGCCGGTTTTGCCGGCTATGTGGGCGATGTGTCCGTCGATTACGGCCTCATGACGGTTTTCGCCGCTGTTGCCATTATCGGTAGTATGATCGGAACCCGTTTTGCGCAGCATGTTTCCGGTGAGGCATTGAAAAAGGGATTTGCAGTATTTCTGATGCTGGTGGCGACTTATATTCTCGCCAACCAGATACTTTAACTAGTGGATTGAAGCATTATTATCAGAGCGCATTTGTTTATGGCGAACACCTCCCCCGGTTCCTTTCGAGGAGAACGTTTCAACGTTACCTTGCTGGCCATTTGCCACGCACTGTTCAATATCACGGCGATCACGGTCATGACGCTGAGCGGGCTGGTCGGTCAGACACTGGCGAGCGACCCCGATCTGGCCACGCTGCCGGTCGCGGCCATGATGTTCGGCACCCTGATCACCCTGTTGGTGACGTTCTGGTGGCGGCGGCACACGTTGTTCGAACCCTTACCGGATTAATCCGACAGTAACGCGGTAACACAGTAACACAGGTAAGTGGTCTTGCATGCCACCAGGAACGTGAATCCCTGATCACGGTTTTGCCCCGTTTGCAGGCCAGATTGCTCGTGACGCAACCTGGTCCCCACCTCTGTTCAAGGTTGTGTCACGGAGGCTGTTGCCACCGTGCCCTACGCCATTATTACTATCATGAAGCGTGAAGCCAGTAGCTACTGTTCGAGATCGCGTTTTTTCTGCTCATACTCTTCCCGATCGATCTCGCCCCGGGCATAGCGCTCATCAAGCAGTTCACGCGCGGATTTCGACGGGCATGATCGGCTGCCGCTGGAGGTGCTCATGAGCCATTTCACCATGGCGACGATACCCAGAATGATCAGCGCCCAGAACAGGATCATGAAAACCCAGCCGAAGCCGGGTCCCCAACCTCCATAAAAACCGTCCATCATGGCCTGCCTCCTTCCTTATTAAAAGGTCATCACATGGTCGCTCTCTTTGACCCAAGCGGCCAGGGATTTCATCGATCCCTTTTCAATGCCCGCCAGCAAATCGCCCTCACCAAGTCCACAGCCGTCGACTGCCATGCCGCAGACGCGCACTTCCAGGCCGCATTCGATCAGTTCCCCCAGTAATTCTTCCAGATTGGCCGCACCGTCGGGGACCTGATGTCCCCGGCGCCCTGCCTGCACGCCGTCATCCAGCAAATGCACGCGCACGTTAAGATCTTCGGCCAGGGCCGCGCCGGCAAAGCGCAGCGCGTGCCAGGCCTGGTTATCCGACTGATAGGGGGCGTTTTGAATGACAATGGTGATCGTACTCATCATGTTTCTCCTGTGCTAACAGCTTAGTCGGATTGTTTCTTCCGGGCCCGTTGTTCCAGTGAATTCAGGTAATGCCGTATCCGTCTGGCATTCACACCCCGATCGATGCGTCCCAGTCTTGAATGGGAGCGTACGTCGATGCGGCTTTGTCCCTCGGTGGCCTGCATGCGAATAACGATGTTGTCCTTGAAACCGAACAGCAACGTGGTGTCGACCGCCTCGATCTGTTTGTCCATCTCGTTCTCGGCAACGATCTCCCAGCCCATGTCACGGGCGACTTCGGCGGCGAGAGCAAACGCGCGATCCGGCTCCAGGGAAAGATAGAGTGGTTTGAGATCGGGGTAGCCCTGCTGTTGCAATTGAGCCGCTTTTTCGCCGGGATAGACAGCGGGATTGGGGACATCCCAGAAGCTCGGTGGATTATCGGTATCGGTGGTGATGTCGTTGATAGGGGGATAGGCGTGCGCAGCGTATTCGAAATTCGCAATGAATATCACCAGCGGCAATGACAGAAGTGCGCCGAGCAACGCGGGGATGAAACCGCGCTGGCGGGTGGCGGGTCGGGTCAACCATGCGCCGAGCAACGATACCAGCAGGCCGGCCACGGTGATATACGCGGCTTGTTCGAAACTGCGTATCGCGGTGACGAAGTGCAATTCGCCACCGCGATAGCCGCTCACGGCCATGGCCGCCAGAATCAGGGCAATCAGGGCGATCAGAAGCCCGATCAGTCCAATTACATAGCGGTGTTGCTTCATAACTGTATTCTCCTCCACGACGTGTTTTTGTTTTTATTGTTTGCCAAACCGATTCGGCTTCTGGTTCCAACGATGGTATTGGTTGCCGTTATTATTCGCGGCATGTCTGACAGGCCTGGATCAGCGCCGTGGCGGCCTGTTGGATATCCGCGTCACTGGTTGGACAACCTGTTGACAGACGCACCGCCCCGCTCGCCCGGGGCGTATCCATTCCCATGGCGCCAAGGACGCCGCTGACCTGCGCACTGTCCTCATGACAGGCCGAGCCGATCGAGGCAGCGACGCGGTCGGCCGCCCGTTCAAGCAGCTGTTTGCCATTAACATCCGGGAAAGACACATTCAGGGTATTGGGCAGGCGCTGTTCGGGATGGCCATTGAGTCGCAGCTCGGGAATTGCTTCCAGCAGGAGACGATGCAGGTAATCCCGTTTGTCGCGCAACGCGATCGGGGTGGTGTCAAGCTGGTCCCGCGCCAGTTGCGCGGCCTTGCCCAGCCCGGCGATATAGGCCACGTTTTCGGTGCCGGTGCGCCGCCCACCTTCCTGACTGGCGCCGTGCAGCAGCGGTACCGGCGAGATCCCCTCTCTTATATATAGGGCGCCAATCCCCTTGGGCGCGTAAAATTTATGCCCGGCCAGGGTTAGCAGATCAGCCCCCAGAAGATTCACGTCTACCGGAATCTTGCCCGCTGACTGGGCGGCGTCCACATGCAGCGGGATACCGTGCTGGCGGGTGATGGCCGCAATGGCCTCGATGGGTTGAATGGTCCCCACTTCGTTGTTGGCGTGCATGATCGACACCAGCACGGTATCCGGACGAATCGCCTGCGCCAGTTCAGCCGGATCGACGCGGCCGAATTCATCCACCGGCAATACCGTCAGCGCCCAGCCCTGTTGCTGCAGGTGATGACACGGCTGCAACACGGAGGGATGTTCCACTGCCGAGGTGATTACATGACGCCCCTGCGCCTGTCGCGCATACGCCGTGCCAAGGATGGCCAGGTTGTTGGCTTCTGAGGCGCTGGCGGTGAAGATGATTTCGCTGTCAGCGGCCTGGATCAGCGCGGCGACCTCATGTCGGCCCAGCTCAACAATCTCTCTCGCCTGTCGGCCGTAAATATGCGACGACGAGGGATTGCCATAGCTGTCCCGCAAGACATCGGCGATCGCAGTCTGCACCAGCGGGTCGACCGGGGTCGTGGCGTTGTAATCGAGATAAACAGGTCGGGTCATATCAGCAGATTACGTTGTATATACTATTCAGTGTCCGGCCGCTTGCGTGGCCTGCTGATGCGCGTCAAAACCACCTTTTGCCTTCCAGCCCTCGAAACCGTCCTGCAACACCTTGACGTTCTCCATGCCGAGCAGGCGCAGGGCAAAAACGGACTGTGCCGAGAGCGAACCGGAATTGCAGTAGATGAGCACCATTTTGTCGGTGGGTAACTCCGAACGGCGCGGGACGATCTCGCGCCATTCGATATTGACGGCTCCGGGAATATGATCCTCTTTGTATTGTGTTGCATCACGCGCGTCGATAACCATGATCTTTTTCCAGTCCTGTTCCGGTATCTGTTCCGGCCAGATCAGGCTGCTGCTGTAGGTGGTAAACGCCAGGTACTCCTCGATCGCCGTGGCCACGGGGTCCGGCTCCGCCGCCATGGCGGTTCGGCTGGAGAGCAGTCCGCTTAGCAGTATCAGGGCAATCAAGCCACTTGCAAGGAAAGATCTTGCGATATTCATTTTCACATGCTTCTCCTGTTTTGTAGTCAAAATTGAATGGCTATGACGGCTCATGCCACCGGGTAGCCTTTCTGATTCCAGTCGGTCATTCCGCCCTGAATCACATGCACGTCGGCAAAACCGCGCTGGGCCAGCAGTTGCGCTGCCTTGGCGGAACGTTTATCGGTGCGACAGACGATGACAATGGGTCGTTCGAGATAATCGCTCAACTCATCCAGCCGTTGCGGCAGTGCATCCAGCGGGATGTTGCGCGCGCCGGGGATATGCTGTTGCTCGCCGGTAAACTCCTCTTCGCCGCGCACATCCAGCACCAGCACATCTTCCTTGTTGTCCAGTCGCTGTTTGAGCTCATCCACGGTTTGTGAGGGCCCGCGACGCAGGCGTGCGATCCAACGCGGCAAAAAAGCCACCAGCACCAGCAACCCCAGAGCCAGCAGAATCTTCTGAATCATCCCTTCCCCGCCGGCGATTGCCTCACGCCCGGCATAACCGAGATAGGTATAGGCGAGCGCGCCGGGAAACATGCAAATGAAGGTGGCGAGGATGTAATGGGCCAGATTGATGCGGGTCAGGCCCAGGGCGTAGTTGAGCAGATTAAACGGAAACAGCGGCACCAGGCGCACGAAGGCGACAAAACGCCAGCCTTCCTTTTCCACGCCGGTTTTCAGTTGCGCCAGTTTGCCGCCGGTCTTGCGTTCCACCCAGTCGGCGGCCAGGTAACGGGCGATCAAAAACGCCAATGTCGCGCCCAGTGTCGCCCCGATCAGATTAAACAGTGTCCCCAGTACAGGGCCAAACAGCGCCCCGCCCGCCAGGGTCAGTACCGAACCGGGCAGAAACAGCACGGCGGCCGCTGTATAGATCAGGATAAACAGCAGCGGGCCGGCGGCACCGGCGCCGTCCAGCCAGGCGCGCAGTGCTTCGGCATCGAACTGATCGCGATAGCTGATGGCAATGCCGATGGCGATAATCAGAATCGCCAGCAGCCCGAGTCGCAATAACTTAGTTTTCATCGCCATCACCCCATTGCCGACGATTGATGGCGTAGTCGCTGATCTTGCCCTTGAACGGCAGGATCAACATGCCGTTGAGCCAGCTCACCTGTTGCGGCGCGCGATATTTGCGAATGCCGATGGTCATGCCGTCGTGCCCGCCCCGGGGTTGATCCCGGTAGGTGCCGAACAGCCGATCCCACCACGGCAGATTGAAGCCGAAGTTGCTGTTGGCCTCGTCGTCCTCCACCGAGTGATGCACGCGGTGCATGTCGGGGGTGACCACGAACCAGCGCAGTACCCGGTCCAGTTTCAGTGGCAGGCGGATATTGCCGTGGTTGAACATGGCGGTGGCGTTGAGTAGTACCTCGAAGATGATGACCGCGATCACTGGCGGGCCCAGCACGACGATGGCGGCAAATTTGATCAGCATGGAAAGAATGATCTCCAGTGGATGAAAGCGCGCGCCGGTGGTCACATCAAAGTCGAGATCGGCGTGGTGCATGCGGTGCAAACGCCAGAACAACGGCACGGCATGCACCATGACATGCTGCAGCCAGACCACGAAATCGAGCACGATCACCGAGACGAGCACCGCCAGCCAGTACGGCACCGCGTAATAGTTGAAGATGCCCCAGCCCTGCTCGCCGGCAAAAAACGCCATGCCGACCGCGGCGGCCGGGAACAGCAGACGCAGAACGATCGTATTGAGGGCGACAATACCCAGGTTACTGCCCCAGCGTATCCCCTTGGACACAGTCAACGCCCGGCGCGGGGCCAGCAATTCCCATAACCCGATCAGGGCCAGGATGCCAAAAAAGAAACTCAGCCGGATCAATGGCTCGTTTCCCAGTATGAGTTCGTCGATATTCATGACCGCGGGTCTCCATTGCCGTGAACGGCGTTTGATTCTTCTGATTATTGTTTGCCAGCAATGGCATGCTATACTGACAAATACAACTTATCAAGTGATTACTTGAATAAAAGGCTATTCAGGATGGTGATGTATGTCAAGCGGCAATTTCAAGCACGATCTCTTCGCCCAGTTCGCCCGGGT
>CAYOOC010000032.1:0-5375 GCA_964405505.1 uncultured Thiohalophilus sp.
CGATAGCTGTCCGGGTAGCCGCCGGCCGCCAGCACCACCCCCAGCGCGGCGCGAGAATCCCACTCGGCCTCGATCTGATCCAGCCGTTGTGCCAGGGCCGCCTCGCACAGGGCGACCAGATCCGAGCGCAGGCGCATCAGAATCGGCTGGGTCTCGGGATCGCCGAAGCGGCAGTTGTATTCGAGCACCTTCGGGGTGCCGTCCGGGCCGATCATCAGCCCGGCATACAGAAAGCCGGTATACGGATGGCCCTCGGCGGCCATGCCACGCACGGTCGGCTCGATCACCTCGCGCATGACCCGCGCATGGATTTCGGCCGTGACCACCGGGGCCGGCGAGTAGGCCCCCATGCCGCCGGTGTTGGGACCGCGGTCGCCGTCGTCACGGGCCTTGTGATCCTGGGAGGTGGCCAGCGGCAGGATGTGCTCGCCGTCGGCCATGACGATGAAGCTGGCTTCCTCGCCCTGCAAAAACTCTTCGATGACGACCCGGTGACCGGCGTCGCCGAAGGCATTGCCGGCCAGCATGTCGCGCACCGCGGCGATGGCCTCGTCCTCGGTTTGCGCCAGGATCACGCCCTTGCCGGCGGCCAGTCCGTCTGCCTTGACCACGATCGGTGCGCCCTGCTGGCGGACGTAGGCGATGGCCTCGTCCACGTCGGTAAAGTTGCCGTAGGCGGCGGTGGGAATGTTGTGGCGCTGCAGAAAATCCTTGGTGAAGGCCTTGGAGCCTTCCAGTTGCGCGGCGGCCCGGGTGGGCCCGAAGCAGGGCAGACCGGCGGCGATAAATTCATCCACCACACCGACCACCAGCGGGGCCTCGGGCCCGACCAGGGTCAGGTCGATGGCCTCGGCGCGGGCAAACTCGAGCAGGGCCCGAATGTCTTCGGCGCCGATGGCCACGTTTTGCAGACCGGGTTCACGGGCGGTGCCCGCATTGCCGGGGGCGACATACACCGTCTCGACCCGTTCGCATTGGGCGGCTTTCCAGGCCAGGGCGTGCTCCCGGCCGCCTCCGCCGATGACCAGAATTTTCATACCGTGTCGCTCCTGCCGGGTGGTTGTTCAGTGACGGAAATGGCGCATGCCGGTGAGGACCATGGCAATGTCGTGTTCGTCGGCGGCGGCGATCACTTCCTCGTCGCGCATCGAACCGCCGGGCTGAATCACGGCCCGGATGCCGGCTTCGGCGGCCTGGTCCAGACCGTCGCGGAAGGGGAAGAAGGCGTCGGAGGCCATTACCGAACCGGGCACTTCCAGATTCGCCTGTTCGGCCTTGATGGCGGCGATGCGTGCCGAGTTGACCCGGCTCATCTGCCCGGCGCCGACGCCGACGGTCATCAGCTCGCGGGCATAGACGATGGCGTTGGACTTAACGAACTTGGCTACCTGCCAGCTGAACAGCAGATCACCCATCTCCTGCTCCGAGGGCTGGCGTTGGGTCACCACCTTGAGCTCATTATACAGAGCCAGATCGGCCTCCTGCACCAGCAGGCCGCCGTTGACTCGTTTGAAGTCGAGCCGTGACTGGCCGTTGCTGAACTCGCCGCAGGCCAGCAGACGCACGTTCTTCTTGGCCGCGACGACTTCGATGGCCTCGGCGCTGACCGACGGCGCGATGATCACCTCGACAAACTGGCGCTCGACGATGGCCCGGGCGGCCTCGGCATCCAGTTCCTGGTTAAAGGCGATGATACCGCCGAAGGCCGATTCGGGATCGGTGGCATAGGCGCGGTCGTAGGCGAGCAACAGGTTCTCGGCCTGCGCGACCCCGCAGGGGTTGGCGTGCTTGACGATGACGCAGGCCGGGGTATCGAACTGCTTGACGCATTCGAGTGCCGCATCGGTGTCGGCGATGTTGTTGTAGGACAGTTCCTTGCCCTGCAGCTGGCGGGCCGTGGCCACCGAGGCCTCGTGCTGATCGGCTTCCACGTAAAAAGCGGCCGCCTGATGCGGGTTCTCACCATAACGCATGCTCTGCGCCAGGTGATACTGACTGTTGAAAGTCCGCGAAAAGCTCTCGCGTTGGCCGTCGACATCACTGGCACCCAGATAGTTGGCAATCGCGCCGTCGTAACCGGCGGTGTGCTCGAAGGTTTTAACCGCCAGGTCGAAGCGGGTGGCATCACTCAGCGCCCCGTCGTTGTCGGCCATCTCTTCGAGCACGCGCGGATAGTCGTCGCTGTTGACCAGCACCGCGACACCGGCATGGTTCTTGGCGGCGGCGCGCAACATGGTCGGCCCGCCGATATCGATGTTTTCGATCGCGGTGGGCAGATCGCAGTCGGGCTTGGCGATGGCCTCACGAAACGGGTAGAGGTTCACGACCACCATGTCGATGGGCGGGATGGCATGTTCCTGCATCACCGCGTCATCCGTGCCGCGCCGGCCCAGCAGTCCGCCGTGGATCTTCGGATGCAGGGTCTTGACCCGGCCATCCATCATCTCCGGAAAGCCGGTGTAATCGGACACCTCGATCACCGGAATCCCGGCCTCACTCAGCAACTTTGCCGTACCGCCGGTCGAGAGGATCTCGATACCAAATTGCTCGTGCAGTTGTCTGGCAAATTCGGCGATGCCGCTTTTGTCGGAGACGCTGATCAGCGCGCGCTGGATTTTATTCATGGTTGTGTGTTCCCCACCAACAATTCGGCCACGGGATCGCCGTGGCCGGGATTGCGTTGACATGTTTAAAGACTCGGCAGAGTGTTCAACATGCTACGTTGTTATCGGGCCGATGCTTTAACCACCGATGACACCGAATTCACTGAAAACACCGAAACATGATTGGCCAGGCGATCGGTATGTTGTTTCAGTGAATTCGGTGTTTTCGGTGGTTCTGTCCTGCCCTGTTCGGTCGAGCCATGTACGCTCGACCGTTGTCGCTGTTTATTCGTGTAACCCGTACTGTTTGAGTTTCTTGCGCAGGGTGCCCCGGTTGATGCCCAGCATTTCGGAAGCCTTGCTCTGATTGCCGCTGGTGTGCTGCAGCACGGCACGAAACAGCGGCTCTTCCAGTTCGGCGAGCACCATTTTGTACAGATCGTTGGTCGGATGGCCTTCCAGCTGACGGAAATAGTTATCCATTGCATCCGCAACACAATCCCGCAGAGGTTTCTGGGACGAGTCGAAAGTGTTGTTATTGGTCACCACAGCGTTTTCCAAAGCCACTGCTTCACTCATGCGGCAAGTTCCTCCCGATTAATTAAGCGTTCAAAAAAGTCATAAATCATATCCAGCTGTTGCTCCACGCTGTCGACGCGATTCACTGCCTGACGGAAGGCCGCGCCATGAGACTGTCCCTTGCTGTACCAGCTGATATGTTTGCGGGCCACCCGCACGCCGGTGTGTTCACCATAAAAGGCATACAGATTTTTCAGATGGCCGACCAGGATGTCGCGGATCGTTTCCGCGGACGGTTCCGGCAGCAACTCGCCGGTTTGTAAATAGTGTTCGATTTCGCCGAAGATCCAGGGACGACCCTGGGCGGCACGGCCGATCATGACCGCGTCGGCGCCGGTATGCCGCAGAACATACTCCGCTTTTTGCGGCGTGCTGATATCCCCGTTGGCGATGACCGGAATACCCACCCGCGATTTGACCTCGGCAATGGTGTCGTACTCCGCCTCGCCGTTGTACTGATCGGCGCGGGTGCGGCCGTGGATAGCCAGCGCCTGGATACCGGCTTCCTCGGCGATGCGCGCGATCAGCGGCGCGTTTTTGTGCTGGCTGTCCCAGCCGGTGCGGATCTTCAGGGTTACCGGGACCTCGACAGCCTCCACCACGGCTTTGACGATGCGCTCGACCAGCGGCTGGTCCTGCAACAGGGCCGAGCCGGCCATGACGTTGCACACCTTCTTGGCCGGGCAGCCCATATTGATATCGATGATCTGGGCACCGCGTTCGACATTGTGACGCGCGGCCTCGGCCATCATTTGCGGATCGGCACCGGCGATCTGCACCGACTTGGGCTCGATCTCGCCCTCGTGACTGGCGCGGCGCTCGGTCTTCTTGCTGCCCCACAGCAGGGAATTGGACGAGACCATTTCGGACACGGCCATGCCGGCGCCCAGTTGTTTGCACAACTGGCGAAACGGCAGATCGGTCACGCCCGCCATGGGCGCAAGGATCAACGGATTGTTGAGCTGATAAGGGCCGATACGCATAGTGATGTCTTCAGGCTGACTCGTGCCCCGCGGCACGAGGCGGATCATCATACCCGTTCGGGTGCAGAGGATAAAGCAGGAAAACCGGTCCGCAGGCCTTGCGATCCCGGCAAAGCTGATCTACACGCACCGCCCGTTTGAGGTCGTGTGCGAGGTGCGTCGGTTACTGAAAATCGAATTCGAAGTTCACCGCTTCGCTGCCCGGGTCCGCCACTTCGAGCTTGATCTGCAAGGGGGTGTCCGGTTGCATCTGCATAAACGGTGAATGGCGTTCGCCCAGATAATCGGCCGGCGTAAAGCGGCGCCGGGCCACCCGGTTGCCCGACAAGTCAAACAGCGTGACCCGCACGGCGGGGTAGGCCTGGGTCATATCGGCTTCATTGACCAGGGTGGCGCTGATCAACAGGGCGTCATCCTGATCGGGATGGGCCCGCACGTCGCGGTTGAGCAGACGGATGCGATCGGTATCCCGGTACGGGGTGAAGCGGCAGGGCAGCTGCTGGCAGAGCTGTTCCAGCCAGGGCTGGCTTTGCGGGACATAGCGGACCACATCCAGCGGCCGGAACAGGGCCAGCTGGCCGATCAAAAGCGCCACCAATATCAGGAATAACAAACCGCCGCCCAGGGTGGCCAGCCAGCTGCGCGGTTTGGGCGGTTCGATCGCCAGAGACTCCCGCAGGCGCAGCGGCACCGATTCCGGTTCCGGCTCCTCGTCCGGCGTCGGCGGTGGCCGGGGAGGGTCGGTCTCGTCGCGGGTGTCGGGTTCATCGACCTGGTCGGTTGGCCGATCTTCGAGCTCGTCCTCGAACGCCCGCGGCGTCGCCGCGTCCTCCGGTTCGGTGGTGGTCGTGCCGGCCGCGTCTGCCGTTTTTTGGGCCGGCGAACCCGGTTCCTCGTCGGCAGACGGTTCGCGTTTTATATCGTCAAACAGGCTGTCGATGGCCTCGCCCAGTTCATCCGGTTCCGTGGGCGGTGGTGCGTCCGGCAGCGCCAGGGAACCCGGCAGTTCGGTGTCGGGGTTGTCGATGCCCAGCGACAGCTGCTGGTCCATCTCCGCCAGGATGTCATCCAGCTCTTGGTCCGAGAGCACCTCATCGGTGAATTCGTTGTATTGATAACGGGGACGTTCGCTCGCCGATGTCGGCCCGGGCGCCGGTTCGCTCACGGATTCGCTGTCGGCCGGCGATTCGGTAACGGCGTCCGTCTCCCG
>CAYOOC010000032.1:5475-31424 GCA_964405505.1 uncultured Thiohalophilus sp.
GTAACGGCGTCCGTCTCCCGCTCCTCCAGGTCCGGCATTGGCATTTCGACGGTTGCCGGTTCGGGTTCCGGCTCCGGTTCTTCCGGTTCGATTTCGGGTTCGGCCTCGTCCCTGGCAGGTTGTGCCTGTTCGGTCGCAGACGTATCCGGCGTTTCGTCGGTTTCGAACGGGGCTGGCGTCGTGGGCCCGGACTGATCCTCGGACGGCATGGGCGAAACGGCATCGACGTCGTTTTCGGCGGATTCCGGTTCGGGCGATCTCCCGGCCGCTGTCGGGGCAATGCCGGTGGAGGCGGCTTCATCGCCGGCTGGCGCGGGGGGGCGCTCTTCGCTCTGCGGGGCCCGGAACAGGTCAATATGATCCGTTTGATCCTCGGCAGGGGGCGTCGACGGTGCCGGTTGCGGGGTGCCGGGCGATGCCGGGGGACTCTGACCGGGCACGGGCTGCAAATGCTGCCTGGCATTGAAAACGGTCTTGCATTTACCGCAACGCACCTTGCCCTGCGCCACCGCCAGCTGGGCCTCGGTGATCCGGAAACAGGTACGGCAGGCGGGACAGCAGGTCAGCATAACGGTAGTGAGAAATTTTTTGCGACGGTGCAGGACATGGGGTTGATCATACCATGGTACAGCAGGTGCTAGGTGCTAGGTGCTAGGTCCTAGTCTCTAGGATCGGCCTCTGGAGACTGCGCAAATCTGACAGTGGTGGCGTGTCTGACAAATGCCCGATACCGCTGCGCTTTATCGGGCCTACCTGCCAGGTGCCAGGTCCTGGTATCTAGCCCCTAGCCCCTAGTACCTGTTAAACAGACCCACTCTTCGATCTGACGATAGAGCTGCATGTCGAAATAGGGCTGGTAGGCGGCGATGACGTCGCCCATCTGGGTGTCGAGGATCCCGGCCAGGACGATGTTGCCGCCCGGCTCGACATGGCCGGACAGTTGCGGGGCCAGGTGGATCAGGGGGCCGGCCAGGATGTTGGCCAGCAGCAGCGGCACGCTGACCTCAGCCGGCATGGCCCCGGGCAGATGCAGCGAGACGTTTTCCTCGATGCCGTTTTTGCGCAGGTTCTCGGCGGTGGCCAGCAGGGCCTGGGGATCGTTGTCCACGCCCCACAGCTGCCGGGCGCCGAGTTTGCTGGCGGCGATGGCCAGAATGCCCGAGCCGCAGCCGTAGTCGATGACGTCTAGCTCCCGCGGGGGATGTTCGTCCAGCCACTCCAGGCAGAGGCGCGTGGTGGGGTGGGTGCCGGTGCCAAAGGCCAGGCCGGGATCGAGCAGGATATTCACGGCGGCGGGATCGGGCGGGGTAAAGCCGCCGGGGACGATCCAGACCCGGCGGCCGAACTGCATTGGCTGGAAATGATCCATCCAGGCGCGCACCCAGTTCTGATCTTCCAGCGGCTCGGCTTTCCAGTCACTCACCGGTTCGTGCAGGCGGGCGTTGACCTGATCCATGATGCGTTGCGGGTCCTGATCGGCGCTGAACAGACCGACTACCCGCGTCTGTTCCCAGATCGGCGTACTGCCCGGTGCCGGCTCCAGCAGCGGCTGATCGGCGGCGTCCTGTAACGTCACCGAGGCGGCCCCGACTTCCGCCAGGGCATCACTGAGACGTTCGACCTGTTCGGCCGACGCGGGGATGATGAGTTGTAACCATGCCATAAGAAAAGGGCCGAGTTACGAGGGCCGAGTGACGAGGAACTGCCTTGATAAACCACCAAGACACCAAGACACGAAGTTATTTGATTTGGCATCCGCGCATTCCCAACCGGAAAAACATCGTAAAATTAACGCGCTTAATTTCACCGATTTTTCATCCAATTGTTCTTGGTGTCTTCGTGTCTTGGTGGTAAACGCTTTAGCTCGTCGCTCGGCACTGAAAAACTGTTGAGTGAACTAGCGTTCACTCAACAGTTTTTCCAGATAATGGATGTTGGTGCCACCGGCCCGGAAGTTGGCGTCGCGGATCAGTTCCTGGTGCAGGGGCACGTTGGTCTTGATGCCTTCGACCACGATTTCGCTCAGGGCGATGCGCATGCGCGCCAGGGCGGTCTCGCGATCTTCGCCGTGGGCGATCAGCTTGCCGATCATCGAATCGTAATAGGGCGGGACCCGGTAACCGTTATAGATATGGGTGTCGACCCGGATGCCCGGTCCACCCGGTGCATGATAGGACGTGATAGTGCCCGGCGAGGGAGTGAACTTGTCCGGATCCTCGGCGTTGATGCGACATTCGATCGAATGGCCACGGATTTCGATCTCTTTTTGGGTATAACGCAGTTTTTTCCCCGAGGCGATCAACAGCTGTTCGCGGACGATGTCCACGCCGGTGATCATTTCGGTGACCGGGTGTTCCACCTGTACGCGGGTATTCATCTCGATAAAATAGAACTCACCGTCCTGGTACAGAAATTCGAACGTGCCGGCGCCGCGATAACCGATTTCGCGGCAGGCCTCGGCGCAGCGTTCACCGATCTTCTTGCGCATTTTTTCGGTAATGCCGGGGGCGGGGGCTTCCTCGATCACTTTTTGATGACGACGTTGCATGGAGCAGTCGCGCTCGCCCAGATGAATGGCGTTGCCGTGTTCGTCGGCCAGAACCTGGAATTCGACATGCCGCGGGTTTTCCAGGAATTTTTCCATGTAGACCATATCGTTGCCAAACGCGCCGCCGGCTTCGGCCTTGGTCATGGAAATGGCATTCAGCAGCGCCGCCTCACTGTGCACCACGCGCATACCGCGCCCGCCGCCACCGCCGGCGGCCTTGATGATGATCGGGTAACCGATCTCGCGGGCAAGACGGATATTGGTTTCTTCATCGCTGCCCAGCGGACCATCGGAACCGGGTACACAGGGCACCCCGGTTTTTTGCATTGCCTTGATGGCCTGCACCTTGTCACCCATCATGCGAATGGTGTCGGGCCGCGGACCGATAAAGATAAATCCGCTTTCCATCACCCGCTCGGCGAAGTCGGCGTTTTCCGACAAAAAGCCGTAACCGGGATGAATGGCCATCGAATCGGTGACTTCGGCGGCGCTGATCACCGCGGGGATGTTCAGGTAACTGTCGGTGGAGGAAGCCGGGCCGATACAGACCGATTCATCGGCCAGGCGCACGTGTTTCAGATCGCGATCGGCATCGGAATGAACCGCGACGGTTTTGATACCCAGCTCGCGGCAGGCGCGCAGAATGCGCAGCGCAATCTCTCCACGGTTGGCAATCAGGACTTTTTCTATCATCGTTTACACAATCTGGTTGGTGCCCAAAAGGCGAAGTGGCGGGCCGCTCGCGGCGGCCGGTGTTGTTAGCCGATGACAAACAGCGGTTCGTCGTATTCCACCGGCTGGCCATTTTCCACCAGGACAGCCTTGATGGTACCGCTCTTGTCGGCTTCGATCTGGTTGAGCAGTTTCATGGCTTCGATGATGCACAGGGTATCACCGGCATTGACCTGCTGACCCACTTCAACGAACGGGCTGGCGCCAGGTGACGGTGCCCGGTAGAAGGTGCCGACCATCGGGGATTTGACCACATGGCCTTCGGGCAAGGTGGGCTCGTCGCTTTCCGCGGCAGGGGCCGGTGCCGGGGCGGGGGCTGCTGCCGGCGCCGGTTGCGGTGGTGCCTGCATCATCATCGGGGTGTTGGGACCGCTGCGGCTGATACGCACCGACTCTTCACCTTCCTTGATCTCGATTTCGGCAACGCCGGACTCTTCCAGCAGTTCGATCAGTTTTTTGACTTTGCGTATATCCATAACAGTAATGCCTTGAGAAGGTTATCAGGTTAGTTGTTCTGCAGGGTATGCAGCGCTGACTGCAATGCCAGCGTGTACCCGTATGCACCCAGCCCGCTGATCACGCCGCTGGCCAGTTCCGAAAAATAGGAATGGCGACGAAAATCCTCGCGCGCATGGATGTTGGAAAGATGGACTTCAATAAACGGAATCTTCACCGCCGCCAGCGCATCGCGCAGCGCCACGCTGGTATGGGTAAAGGCGGCGGGGTTGATGATGATCCAGTCCACGTTCTCACCGGCCGCCTGCTGCACCCGGGCAACCAGTTCGTGCTCGGCATTGCTCTGCAGAGTGGAGAGGGTATGCCCGGCTTCGCTGGCCATCCGGCCCAGTTCCTGATCGATCTCGGCCAGGGTGGCCGCGCCATAGTGTTCCGGCTCGCGCGTACCGAGCAGGTTCAGGTTGGGTCCGTGCAGTACCAGTATCTGGGCCATGGGCTATCTATATTTAGACTGTTATCGCGTTGCAGGCCGTTTGAGTCGATTTATCGTGGCTACAAATCTGAACAGATCGAAGCAAGATCGGCGCCAGTTTGGCGCAGTTTTTTCGGCCAATCACAGGAGAATTCTGCCTCAAGATGAGGGGTTTGTCCAGAACCCCGGATTTACCCGCCAGTTCGGAGCAAATCCTAGCAAGATTCGCTCCAGGACGATTTGAACCGCATCACAGCCCTGCCCTCGGCCTTGCGGCCTCGGGAGGGACGAGGTACGAGGGACGAGTGACGAGGAAAAGCGTTTACCACCAAGACACGAAGGCACCAAGAAAACACAATAAAATGGCTATCCTTTCGGGGTGTCCCATTCAGTTGAGCGAGGTGGGTGGAAGCGCCCCCACGGGCGCGATTGTCAGCGACAGGGTGCGGTCGCGGTCGTGGTCTCTCTCGGCTCACTGTAGAACCCCTTCGGGTTTCATTCAGCACTTCTTCGCTTTGCTCAGGTCGTCCTGCCTCCCGTGACATTAGCACTCCCTGTGCGTCGCCCGCTTCCACAGCCATTGTCCCGATAATTTTGTCTGATGGGCGAGGTGTAAGTGCAGTCAGTTTTGCGATGTTCTTCCACTTGTAAATGGGCGGATGCAAATCAGATGACTTGGTGCCCTGGTGTCTTGGTGGTTTATCAAGAAAGGGCCTCGTCACTCGTCCCTCGTAACTCGGCCCTCTTGTTTACAATAGTGGTTTGATCATCGCCTCGGCGTCTTCGAAGGTCAGTTCGTTGCGGTGGGTTTCGGTGATCTTGCCGTTGCGATCGACGATGACGGTGTAGGGCAACACGCCCATGCGGTTGCCGTAGGCCTTGGAGAGGGCGATGCCGTCCTTGTCACCGACCAGGATCGGGTAGTTGATGCCCATCGGGTCGACGAAGTCGATGGCGTTCTGTTTGGTGTCGATGGCGATACCGACGATGGTGAAGCCCTGATCGGCGTATTTTTCCTGCAGGTCGATGAAGGCGGGGATCTCGCGGCGGCAGGGCGGACACCAGGTGGCCCAGAAGTTGACCATCAGCACCTCACCGTCCCATTCGCTGATGTGGCGCAAATTGCCCTGCAGATCCTGCAGGCCGAAATCGGGGCGAACTTCAGGCGGGCCGGCGGCATCGCCGCTGTTTTGTGCTGTGGCGGTTTCGCTGTCCGGGTTGTCAAACAGCTGGTTGGCGTACATGCCGGCCAGCAGGCTGATGACCGCCACCACGATGATCAATGCGATAAAGACTGAACGTTTCATACGGCTGTTCCGTTCGTTAGAGGTTAAATGAATCTAATCCGGATCAGGCCCGCCACCGGGGCGGGCCGTCATCTAGAAGGACATCATGTTCAGATGATCATGAAACTGGTCGGCATTCATGGCGCCCACCAGACGCCGGCCGTGGCGCTCCTCGCCGTCGGGGCCAAAGAACAGGATGGCCGGCGGCGCGACGAGATTGAAGCTGCGCAGTAACGCCTTGTCCTTGTCGTCGTTATCCGTTACATCCGCCTTGAGCAGGACGAAGTTATCCAGCCGCTGGATGACGCGCGGATCGGTGAAGACGTATTTTTCATAATCCTTGCAGTAGATACACCAGTCGGCATAGAAATCGAGCATCACCGGCTTGCCGGCGTCACTGGCGCGCGCCAGTTCCTGCTCGAAGTCCTCGACGGTCTTGATCATCCGAAACTCGAGTTTTTGTTGCTGTACGGCGCCACCGCCCCCGGCGCCGGCAAACACGCCGTGCAGCGGGCGAAACTTGTCATTGGCGCCGGCACTGGCGCCAATCACCAGCAGGATGCCGTAGACCAGCAGGATGATCCCCAGCCCCTTCCAGAGCCGGTGCCAGCCGGAGGTGTCGGCCGGCAGCGGTTCCAGCGCTTTCATGTAGATGCCCGAGATGATCAGCAGCGCGGCCCACAGCCACAGGGCGACATAGTCGGGAATAATCCGCTCGAGCATCCAGATGGCCACGGCCAGCAGCAGGACACCGAAGATGGCCTTGACCGCATCCATCCAGCCGCCGGCGCGGGGCAGCAGTTTGCCTGCCGAGGTACCGATGGCGATCAGCGGCAGCCCCATACCCAGACTCAGAGCGAACAGGGCCATGCCGCCGAGGACCGCGTCACCGGTCTGGCCGATATAGATCAGGGCCCCGGCCAGTGGCGCGGCCACGCAGGGGCCGACGATCAGTGCCGATAGGAAGCCCATCACGGCCACGCCGGTCAGGCTGCCGCCTTTCTGGCGGTTACTGACCTCGGAGAGTTTGCCCTGGATGGAGGCGGGCATCTGCAGTTCGTAGAAGCCGAACATGGACAGTGACAACAGGACGAAAATCGCGGCAAAGCTGCCCAGAATCCAGGGATTCTGGAAGGCCGCCTGCAGGTTCTCGCCCAGCATGCCGGCGAGGACCCCGGCAACGGTATAGGTCAGCGCCATGGCCAGTACATAGACGGTGGACATGGTAAAGGCACGCCCGGTGGTGATCTTGTCGCCCTGGCCGATGATGATGCTGGAGAGGATCGGAATCATCGGGAACACGCAGGGGGTGAAGGCCAGCAGCAGGCCGAAGCCGAAGAAGGTCAGAATGACCAGGATGCCGCCGGTCTCCAGTGAGGCGGCGATGGTGTCCTGCTCGGACATGGGCTGTTGTTCGCCTGCCTGGGCGGCCGACTCGGGATCGTCGGCCTGCGCAATCTGATCCGTGGCGGCCAGTTTGACGGTTTCACTCTTGCGAATCGGGGGATAGCAAATCCCGGTTTTCTCGGCACAACCCTGGTAGACAAACGCCAGCTCAACTTCGCCGGCCTCGCCCCGGGTTCGCTGCAGGGGAATATCGACCGTCAGGGTCTGCTCGCCCTCGAAGACCCGGATCTTGCCGAAGAATTCATCTTCTTTTTCCTTGCCTTTGGGCAGTTCGACATCGCCCACCCGGGCGTCGCCCTGCTTGACGGAAAATTCGAATTTGTCGCGATACAGATAGTGGTCGGCGACGATCTGCCAGGTGGCACGCACCGTATCGGCGCTGATGACTTCCGTGCTGAAGGCAAAGGCCTGATCGGGATGCAGGACCTCATCGTCGCCCTGGTTGAGGCCGAGATCGTCATTCAGATCCTGCAGGGAGCGTTGGTCCTGCGCGCTGGCCGCGGCGCCGGTGGCGCTCAGTTGCACGTCCTGGCGGTGCGGGGGATAACAGACGCCGATGTCGGCGCAGCCCTGGGAGTGGGCCGTCAGGGTGAAGTCGCCGCTGCCGGATTCAATCGGGATCGTGACGGGCACGCCGCCGCGATAGATTTCCACCTCGCCGAAGAACTCGTCGTCCTTGATCTTGCCATCCGGCAGTTGCGGCTCACCGAGGGTAATATCGGGGTTGTCGACTTCGAAGCGGATCTTGCCGCGATACAGATAATAGTTGTCAGCCACGTCCCAGCGGGCCTGGATCGCGCCATCGACGACCTCGGCCTGGAAGGCAAAGGCCTTGTCCGGCTCCAGCAGCTCTTCTTCGGCGGCAACGGGGAATACAAACAGAAATAACAGGGTGGCAAACAGTTTTTTCATCATCATTATTATTCCAGTGCGTTATCAATCCACTGCAGGTAATCCTGCAGTCCTCCATCCAGAGAGACCCTGAGAATTTCCGGAAGTTCATACGGGTGGTGCTGTTGCAGGGTCTCTTCCAGCTGGCCGTAGCGGTCCTGCCGGCTCTTGATGATCAGCAACACCTCGCCGTCGCGCTCGACCTTGCCCTGCCATTCGTAGACCGATTCGAGCCCGGGCACGATATTCACGCAGGCCGCCAGCCGTCCCGCCACCAGCCGGTCGGCCAGTTGTCGCGCGGTGTCGGTATCGGGACAGGTGCACAGCACCAGACACTGGGAGAGTTCGCTCATGCCGTGCAAGATAACAGCCCGGCGCACGACTGGCAAAGCATCAAGCTGTTACACTCTCCGCTCAACCCATCCTCTGGTTAAAGACGATGCCCCTGTTTCGAATATTCCTTATTCTGTTTATCGCCATCCCCCTGATCGAAATTTATTTTCTGATCCAGATTGGCGAGGTGATCGGCGCCTGGCCGACGATTTTGCTGGTGGTGCTGACCGCCGTGGTCGGGGTGGGCCTGCTGCGCTGGCAGGGCTTTTCCACCCTGATGCGCTTCCAGACGGAACTGGCCCGGGGCCAGGTGCCGGCCATGCCGCTGTTCGAGGGGCTGCTGCTGGTGGTGGCGGGTGCGCTGCTGCTGACCCCGGGATTTGTCACCGACGCGGTGGGCTTCGTGTTACTGGTCCCGCCCCTGCGCCAGGGGCTGATCCGCTGGGCCATCCGGCGCGGCGTGATCCACACCGGCCCGCCGGGGAGCGGTCCCGGCGCCCCCGGCAGTGGCGGCCCGCGCACCATCGAAGGCGACTTTCAGCGTCGGGATGACGACTGAGCCTTGAATTTTCTCCCCATCACCCCATCAAGAGACTGGTCTTGACAGTCCGGCCGTGACCGCTATGATTAGCACTCGTCAGTGCCGAGTGCTAAAAGGCCGACTGAAATTCCCGCCCGGGCAGACTGCTGTTCGGGCTAATCATTTGAAATCCAAGAAATCAATAACATTCAGGAGACACTGAGAATGAAAATCCGTCCTTTGCATGACCGCGTGATTATTCGTCGCATGGAAGAAGAACGTACCACGGCCGGCGGCATCGTCATTCCCGATTCCGCCACCGAAAAGCCGAGCCAGGGTGAAGTGATCGCCGTGGGTAACGGCAAAATTCTGGATAACGGCGAAGTCCGCGCGCTGGACGTCAAAGCGGGCGACAAGGTGCTGTTCGGCAAATATGCCGGTAACGAAGTCAAGGTTGATGACGAGGAACTGCTCGTCATGCGTGAAGAAGACATCATGGGTGTGGTTGAAGGCTAAACGCCGTTCAATCCATCAATAGCGTGGCTTAACTATATTATAGAGTTAGTGAGGAAAGAACATGAGTGCAAAAGAAGTGAAATTCAGTGACGACGCCCGTCACAAAATGCTCAAGGGCGTGAACACCCTGGCCAATGCCGTCAAGGTGACCCTGGGTCCCAAAGGCCGCAATGTCGTACTCGAAAAGAGCTTCGGCGCGCCGACCATCACCAAGGACGGCGTTTCCGTCGCCAAGGAAATCGAACTGAGCGACAAGTTCGAGAACATGGGTGCGCAGATGGTCAAGGAAGTCTCTTCCCAGACCTCCGATGTTGCCGGTGATGGTACCACCACTGCCACCGTGCTGGCCCAGTCCATCCTGACCGAAGGCATGAAAGCCGTGGCTGCCGGCATGAACCCGATGGATCTCAAGCGCGGTATCGACAAAGGCACCACCGCCGCGGTTGAAGAACTGAAGAAACTCTCCAAACCCTGTGCCGACGACAATGCCATCGCCCAGGTCGGCACCATCTCCGCCAACTCCGACCAGGAAGTGGGGGACATCATCGCCCAGGCCATGGGCAAGGTCGGCAAGGAAGGCGTTATCACGGTTGAAGAAGGCACCGGTCTGGAGAACGAACTGGACGTGGTCGAAGGCATGCAGTTCGATCGCGGTTACCTGTCGCCCTACTTCGTTAACAACCAGCAGAGCATGACCGCCGAACTCGAAGATCCCTACATCCTGCTGCACGACAAGAAGATCTCCAACATTCGCGAACTGCTGCCCGTGCTGGAAGGTGTTGCCAAAGCCGGCAAGCCGCTGCTGATCGTCGCTGAAGACATCGAAGGCGAGGCCCTGGCCACGCTGGTCATTAACAACATGCGCGGTATCGTCAAGGTTGCCGCGGTCAAGGCCCCGGGCTTTGGCGAGCGTCGCAAGGCCATGCTGCAGGACATTGCCGTTCTGACCGGCGGTACCGTGATTTCCGAAGAAGTCGGTTTGCAGCTGGAAAAAGCCACTGTTGACGATCTGGGTCAGGCGAAGAAGATCACTGTCTCCAAGGAAGAAACCACCGTGATCGACGGTGCCGGTCCGCAGCACGACATTGAAGCCCGGGTCAGCCAGATCCGTGCCCAGATCGAGGAAGCCTCTTCCGATTACGATAAGGAAAAACTGCAGGAACGCGTCGCCAAGCTGGCCGGCGGTGTGGCCGTCATCAAGGTCGGTGCCGCAACCGAGATGGAAATGAAAGAGAAGAAAGCCCGCGTGGAAGACGCCCTGCACGCCACCCGTGCCGCGGTGGAAGAAGGCGTGGTCCCCGGCGGTGGTGTCGCCCTGTTGCGCGCCCGTACCGGCATCGACGACCTGACCGGTGACAATCACGATCAGGACGTTGGTATCAACATCCTGCGCCGTGCCATGGAAGAACCGCTGCGTCAGATCGTGAGCAACACCGGTGAGGAAGCCTCCGTGGTCTGCAACAAGGTGGAAGAAGGCAAGGGTAACTTCGGTTACAACGCCGCCACCGGGGAATACGGTGACATGATCAAGATGGGTATTCTGGATCCGACCAAGGTAACCCGTACTGCCCTGCAGAACGCCGCCTCGGTCTCCGGTCTGATGATCACCACCGAAGCCATGATCGCCGACAAGCCCGATGAAGACGGCGGTGCCGGCGCCGGCGCAGCCGGTGGCATGGGCGACATGGGTATGGGCGGCATGGGCGGCATGATGTAATCGCCCGGCCTGAAAGAGGCCGGAGATGAGCGTCTGCGGCGTTCGCCAAATGCTTCCGTTGCTCACTTACGTTTAATGTAAGCTCCGCTACGGGTCATTTGGCTGCCTTGCAGCCATCTCCTCTCCGTCCCTTTCAGCCCAGGCTTTGCTTGCCTTAACCCAGGCGCAACAAAAAGCCCCGCCAGCAATGGCGGGGCTTTTTTATTTTGTGCCATAGATTATAGTTCAGTGGGAATAACGCAAAGGACGCAAAGACGCGGAGAACGCAAAGGATATTTATTGTAATGATTGCAAGCTTACCTGAACGTAGGCATAGCCCATTAACATTCTATGCGTAATTAAAATCCGCTCGTATCAAGCCGGCCCACCCACTCAAAATAATAAATACATAATTGTTTTCTCTGCGAACTTTGCGTCTTTGCGTCCTTTGCGTTATTTACAGCGATCCTGCTAATAGATCGGTTGTGGCGGCAGGCGGTTTTGGTCATAGTATCCGGCACACCCTTCAGGTTTTTGTTCATGAGTCATAACGTCGATCAGGCTATTTCGAAGTTACCCGAGCCGCTGGCCGAACAAGTCATGCATTGGTGGGGGGAGTTTGCCTCGCAGCAGGGTGAGAACTCACTGGATGAGGCGGTTGCCAAGTCACTGCCGGTGGTCTGGGCGGCCAGTGAATACGTGGCCCGCCAGTGTCTGCGTCATCCCGAGGAGTTTTTTGCCCTGCAGGCGCGGCTGTTGCAGTCGGCCGATCAGGCGCAGTTTGCCGCGCAGTGGGAGTCGATGATTGACCCGGTGGAGGATGAGGCGGGTTTGTTGCACGTCCTGCGCCGGTTTCGTCATCGCGAGATGGTGCGCATTTTGTGGCGGGACCTGGCCGGCTGGGCCGAGCTGGAGGAGACCTGCCGGGATCTGACTCATCTGGCACAGAGCTGTATAGACGGGGCGTTGAACTGGTTATACCCGCGCTTTTGTGATCAGTATGGCACCCCCTGTTACGACGACGGCTCGCCCATGAACCTGGTGGTACTGGGCATGGGCAAGCTGGGGGCGTGGGAGCTGAATGTCTCCTCGGATATCGATCTGATCTTTACCTTTGCCGAGGAAGGCGAAACCCGCGGCGAGGGACGCACCCTCAGCCACGGCGAGTTTTTCATCAAACTCGGGCAGAAGCTGATCGCCGTGCTGGATCAGCAGACGCCGGAAGGCTTCGTATTCCGGGTCGATATGCGCCTGCGGCCGTTCGGTGACGGCGGGCCGCTGGTCACCAGCTTCGATGCGCTGGAGACCTATTACCAGGCGCACGGTCGCGAATGGGAACGCTACGCCATGATCAAGGCGCGCGTGGTGGCCGGCGATCAGGCCGCCGGCGAAGAGCTGATGAACATGTTGCATCCGTTCGTCTATCGCCGTTATCTCGATTACGGCGCTTACGAATCCCTGCGTGATATGAAAGGCATGATTGCCAAACAGGTCAAACGCAAGGGACTGGAACAGAATGTGAAGCTCGGACTGGGTGGCATTCGCGAGATCGAGTTTATCGCCCAGGTGTTTCAGTTGATCCGCGGCGGCCGGGATCCGGCCCTGCAGGAACGGCGGGTGCTGGCGGTGTTGCCGCTGCTGCAGGAGAGGGATGTATTGCCCGAGTTCGTGGTGCGCGAACTGGCGGCGGGTTACCGTTTCCTGCGCGATGTGGAGCACCGCCTGCAGGGCGTGCTGGATCAGCAGACCCATGATTTGCCCGAGGAGGAATACCCGCGTCTGCGCCTGGCCTGGAGTATGGGCTTCGACAACTGGCAATCGTTTTACGGCGAGCTGGAACATCATCGCCAGCATGTGCATAACCATTTCGATCAGGTGTTCGCGGCGCCACAGAATGTCGAGGAGGAAAATGAGAACATTTTCTACGATCTGTGGCACGCCAATCTGGACAAGGAACAGGCCACGCATGCGCTGGAGGAGGCCGGTTACCGGCAGCCCGCCGCGGTTCTTTCGCGGGTAACCGATTTACAGGATGGCCGGCTTTATCAGTCGCTGAGCACCAATGGCAAACGCCGGCTGGATCGGCTGATGCCGTTGCTGCTCGGCGCCGCCGCGCAGGCGGACGATCCCGACCTCACTTTTGAGCGGGTGCTGGAGATCGTGCGCACCATCGCCCGGCGCAGTGTCTACCTGGCCCTGCTGGTGGAGAATCCACTGGTGCTCTCGCAGCTGGTCAAACTGTGCCAGGCCAGTCCCTGGTTGTCGCGTTACCTGTCGCGCTATCCGCTGTTGCTCGACGAGTTGATGGACGTGCGTTCGTTGTATGCGCCCCCGGCCAAAACCGAGCTGGCGGCGGAACTGACCGGCGAGCTGGCCCAGCTCGAGCCCGACGATCACGAGCAGGCGATGGAGGCGCTGCGCCACTTCAAACACACCAACGTGCTGCGGGTGGTGGCGGCGGATGTCTCGGATGTGCTGCCGTTGATGAAAGTCAGCGATCACCTCTCCTGGATCGCCGAGGTGATCCTCGAAGAAGCCCTGCAGCAGGCCTGGCAACATCTGAGTGAGCGCCACGGCCAGCCGGTCGCCAGCCGCGACAGCGGCGAGAAGGGCTTTGCGGTGATCGCCTACGGCAAGCTGGGCGGTTATGAGCTGGGCTACGGCTCGGATCTGGATCTGGTCTTTTTGCACGCCAGCGAGGATCAGAACGAGATGACCGACGGAAACCAGCCGCTGGCGGTGCCGGTGTTTTATGCCCGGCTTGGCCAGCGCCTGATTCATATTCTCACCACCCATACCCCGGCCGGCGTGCTCTATGACGCCGATCTGCGCCTGCGTCCCGACGGCGCCTCGGGCATGCTGGTCAGCAATCTCAGCTCTTTTGAAGGCTATCAACTCAACAAGGCCTGGTTATGGGAGCACCAGGCCCTGGTGCGGGCCCGCGGCGTGGCCGGTGACCACGACATCATCGACCGCTTTGGCACGGTGCGCCAGACCGTGCTGGGCCGCGAACGGGATCTGGAGGAACTGCGCGCCGAGGTCGTCAAAATGCGCCAGCGCATGCGCACCGAGCTGGCCAAAAAAGCGCCCGGCTGTGTGGACATCAAACAGGGCGAGGGCGGTATGGTCGATATCGAATTCCTGGTCCAGTACTACGTCCTCGGCTACGCCCATCAGTATCCCGACCTGCTGACCTGGACCGACAACATCCGCATTCTCGACACCCTGGCCGACACCGGCCTGCTGGAGACGGCGGAAACCGAACAGCTCAAGGATGCCTACCGCGCCTACCGGGGCCATACCCACCGTATGGCCCTGCAGGAGCAGAAAGTTCTGGCCCCCGAAGGGGAGTTCGATGAGCATCTTACGCTGGTAAAACGGATCTGGGACCAGGTGCTGGGCCCTGACGAGCAGTAGCCAGGTGCTAGACACTAGGGGCTAGGTCCTAGGACCTAGCTCCTAGTTCCTAGCCCCTTGATCAGGAACGACAAACCCGCTGATTTCGCATAGAATAGCCCCCTTATACCCATTTTTATCTGATTCGGATTTTAAGGAGTGGCGTGGTATGTCGATGGCCGAGCGTGATGGTGTCATCTGGTTCGATGGTGAAATGGTGCCCTGGCGCGAGGCCCAGGTGCATGTGCTGACCCATACGCTGCATTACGGCATGGGGGTGTTCGAGGGGCTGCGCGCCTACAAGGCGGAGCAGGGCACGGCTATTTTCCGCCTGCAGGAGCATACCGACCGGCTGTTTCGCTCCGCGCACATTCTCAACATGCAGATCCGCTATGACAAGCAGACCCTGAACGACGCCCAGCTGGCCGTGGTGCGCGAGAACGGTCTGGAATCGGCCTATATCCGCCCGATGTGTTTTTACGGGGCCGAGGGCATGGGGCTGCGCGCCGATAATCTGCAGGTGCACACCATCGTCGCCGCCTGGGAATGGGGCTCCTACCTGGGGGCCGAGGGGATGGAGAAGGGCATTCGCATCCGTACCTCCTCGTTCACCCGGCATCATGTCAACGTCACCATGTGCCGGGCCAAGGCCAACGGCAACTATATGAACTCGATGATGGCCCTGCAGGAAGCGGTGCGCGACGGCTATGACGAGGCGCTGTTGCTGGATGTGGACGGCTTCGTGGCCGAGGGCAGCGGCGAGAACTTCTTTCTGGTACGCAACGGCGTGATTTATACCCCCGAGCTGACCTCGGCGCTGGAGGGGATCACCCGCGATACCCTGCTGCACCTGGCTCGGGATCTGGGCTACGAGGTGCGCGAGAAGCGCATTACCCGTGACGAGGTGTACGTGGCCGACGAGGCCTTCTTTACCGGCAGTGCCGCCGAAGTGACGCCGATCCGCGAACTGGACGGCCGGTCCATCGGTTCGGGCGTGCGCGGGCCGGTCACCGAGCAGTTGCAGAGCCACTATTTTGATCTGGTCCACGGCCGTGTCGACAAGTACACGGACTGGCTGGCCTACGTAAAATAAAATAATAATCCGCACAGCAGGCAACAGGAGGCGAAGGCAGTGACCCAGAAATCGACCCCCAAATCGGGCCAGAACTCACCGGCGGCCCGCAAGCCGGTGCAGGCCAACGCGGCCAGTCGCTACGAAGTGACCCGCGCGGAACTGCCGCTGCACTGCCCGATGGATGACATGACGCTGTGGAACTCCCATCCGCGGGTCTATCTGCCCATCGAGGAACAGGGCGGTGAAGCCAAGTGCCCCTATTGCGGCGCGGTCTATATACTCAAGGATCTGTAAACGCCGCGGATGACGGCGAGTCGGTGATGAAACTGCAACTTCCCCAGTTTGAACAGGCCCGGGTGCTGGTGATCGGCGATCTGATGCTGGATCGCTACTGGCACGGCGACACTTCGCGTATCTCGCCCGAGGCCCCGGTGCCGGTGGTACGGGTCGGCGAGGCCGAGGAGCGCGCCGGCGGGGCCGGTAACGTGGCATTGAATATCGCCGCGCTGGGCGCCGGCGCCCGGGTGATGGGGCTGACCGGGGACGATGAAGCCTGTAATGCACTGGACGATATTCTCACCACCGCCGGGGTGGAATGCCGCTTCAGCAAACTGGCCGGGTGTGCCACGGTCACCAAGCTGCGCGTGTTGAGCCGTCACCAGCAGTTGATCCGGCTCGACTTCGAAGACGGTTTCGAAAGTTATCAATCCGAGGATCTGTTGCGCCAGTTCGAACAGCAACTCGACGGCATGGGCGCGGTGATTCTCTCCGATTACGGCAAGGGCACGCTGCGCGAGGCACGTGCCTTCATCCAGGCAGCACGCAACAAACAGATCCCGGTACTGGTCGATCCCAAGGGCAGTGATTTCGAGCGCTATCGCGGCGCCACGCTGATCACGCCTAACCTGAGCGAATTTGAAGCGGTGGTCGGCCACTGCCGGAACGATGAAGAGGTCGTTACCCGGGGCATGGCGCTGATCGAACAGTTCGATCTGGATGCCCTGCTGGTGACCCGCAGCGAACGGGGCATGACCCTGCTGCGCCGCGACATGGATCCCCTGCACATGCCCACCCACGCGCGCGAGGTGTTCGATGTCACCGGTGCCGGTGATACGGTCATCTCGGTGCTGGGTGCGGCGATTGCCGCCGGCGAGGATCTGGCCAATGCTACCGCCTGGTCGAACCTGGGCGCCGGCATTGTGGTTGGCAAGCTCGGTACCGCCACGGTGAACATCGACGAGTTGCGTCGCGCCGCCCGCGCCCAGCACGAGATCGAAACCGGCGTGGTCGACGAGGATCTGCTGGTGCGCCTGGTCAAAGACGCCCGCGATCACGGCGAGACGGTGGTGATGACCAACGGCTGTTTCGATATCCTGCATCCGGGTCACGTGCTCTATCTGCAGCAGGCGCGCAAGCTTGGCGATCGGCTGGTGGTGGCGGTCAACGACGACGCCTCGGTCAAGCGGCTCAAGGGCGAGTCACGCCCCATCAACACGGTCGAGCGGCGCATGGCGGTGTTATCCGCGCTCGAATGCGTCGACTGGGTCGTGCCCTTCAGCGAAGACACCCCCGAAAGACTGATCTGCCGCGTGCTGCCGGACTTGCTGGTCAAAGGCGGCGATTACAAACCGGACGAGGTTGCCGGCGGCCACTGCGTGCTGGACAACGGCGGCAGGGTGGAAGTGCTGGACTTTATCGAAGGTCATTCCACCACCGACATCATCAAAAACATCACAGGCAAACAGAAGGCGGAATCATGATTATCGTGACCGGCGGCGCCGGTTTTATCGGCAGCAACATCGTCAAGGCGCTCAACGAACGCGGTGAGACGGACATCATCGTGGTCGACAACCTGACCAACGGCGTCAAGTTCAAGAACATCGCCGATTGCGAGATTGCAGACTATCTCGACAAGCAGGAGTTCATCGCGCGCATCAAGGCCGGCGACAGCTTCGCCAAAAAGGTCAAAGCCATTTTCCACGAAGGCGCCTGTTCCAGCACCACCGAGTGGGATGGCAAGTTCATGATGGAAAACAACTACGACTATTCCAAGGCACTGTTACATTACTGCCTGGAGCGCCAGGTTCCTTATTTATATGCTTCGTCCGCCTCGGTCTACGGTTCCGGCAGTGTATTCAAAGAGAGCCGCGAATACGAGCAGCCGATCAACATGTACGCCTATTCCAAGTTCCAGTTCGATCAGTACGTGCGCCGCCATCTGCCCGAAGCCAAAAGCCAGGTCGTGGGCTTTCGTTATTTCAATGTCTATGGCCCGCGCGAGCAACACAAGGGCAGCATGTCCAGCGTGGCGTTTCATGTAAACAACCAGATCACGGAAAACGGCAAGGCGAAACTTTTCGAGGGCTGCGACGGCTACGGTAACGGTGAACAGCGTCGTGACTTTGTGTATGTCGGCGATGCGGTGGATGTGAATCTCTGGTTCATGGATAACCCGGACAAGTCCGGTATCTTCAACCTGGGCACCGGGCGCAGCCAGACATTCAAGGAAGTGGCCGAGGCGGTCATTGCCTATCACGGCAAGGGCGAGATCGAATACATTCCCTTCCCGGAACACCTCAAAGGCCGTTATCAGAGCTTTACCGAGGCGGACATCGCGGCCCTGCGCGAGGACGGTTACGACGCGCCTTTCAAAACGGTCGAACAGGGTGTGACCGACTACATGCGGTGGCTGCACCGCGACAGCCAGTAATCACGGCGACCGGTGAGCGACACGTCTCCTAGCGAACGTATCCTGGTGATCGGGCCGGCCTGGGTCGGTGACATGGTCATGGCCCAGAGCCTGTTCATGTCCCTCAAGCAGCAACGTGCTAATCCCCTCATCGATGTGGTCGCGCCCAAATGGTCGCTGCCGCTGTTGGCGCGCATGCCCGAAGTCCACGAGGGGATTCCCCTGCCAGTGCAGCACGGTGAACTGGGCCTGGGCAAGCGCCGGGCACTCGGGCACGGTCTGCGCCGGCATCGTTATGATCAGGCCATCGTCTTGCCGCGCTCCTTCAAGGCGGCGCTGGTTCCCTGGTTCGCGCGGATTCCCCGACGCACCGGCTATCGGGGCGAGCTGCGTTACGGCCTGATCAACGATCTTCGTCAACTGGACAAAGGGGTGCTGTATCGCACCGTGCAACGTTTCGTCGCGCTGGGAGAACAGGGCGATGTGGATACCGCTCCGGCGATACCGCAACCTCACCTGGCGGGCGAGTCGCACAACCTCCAGCGATGCCTGGATAAACTGGATCTCAACACCGACAAACCGATCATCGCCATGATGCCGGGCGCCGAATACGGCCCGGCCAAACGCTGGCCGACCGACTATTTTGCCGAACTGGCGCGCCGGCTGGTTGAACGGGGTAAACAGGTCTGGGTGCTCGGCTCCCACAAGGAAGCGCCACTGGGTGAGGCGATCGCCGTGAGTGAAGGTATTGTGAACCTGTGCGGCAGGACCGAACTGGTGGATGTCGTGGACCTGCTTTCGCTGTGCGAGCAGGCGGTGACCAATGACTCGGGGCTGATGCACGTGGCGGCAGCGAGTGGCACTTCTGTCATCGCCATTTATGGCTCCTCGGATCCGAACTACACCCCGCCGTTGACGGACAAAGCGCAGATCATCTATCAGGACCTGGACTGCAGTCCCTGCTTTGAACGGGAGTGTCCACTGGGACATACTAACTGTCTGAACGATATCAAACCCGAATCCATTCTAGTGCACATAGAATAAGTTTCATGACCAACCCACCCACATTATCCGTTATGCTGATCGTCAAGAACGAGGAAGAGGCGCTGCGCGAGTGTCTGGCCACCGTCGCATGGGCCGATGAGATCGTCATCGTCAATTCGGGCAGCAGTGACGGAACGCGCGAGATCGCCGCCGAATATACCGACAAGGTGTATATCGAGGATGACTGGCAGGGCTTCGGTGTGCAACACCAGCGTGCGCAGCAGTATGTCACCGGTGAATGGATCCTGATGCTGGATGCCGATGAACGTGCTACCGAAACACTCGCGCACAGATCCGCCAGACGGTCGCGCAGGATAGGATGATCGCCAGGCGGTGTATTTCGTGCCGCGACTGTCATGGGTGTTCGGCCGGTTTATTCGCCAATCCGGCTGGTACCCAGACTATGTGGCGTGACGCTATCCGCGCGAGCAGGCCGTCTACAATGACGACCGGGTGCATGAAAAGCTGGTCTATCCCGAAGGCATGAGCGAGAAAAAACTCGCCGGTGATCTGTTGCACTATACCTATCGGGACCTGGAGCATTACCTGATCAAGTCCGACCATTACGCCGCGGCGTGGGCACAACAACGCCAGGAACGGGGCAAGCGTAGCAGCCTGTTACAGGGCATGCTGCATGGCCTGGGTTGCTTTATCAAAATGTATCTGGTGCGCGCCGGCTTTCTCGATGGTAAACAGGGGTTCTTGCTGGCCGTACTGTCCGCTCACTCCACCTTTGCCAAGTACGCGGATCTCTGGATCCGCCAGCAGTCGGATCACCAATGAATCGGTATCCGCCAATACACGCAAATTCACGCGAATGATCAGAAGAAAGGATTGGCGTTTATTGGCGTTTATTGGCGGGCAGTAATTTTTCGGCGATCAGGTTGGCCGCCGCGTCGATATCGATGCTTTGCATGTCCTCGGCTTCGGCCTGTTCCGGCGGCATGAAACCCAGGCGATGCGTTGCGCGGCTCAAGGTCTGCCAGCGCAGCGCGGTGGAGGAACGCTTGCGGGGATAAAAGGCGGCGGTCGGTCTGTCCAGCGCGCCGGCGACATGTAACGGGCCGGTCGAGCCGCTGATAAACAGCGCGGCGTTTTGCAAAAAGCGGGCAAAATTGACCAGCCCCTGTCGCGAGTAATAGATCGAGTGCGGCACCTTGCCAAGTTGCGAGGCCAGTGACTGCGCGGTGGACTCTTCGTTGGGACCCGCGGTGATGACAATGTGCCGGGCCGGTGTCAGGGGCAGCTGACGCAGCAGCCGGGCATACTGTTCGGTCGAAAGGTTGTTCGCCGAACCGCCACTGCCGGGATGCACGATGATAAGATCGGGATCGTTGTCGATGTTCTCTTCGGCAAGAAACTCCCGCTTGAGCCGGGCGACCTGTTCCGCTTCAAAATGCAGGTAAGGCGGCTGTGGCCGGTTTGCGATCGGGATGTGCTGCGCCTGCAGATAATATTCGGCCAGGTCCAGGTTGTACTGGAACTCGGGTTTTTCAGAACGAGAACGGCGCTGAACCAGGCGATGGTTATAAAAAACCTGTGCGAGCTTGGTGGCCGGCGCGAGCCGATAACGTATCCCGGACAGCCAGAGCAACAGGCCGATACGCGAGGTTGAAAACAGCGTGATGACGGCATCGTAGTGCTCGGCCCGAAGCGTACGCAGCAGCTGACCCTGTTTGCGCAGACCGGCGCCTTTGCCGGGATCGACGATCAGTTTGTCGATGGCATCGCAGGCCGCGCCGATATCCCGGGTATAGTCGGGGACCAGGGCATGCAGTTCACAATCGGGTAAGTGCTGTTTGAGCAGCCAGAATACCGGCAGGCTGAGCATGAAATCGCCCAGTTTGTCATTGCGAACTACCAGAACTTTAACAGGAGTTTTCATTGTAAGCTTATGTTCGGGTTGTGTAAGTGAGTTGGTATTGTTGATACGATAGTAATAAAATAATTCTACGGGATATACAATGGGTTATATTACATGGAACTCTAATAAAAAGTTTGTATGTTTTGATAATCAAATTTTCCAGGAACCAGACCAGGTGCTGTTTACCTCTGAAGAGTGGGCACAGCAGGATGCTATAGTTGGCTTTGCCGAAGGGCGCGGCACGACATTCTTTGTTAATTATCATGGTCTTGAATTTGCCCTGCGTCATTATCATCGTGGTGGACTGATCGCACGCTGGTCCGCCGACCGTTATTTGTGGACTGGTCTGAAGTCCAACCGGGCCTGGCGCGAACTGCATCTGCTGCAGACCCTGCGCGAACGCAATCTGCCGGTGCCCCGCCCGGTCGCGGCACAGGTTATCCGTCACGGCTTATTATATACTGCGGACATCATGACCCGGCGTATTCCCGGGGCCAAAGCAGTCGGTCAGCTGCTGGCCAACGACAGTCTGGATACCGGTCACTGGGCCGCCATGGGTGGTGTAATCCGGCGCTTCCACAGTCAGGGGGTCTATCACGCCGATCTGAACGCCAATAACATCATGCTTGATGCCGGCGGTCGCTTCTATTTGATCGATTTCGATCGCGGTTGTATTCGCCGGCCACGCCGAAGCTGGCAGCAACGTAACCTGCAGCGCCTGCATCGTTCCCTCACCAAGCTTCAGGGCGCACAGGAAACCTTCCATTTCAGCGAGAAAAACTGGCAGGATTTGCTCGCGGGGTATAACCAACTATAAATTAGTACTTAGTACTTAGTACTTAGTACTTAGTACTTAGTACTCAGTTCCGGGCACAACTTCTGCAGTTCACCCAGATAACGTTCGGCCATGTCCTGGTTGGCTTCGATCAATGCCCGGGCCTGTGTGCCCATGCGGTCTCTTTGCTCGCGATCGTCGAGCAGGGTTTTGATGGCTTCCACCAGGGCGGACTCATTCTCCACCTGGATGGCGCCACCGGCGGCCACCAGGTCCCGGGCTTCGGCCTGGAAGTTATCCATGTGCTGTCCGAAGATGACGGCCTTGCCGGCACGCGCCGCCTCCAGGATGTTCTGGCCGCCATGGGGTTTGAATCCCCCGCCCATCAGTACAAATTCCGCACCGGCAATCAAGTTATCCAGCTCGCCAAAGGTATCGGCGATATAGACCTGCGTGTCGGCGCTGACCGGATCATTGCGACTGCGCACGGCTATATCCAGCGCGAACGGTTTGAGGTCGTTCAGGATAGTATTCAGTCGCTGTATATGACGCGGGGCAATGACGATCAGCGGTCGCGGTGAGTCCAGTTTCAACCAGTTTTCGACGAGTAGTTTTTCTTCATCATTGCGTGTCGAGGCGGCAAGCACGTAGGGGTACCCGAGGTTAATAGGCGATACCTGGTGTGTGCTGGTTTGCGCATACTTAATATTTCCCACCAGGTGCGTCCTGCCCAGGTTCCTGATTTCGTCGAAGTGCTGTTTATCCGTATCAGTTCTGGCCAGGATGGCGTAGGTATATTGCAACACGTGCCGTATAACACTTCGAATGAAGTGAGGAGCTCCGGTGGTTCGCTTGGACAGGCGTCCGTTAACGATAATATTGCGGATGCCGTACTGGAAGCAGTATTCATACAGGTTCGGCCAGAGTTCGGTTTCCATTATCAGGAGGCAGTCAGGCGCAACCTGGCGCATAAAACGATCAACCGCCCAATGGAAGTCGAGGGGTAAATAGCTATATTTTACACTGAGGCCGAGTTTTTTTTCAGCAATCCGGCGGCCACTGGGAGTGTTAACGGTGACCAGTATTGTCAGTTGGGGGTAATTCTTCTGTAGAAGGTAAATCAATGGCAACGCGGCATTGATTTCGCCAATGGATGCTGCATGCAAGTGTATATCTGCGTCAATATTTTTACTTCCCAGCGCAAAACGCTCTAATAGATATCGCGTGTCGCGATTTCGCAGTGCGATGCAGATAGTATATATAGCGATAGGCACAGAGAGCAGAAACAACAGACTCGAATATTGTTTCAGGGTTTTGCGTCGCCGTACTTTGTAGAATTTTGGCTCCCAGTCGGGACGGGTGCGAAACCGCCGGTGCGCCCACAGGTACTGGGCCGGGGTGCGGCGCACCTGTTCCTCGATGGCCTGGTTAACCAGCGTGGCATCGTGTACATCGTCGCCGGTGGGGAACTCTTCGATTGCCGGGCCGATCCGGATCCGGTAACCCTGATTGCCGGGCAGTCTTTCCGAATAAAACGGCACCAGCGGTGCACCGGAAGATTTGGCAATGCGCGCGGTCAGCGTCAGGGTCGCGGTCTGAACCCCCATGAACGGCGCGAAGACCGACGCGCGTTCGCCAAAGTCCTGATCCGGAGCATACCAGACGACTTTGCCGTTTTTCAGATTGCGCAGGATATCGCGCATATCGCGACTGCGAATCAGCCCGTCGAGCATCCGGTTGCGGCTGTGTACCATAATCGCTTCAAACAGCGGGTTGTGCGCACGCTTATAGGTCGGGCGCAGGTTGTCGATATGCTTGGCCAGAAACTTGCCGCTGATTTCCAGCGTGGTGTAATGCCCGCCGAGTAATAACACCCCCTTGCCTTTGGCCTGCGCGGCAGCCAGGTTTTCCAGCCCTTCGACGCGATACATTTTTGCCAGGCGCTGTTCCGATCCCCACCAGGCCAGTCCCGATTCGAAGATTGCCATGGCGGTGGAGTGAAAATTTTCCCGCACAAGCCGGCGGATGGTTGGCCGGTCGTAGTCGGGAAACGCCAGGCGCAGGTTGGTACGCACGATGCGTCGGCGGGCCGGCATCAGGGCATAGCTGAGCAGACCAAATGCTTTACCGAGTGAATTGATGGCCGGGTAGGGCAGTTGCGCAATCAGCCATATGAATCCCAGCCCCAGCCAGGTCGGCCAGTATTTCGGATGCAAATATTCGGAAATGGAAAACTGGGTATTGTTGTTCGGCATGATGGCTGTCGATGATGGACGTATCGGGGATCATACCCCAATCACGGCAGGCTATCAGCGAATCAGTTTCGATAATGCCCTGAACTGTTCATGGCGGGCATCGCGCAGCCATTCGAACAGGGCCGATTCGCTCATGATCACGCTGATACCGGCCTGGCGCAGTCGCGCCAGGGCATTGCGATGATGGGTCTTGCGCCGTGCGGCGATGGCATCTTCCACCACGAACACCTGATAACCGTGTTCCTGCAGCTGGATGGCGGTCTGCAGCACACAGACATGGCTTTCCATGCCGCCCAGCATGATCTGATGGCGGGCATTGAGGCGCAACTGCTCGACAAAATCGGGCGCGCGGTAACAGGAGAAACATGTTTTTTCGATCGCGGTGTCATGCAGATGCGCGGCCAGTGCCGGTTCGGTCGGCCCCAGCCCTTTGGGGTACTGTTCGGTATGCACCACGGGGATGCCCAGTGCGTTGGCCGCCTGGCTCAAAATCGCCGTGTTGCGCAGCAGCTGTTCGCGCACCGCCGACTGCATGGCCGCGGCCAGCTTTTCCTGGATATCGATCAGCACCAGTTGACTGGTGGCCGCGTCGCACAGCAGGGGAGGTTGATGCATGGGAATTACTGCAGCCAGGTGTTGACCTGTTTGATGTCCTGTTCGCTGAGAATCCCGGCGGCCTGCTTGAGCCGGAAGGATTCGAGAATGTAGCTGTAACGCGACTGGGCATAGTCACGCTGCGCCCGGTACAGCTCGCGCTGCGAGTTGAGCACATCCACGGCGGTCCGCGTGCCGACTTCAAAGCCCGCTTCGGTCGCGTCCAGCGCGGTGCGGCTCGATTCCAGCGCCTGGGCGAAGGCCTTCACCTGGCTGATGTTGGCAATGACACTCAGGTAAGCGCTGCGGATCTGGCGTTCGATGGCGCGGCGCTGCTGTATGTACTGTTCCTTGGCCTGGATGTGCCGGGCACTCGCTTCGCGGGTTTGCGAGTTGACCAGTCCGCCGGAGAACAGCGGTACATTGAGCTGCAGCGCAATGCTGGTGTCTTCGGTTTCCTGGGCACCGAATCCGCCGCCATCGGTATCTGTATAGGTATGGTCGGCGACCAGATCGAGGCTTGGATAATGGCCGGCACGGGCACGGTTGATTTCTTCTTCGGCGATTTCACGGGACTTTTCCGCGGCGATCAGACTCAGACTGTGATCCAGCGCGGTTTCGACCCAGTGGTCAATGTTTTCGGGTTCGGGACGCAGCAGCGGGCTGTCCTTGTCCAGCTCGGCGATCTGATCATAAGGCATGCCGGTGATCTCGCGCAGGTTCTCGCGGGCGACCTCCAGCTGATTTTTGGCGCTGATGGTCTGCGCCTCGGCCTGGTCGCGGCGGGCCCGGGCTTCATGCACGTCGGTGATGGCGGTCAGACCGACATTGAAACGCTGCTCGGTCTGGTTGAGCTGCTGTTCAATGGCCTTTTGCTCCGCTTGCGCAAAGCCCAGATTGTCGATCGCGCCCAGGTACTCAAAATAGCGTTGCGCCACGCGCACCATCAGTTCCTGTTTGGCATTGCGAAAGTTGGCCTCGGCCCGGGCCACCTGGGCATCGGCCTGACGCAGCTGCACGTAATAATCCTGACGATAAATCGTCTGGCTCAATGACAGACTGTAACTGTTGCTGTCGTAATCCTCGCTGGTCCCTTCCCGACTGGTATTGGGCTCATAGATGTTGTAATCCGTGGTGTTCTGGCCGGTTCTGCCGGTCAGGTTGACCTGCGGCAGCAGCGCTGCCCGGCTTTGCGGTCGGGCTTCCAGATTGGCACGGTAATCGGCCTCGGCGGCCCGGTATTGCGGATCGTTTTGAGTCGCCTGCTCGTAAACCGACATCAGATCATTAGCGGCGGCGTTCAGGCTGAACAGCAACAGACTTAAACTGGTAACAAGTTTTATTGGTTTCATCAGCGGTATTTTTGCATTTGCGGATCCACCTCGTCGGCCCAGCGATCG
>CAYOOC010000033.1:0-29457 GCA_964405505.1 uncultured Thiohalophilus sp.
CCGCTGCCGGAGATCAATACCACGATGGGCAACGGCGGTTGTGCGTTCGAAGCACCCATCCCTCAGCGCAACGCGACCCGCGGCTCGCCCTGCGCGGTGTCGATATGACCGATGACCACCGGGGCCTCGCCCTGTTCCTGCAAGATCCTCAGGCAGGCGTCGGCATCGTCGGCGCTGATCATCAGCACCATTCCCAGCCCGTTGTTGAAGGTGCGGAACATCTCCTCGCTTTCGACCCGGCCCTGTTCCTGCAGCCAGTCGAATACCGGCGGGCGCTGCCAGCTTTGCCGTTCGATGACGGCAAGGGTATCGGCCGGCATGACGCGCGGCAGGTTTTCGAGCAGGCCGCCGCCGGTGATGTGCGCCAGGGCGTGGACGTTGATTTGCTCGAACAGGGCCAGTAACGGTTTGACGTAAATCCGGGTGGGGGCCAGCAGCGCCTCGCCCAGGGTGGTGCCGCCAAACGGGGCGTTCAGATCGGCACCGCTGATCTCCACGATTTTGCGAATCAGTGAATAACCGTTGGAATGCGGGCCGCTGGCGGGCAGACCGATCAGGACATCGCCGGCCGCCACGCGCGTGCCGTCGATGATGCGGCTTTTTTCCACCACCCCGACACAAAAGCCGGCCAGATCATAATCGTCACCCTGATACATGCCGGGCATTTCCGCCGTCTCGCCGCCGCTCAATGCCGCACCGGCCTGGCGACAGCCTTCGGCGATCCCTTTGATAACATCGGCGGCGGCCTCGACATTGAGTCGGCCGGTAGCGTAATAATCAAGAAAAAACAGCGGCTCGGCGCCCTGGACGATCAGGTCATTAACGCACATGGCCACCAGATCGATGCCAATGGTATCGTGGCGTTGCATCTGCATCGCCAGCTTGAGCTTGGTGCCGACCCCGTCGGTGCCGGCGACCAGCACCGGCTCGCGATAGCGCCCCGGGGGCAGTTCGAACAGGGCGCCGAAACCGCCCAGCCCGCCCATGACTTCCGGGCGCCGGGTGCTGGCGGCATAGGGTTTGATACGATCAATCAGCTGGTTCCCGGCATCGATATCCACGCCGGCATCACGGTAGCTCAGGCCACCGGACGGTGGGACACTGTCATTGGACACGAAAGTCTCCTGAAATTAGAGAATAAGGGCGCACCTTTTCGGGGCCGCTTCAAGGCATAATACGCCTAGTCTATCAATTCGGTCGTCGGCTTGGAATCCACGGCGGTTCGACCGGTACAATGGGACCGCATCAGGTCAGAGGAATGGCAAGCGCATGAAGTATGACAAGCAACTGGGGATTCTTTTAGCGGGGTTGATATGGCTGGTGGCGACGCCGCTGCCGGCGGAAGAAGTGCCGGGACTGTACGAGGCCGAGGTGCCGGTCGAGTCCCAGGACCGGGAGGTGCGTGAAGTCGCCCTGCGCGTGGCCTTGCAACAGGTGCTGGTGCGGGTCACCGGCCGGCGCATGGTCCTGACCATGGCCGATATCGAACCATTGCTGGAACAGGCGCCGCGCTATGTTCAGCAGTTTCGCTACCAGACCCGGGAAGCGAACGGGAAGGACGAGCCGACCGAACTGCTCTGGGTGCGATTCGACAAACAGGCGGTGGATCGTCTGCTGCGCGAGAACCGCCTGCCTATCTGGGGCCGGACCCGACCGGCGACCCTCATCTGGCTGGTGGTCGATGATCGCCGGGATCGCGAATTGCTCAGCAACGACATGGATACCCGCGCCCGCCAGGCCATCGAACAGCAGGCCCGCCTGCGTGGCCTGCCGCTGCGCTTCCCGCTCATGGACCTGACCGATCGCAGTGTCATCAGCGTCAGCGATGTGTGGGGCAATTTTGAAGACAATATCCTGCAGGCCTCCGCCCGTTACGATGCCGAAGCGGTGCTGGTGGGGCGCGTGGCCAAAACAACCTCGGGGGGCTGGAGCGGTCGCTGGAACCTCTACCAGGAGGGGCGCAGCCAGAACTGGAATGTGGCCGGGCAGGCGCTGGGGGAGGCGGTTGTCCCCGGCATCAATCGCCTGGCCGATCTCCTGGCGGAACAGTTTGCCCGGATCGGGCAAAACGATCAGCATGAGCAACTGCGCGTGCGGGTGAGTGATGTGAACGGGCTGGCGGGTTTTAACCGGGTCATGAAATACCTCAAGGATCTGTCGCTGGTCGAAGCGGTGCGTATCGAACAACTCGAGGCCGACAACCTGACTCTGATTCTGAGTTCGCGCCACGGACGCCTCGCCATTAACCAGGCCGTCTCACTGGGGCATACCCTCAAGGCCGAAACCGTGTCGATGACGCCGGCGCCACCCGACCTGCCCATGACGGGCCAGGTCATCGCGCAGGATTCCCCGCTTGAGCCGCAAACCCGTCCGGTCGATCTGCAGTACCGTCTGCTGCCGTGAATCTGCGCCAGCTGCCCAACCTGATCAGTCTGCTGCGCATCCTGCTGGTGGCGCCGGTGGTCTGGAGCCTGTTGCAGGGCGCCTATACCACGGCATTGATCCTGTTTCTGATTGCGGGGCTGTCGGACGGACTGGACGGCTATCTGGCCCGGCGCTATCACTGGATCACCCGCCTGGGCGGGTTTCTCGATCCGCTGGGCGACAAGCTGCTGATGGTCTGCGGGTATCTGACCCTGGGCTGGATCGGGGCCTTGCCGTTCTGGCTGGTCGGCACGGTGATCGCCCGGGATGTGATCATTGTGCTGGGGACCCTGACGTATCGCTGGCTGATCGCCAACGTGACGGCGCAGCCGCTGTTAATCAGCAAGCTCAATACCGGCTTGCAGATTGTCCTGGTACTGACGGTGATTCTCTCCCTGGCCGGCTGGCTTGATCTGCCCATGCTGGTCAAGGGCCTCATGTATCTGGTGTTCATTACCACCGTGATGAGCGGGGCCAGCTACGTGGCTCTGTGGGGTTATCGGGCCTGGCAGCAGTGGCCGACAAGGAGAAGCGGGGCATGAGCGTACAACAACGATGGTGGGTGCTGGCCGCGGTTGCCCTGACCGGGATCGTGCTTTATCTGCTGGGGCCGGTGCTGGTGCCGTTTATCGGCGCGGCGATACTGGCGTATGTAGCCGATCCGCTGGTGGATCGCCTGCAGGGCTGGAAACTGCCGCGCACCCTGGCGGTGGTGCTGGTGTTTGTGCTGCTCACCATTGTGGCGTTACTGCTGTTGCTGGTGCTGATCCCGCTTATCGAGGAGCAGGTTCGGGTGCTGGTACAGAAACTGCCCCGCTATATCGACTGGCTGCAGGCCGAGGGTCTGCCGTGGCTGACGGCCCGACTGGGTCTGGCCGAGACGACCCTGGAACTGGATACGCTCAAAACCGCCATTCAGAAAAACTGGCAACAGGCCGGCGGCATTGCCCGCGAGACGCTGAGCTCGGTCTCCCGTTCGGGGCTTGCGCTGGTCGGCTGGATCGCGAATCTGCTGATCATGGTGGTGGTAACTTTTTATTTACTGCGCGACTGGGAGCCACTGCTTGAACGGTTGCGGGCCCTGTTGCCTCGGCGCAGCGAGCAGACCGTCATGCGTCTGGCCCGGCAGTCCGATGAGGTGCTCGGCGCCTTTCTGCGCGGTCAGTTGCTGGTGATGCTGGCGCTGGGGCTGATCTATTCGCTCGGGTTGTCGCTCATCGGGGTCGATTTCGCCCTGTTGATCGGCGCGATCGCCGGGCTGATCAGCTTTGTGCCGTATCTGGGGACCATCGTCGGGATCCTGCTGGCCCTGATCGCGGCTATGGTCCAGTTTCAGGATCCGATGTACCTGGTGTATGTCGGCATCGTCTTTGGCATCGGCCAGGTGCTGGAGGGAACCGTGTTGACCCCGTTGCTGGTGGGCGATCGCATCGGCATGCATCCGGTGGCGGTGATTTTTGCGGTGCTGGCCGGCGGTCAGTTATTCGGCTTTATCGGGGTGTTGCTGGCGCTGCCGGTGGCGGCGGTGGCGATGGTGCTGCTGCGCTATGCCCACGAGCAGTACCGGCAAAGCGATCTCTACACGGACGACTCGGAATCGGCATGACCCGGCAGCTCCCGCTAGGCGTGCGGCTGCAGGATGCGGCCACCTTCGAGAATTTTCTGCCCGTCGGCAATGAGCGGGTGCTTGATGCCCTGCACACAGCCGATGCCCCGTCGATCTATCTGTGGGGTGCCGCCGGCACCGGTAAATCCCATCTGCTGCAGGCGGTCTGCCATCAGGCGGCGGCGCAGGGTCAGCGCGCCGCCTATCTGCCGCTGGCCGAACCCGGCCTGGAACCGGCCATGCTGGAAGGCATGGAGCAGTTCGATCGGCTCTGTCTGGATGATCTCGATGCGGTGGCCGGCGATACGGCCTGGGAGACGGCACTGTTTCATGTCTATAACCGCCTGACCGCCGCCGGCCATCAATTGCTGGTGACCGCCACCGTCTCGCCGGCGTCGCTGAGTATCCAGCTGCCCGATCTGCGCTCGCGCCTGGGCTGGGGCCCGGTGTTTCAGTTGCAACCGCTGGGCGATGCGGCCAAACGTCAGGCACTGCAACAGCGTGCCGCGGCCCGGGGGCTGAGCCTGGATGACGAGGTGGCCGCCTATCTGATGACCCGCTGTCCGCGGGATATGAACTCCTTGTTTGCCCTGCTGGACGGGCTGGATGAGGCGTCGCTGGTCGCCCAGCGCCGGCTCACGATTCCGTTTGTCCGGGCGTATCTGACCCGTCAGTCGCCTGCCTGAGCTGGCGTCCCCGGTAGCGTGCATAGAGCAGGGCGCCACTATAAAGGAGCACGCTGAACAGGATTTCCAGACCGGCATACAGGCGCACGTCCGGATTGCTCCAGGCTTCCACCGTCCCGTGTATGAAATAGATCAGCACCAGAAAGCTGGTCCAGGCATGGGTATAGGGCCGGCCGTGGAGCAGACCACGCAGCGGGAATAACAGCGGGCCGACCAGTAACAGCAGCACCAGCGAAATCGGCAGCAGTTGCGGCGGCGCCAGCACGGTTTGCCACAGCATCAGCAGGATCAGCAGGGCAAAATAGGCGCCCAGCGTCAGCCAGCGGGAAAAAGTAATAATATTCAATGGCCTATGCCTTGATCAGTCCGGCATCCAGCTGCGCCCGGCTAACCTGGGCCAGGCGTGTGCCCAGCGCCCGCGCCAGCTGCTCTTCCTCCTCACTGAGGGGCAGATCGCTGTCGGGCCCGGCCAGATGACTGGCCCCGTAGGGCGTCCCGCCACTGCGCGTGGTGTGCAGGGCGGTCTCGCTGTAGGGCAGCCCCACCAGCAGCATGCCGTGGTGCAGCAACGGCAGCATCATGGAGGTGAGCGTGGTCTCCTGGCCGCCGTGCATCGAGGCGGTGGAGGTGAACACCGCCGCCGGCTTGCCCGCCAGTGCGCCCTGCAGCCAGAGGGGGCTGGTGGTATCGAGGAAATATTTGAGCGGCGCCGCCATGTTGCCGAAGCGGGTCGGGCTGCCCAGTGCGAGACCGGCGCATTCCTGCAGATCTTCCAGCCGGGCATAGGGGGCACCGCTGTCCGGAACCGGCGGGTCGACGGCCTCCGGCGTGGGAGAGACCGGTGCGACACTGCGCAGCCGGGCCTGCAATCCGGCCTGTTCAACCCCGCGGGCCACCTGGCGGGCCAGCCCGGCGGTGGCGCCGTGGCGGCTGTAATAGAGCACCAGAATCTCGCTCATGGGAGGATCTCCAGGACCTGTTCGGGCGGGCGACCGATGGCGGCCTTGCCGTCGGTTACCACGATCGGTCGTTCGATCAGTTTGGGGTGAGCAAGCATGGCCTCGATCAGCGCGTCTCGACCAAGTGATTGATCATCAAGGTTATTCTCCCTGTACTCGGGCTCGTTTTTGCGCATCAGATCGCGCGGTTCCAGCCCCAGCCAATCCAGGATCCGTTCCAGCGTGGCGCGATCCGGCGGTGTCTTGAGGTATTCGACCACCTGCGGGTCATGGCCCTGTTCTTTTAATAACTCGAGCGTTTGCCGGGATTTGGAACAGCGAGGGTTGTGATAAAGCGTCGGTTGCATAGGGTTTTGTGCGTCTTTGATGATTGCCTGACTGGCTTTGTATTCTAGCGGTTGTTGTCTTGACAGCCTATAGGGGCGGGGATACATTCGTTTGACCCTGTAATCTACCCGAATTGGTTTAATGCGTCTGATCTCTTTGTCCCTCTTTTTTGGCTGGTATCTTGCAATACTGGCGTTGACCGGCTGTGCCATCTCGGCCCCTGTTCAGGAAATGAGCAATGCGCGCCAGACGATTCAGGCCGCCAGGGATGCCGGCGCGCAGGAGCATGCCCCTGAACTGTTGTCGATCGCGGAAAAATTGCTCGATCGGGCCGCGCGCAAACTGGAACAGGGGGATTACCCCATTGCCCGGGATTTCGCGCTCGAAGCCCAGGAGCAGGCGATGCTGGCCCGACAAAAAGCCGTCGATAAAACCGGAAACAGACCTCAAAACGATTGATATTTGCTTGCGATATGGGGGCAAATCACTAAACTTGCATCAACAAGGGTCGTTTGTAAGTTGCTGCCTTGACAGTCATTTACGGCCAGTGCTAGGTTGCAACGTAGAGAACAAACTGGCCTTATCGAATTCAAAACCAACTGGAGTCCATAACAATGAAAATAGTTAACTCGCTGAAACTTGCAGGACTGCTGATCACTGCGGTCAGTGTTTCTGTCGGTTGCGCGGGCACTACTGAGGAAGAAGCGCAGGAACCTGCTCCCACCGAAGTCACTACTCCTGAGCCGGAACCCCAGACTGCCGACCAAAGCGGTATGCTCGGCCCGGATACCGGTAGCATGTCCGAGTACACCGTGATGCGCGGTGACAACCTGTGGGATATCTCTGCCAAGTCGGAAGTTTACGGCAATCCTTATCAGTGGCCGCTGATCTATAAAACCAACAGCAACCAGATCGAAGACGCGGATCTGATCCATCCCGGTCAGGTTCTGGATATCGATGACGCGCCGTCCAGCACTGAAGTTGACGCGGCAGTCCGTCATGCCCGGACTCGCGGTAGCTGGTCCCTGGGTGTGGTCGAAGATTCCGATCGCGACTACCTGGCACGCTAAGCCAAGTTACAGAATCTCTTTGTAACTGCCAAAAGGGCCCCTTGAGGGCCCTTTTTGTTGTCCGCTCTTCCTTGCTTTTCAGGGTCTTCCCTCCTTGTACGGGTTCCTCGCCGTGCACCCTGCCCGGTGGTCTCTGTCCCCGACCCCGATTGTTATGGCTGTGTTAAAATTTGCCGCCGGTCGATCTGGCGGTGGATCCGATGATGGTAACGGGTTTAAAAGTCGGGGCAACGCGGTAGAATAGCCGACCAACCCTGCTGTCGGGCGGGAATTTTTTCGTTTCGTGACGGTCACAGACTGGTGTGGCATTTCAAATATAATGGTGTGATTCATGCGTAAACTGTTTGGCTCTATTTTCGTATTGCTGCTGGCACTGGGCACGACGACGCTTGCCGCGGAAACCCGCGATCCCTATAAGCATTTTTTCCATGAAACCTGGGGCGATTATCAAGAAGAGCTGGAAAATGCCCGGGAGCAAGGTAAAAAAGGCGTACTCATCTTTTTTGAGATGGACGAGTGCCCCTTTTGCCACTACATGAAGGAAAACGTCCTCAATCGTCAGAAAGTCCAGGAATACTATCGTGAGCATTTTCTGAACTTCCCCGTGGATATCGAAGGGGATATCGAGATTACCAACCTGCAGGGCGAACAGAAAAAGCAGAAGGATTTCGCGTTCAAGGAAAATCGCGTGCGGGCCACACCGGTCTTTGCTTTCTATAATCTCGAAGGCGAGCGAATACACCGGCATACCGGCAAGACGTCCGGCGTAGAAGAGTTTATGTGGATGGGTGAATACGTCGCTAACGGGATCTACAAGGATATGTCGTTTATCCGTTACAAACGTGAAAAACGAAAAGAATAAGCTTACGACATGACTCGAGCAATTGTGTTTCGTTCGCACACCTGGCTGTGCGGTCTGCTGCTGTTGGTTGCGACAGGCGGCTATGCACAGCAGAGCGGTGAAGAACCCGAACCGTTGCCGGAGCCACTGACGCTCGATAAGGCTCTGGCGCTGGCCGATGAACCGCATCCCGATCTGCAACTCGCGGAGGCGCGCATTCAGGTGGCCGAGGCGGAACTGCAGGGGGCCCGTGCCGGGGACGATCTGGATATCTATGTCGATGGCGCGCTGGCCCATGTGGAACCGCCCGATTACGCCTTCGATCAAACTAACGATGATCATCGCCTGTTGCTGAACGTCGACAAAACGCTCTACGACTTCGGTCGAACCCGCTCGGCCAGTACCGCTGCGGCCCGGCAACTCGACAGCAATAAACTTCTGCGCGTCAACACGCGTCAGCAACGGCGCCTGGCGATCATGCAGCGCTATTTTGATGTGGTGCTGGCCGACTTGCAGTACTACCGCTATAACGAGGAGATGGCGGTCGAGTTTGTCGAGCTGGACAAATTACGCGATCGTCACGAGCTCAAGCAAATCTCCGATCTGGAACTGCTGGAGCAGGAAGCGGTTTTTCAGCGTGCCCGTTACCTGCGTTTTCAGGCCCAGAACCGCCAGCGTGAGACCCGCGCCCGCCTGGCGCAGGCGCTGAACCGGCCCGGTCAGCTACCCCGTAATGTGGTCCCCCCTGCCTTGCCGGACATCGAACGGGAGCTGCCGGAAGTGGAACAGCTGCAGGCGCTGGCACTGCAGGAAAACCCGGTGGTGAAATCGCTACGGGAACGGCTTGAAGCCGCGCACGCGCGGGTCGAAGGGGCCCGTGCCGGTGATAATCCGACTGTCAGGGGCAAGTTGCAGGCCGGTGCCTATTCCCGGGAGCGCAACAGTTACGACGATTTTCGTGCCGAACTGCAAGTGACTATCCCTTTGTACGATGGCAGCCGTACCGATGCCGGCGTGGCGCGCGAAAAGGCCCACCTGTTTGAAACCCGGGCGATGCTGACACGGGCGGAACGCGATGTCCGCCAGCAGGTGCTGGAATTGTGGTTGCAACTGGATTCACTCAAAGCCCGACGCGAGCAGCGCCAAAGCGAAAAACGTTATCGCGAACTTTATCTGGATCGCAGTCGTGCCCTTTACGAGCTGGAAGTCAGAGCGGATTTGGGGGATTCCATGGTGCGCTATACCGAAGCGGAACGAAACACCGCCGAAAGTGATTATGAGACCGCCCTGGTCTGGGCACGGCTGAATGCCTTGCTGGGCCGCCTGGAGGTCGAACAACCCTTTGTGCCTCCGCAGAATACGACGCAAAAGGAACAGAGCAATGAACAGGCAAATTAAATTCATGGCGGCGACGTTATTGCTGATCAGCGGCCACGTGGCGGCGGCCGAGTACGACGCCCGGCTGGAATGGGAGCGGCGCGTTGAACTGGGCACGCCGGTACAGGGCGTGATCAGCGAGGTGACCGCGCAGGCCGGGCAACGGGTGAAGGCCGGTGCCGTGCTGGTGCAACTGGACGATCGGGGCTACAGGGCCGATGTGAGCCAGGCCAGTAGCCGGCTGGAGAGCCTCAAGGCCGTGCGCGCGGAAGCCCGCCGCGAGCGGGATCGCGCCGAGGAACTGTATGACCGTACCGTGTTATCGGATCATGAGCTGCAAATGGCGTTAAATGACGCCAAGCAGGCCGAGGCCGACTATGCCGCGGCCCGCGCGGCGCTGGTGCAGGCCCGCTTGAATCTGGAATACAGTGCGGTGCGCGCGCCGTTCGATGCCCTTGTGATCAGCGTTTCTGCCGAAAAGGGCCAGACGGTGATCAATGATCTGCAACCGCTGACCCTCGTTACCGTGGCCGCTGCCGATGCCATGATTGCCCGCGCCGAACTGACCGAAGCACAGACCCGTGCGCTGGAAGTGGGTCAGGAAGCGGCGGTGAACGTGGCCGGTCGACAACATACCGGCCGGATCAAGAGTATCGGCCTGGAACCGATCGAGGGCACGCAACGCTATGCCGTGGCTGTCAGCTTTGAGCTGGAAGACCAGCGTTACCGGGTTGGACAAACCGCGAGCATCGAACTGCCATGAATCTGTGTCGCCAGTGCCGGGTCACAGGCCGGGTGCAGGGCGTCTTCTTCCGCGACAGTACCCGCCACGAAGCCCAGCGACTGGGCCTGACCGGTTACGCCCGCAACCTGTCCGACGGTTCGGTCGACATCCTCGCCTGCGGCTCCGAACCCAAAGTCCGCCAGCTTTGCGACTGGCTCTGGCAAGGCTCGCCCATGGCCGACGTCGACCAGGTCGACTGCGAAACCGTCGACACCCCGCCGCCCACGCATTTCACCACCGAATAAGATACCGTAGACATCTCTCTTTTGTTGCCCTCTGGGAAGGAACGCAGAGGACGCAAAGTCGCGGAGAACGCAAAGAAAAACTTTATCTTGTTTGTGGATAGCGACTGTGTAGGCGAGAAACCTGTCGGAAAAACGTCACGGCTTTAAACTCCCCCTTTAGCTTCATTATTTATTAACCCTTCGCGTCCTTTGCGTCTTTGCGTCCTCCGCGTTCCTTCCACTGGATGAAAGAAGCGGCAAAGGTTTCGCCCCACCAGATGGCTAATACCGCCGCCAGCGGTTGTCGAGGGCGGTGTAGATTTTGGTGGTGTAGCGGTGGCTGCCGTAGCTGCCGTTGTAGCGGGCCAGGGCGGGGGTGAGGTTGCCGTCTTCCTTGTCGAGGTAGTACTTGAGGATGGTGCAGCCCATGCGCAGGTTGGTGCGGATGTCGAACAGGTTATCGCCGGGCTGGCCGATCTCGTCCAGCCAGAAGGGCATGACCTGCATCAGGCCCATGGCACCGGCGCTGGAGATGGCAAAGCGATCGAAGTTGCTTTCCACCTCGATGACCGCCAGCACCAGTTCGGGCCAGAGTCCGGCCCGTTTGGCTTCAAAATGAATCTGTTTGAGCAGCGAAAGGCGGCGCTGCGGATCGGGGACTCGTGCCTTGAGCCGTTGGGACATGTCGACCAGCCAGACTTCCGCCTCGAACCGATCCTCGAAACTGTCATTTTCGTTGATCGCCTGCTGTAGCAGCTGGCGCAGTTCGGGATCGACATTGCCCTGTTCCGCGGCCAGAGACGGGCCAACAAGCAATCCACCGAACAATAATAACGTTGCGGCCCGAATCAGGGAGGATGCCAGCTTTGCCCGCGTGCTCATCTCGGCGTCCCGGGTTAGTGCAGTTGTTGTCGGATATGGTCGACGATCTGATCGACCGGGATTTCCTGCGCGTCGGTTTCGCGGCGGGTTTTGTATTCCACGACCCCTTTGTCCAGGCTGCGATCGCCGATGACGATGCGATGCGGGATGCCGATCAACTCTATGTCGGCGAACATGACCCCGGGGCGTTCCTTGCGATCGTCCAGCAGCACATCGATGCCGGCCTGCTGTAATTGAATGTAAAGCTGCTCGGCGGTGTCGCGCAGCCGTTGCGACTTGTGCATGTTTAGCGGCAGGATCGCGACCTGCCAGGGCGCAATGGCATCGGGCCAGATAATGCCACGTTCGTCGTGGTTCTGTTCGATGGCGGCGGCCACCACGCGTGAGACGCCGATGCCGTAACAGCCCATGGTCATCACCACCGAGTGACCGTTTTCATCCAGCACGGTGGCCTTCAGGGCATCGCTGTACTTGTCACCCAGCTGGAAGATATGGCCGACCTCGATACCGCGTTTGATCGAGAGCGTGCCCTGGCCATCGGGGGAAGGATCGCCCTCGATCGCATTGCGGATGTCGACCGTGGCCGGTTGCGGCAGATCGCGCCCCCAGTTGACACCGGTCAGGTGTTTGTCGCGCTGGTTGGCGCCGCAGACAAAATCGGCGATCAGGGCGCCGTGATCCACCTGCAGGGGCACCTCCAGCCCGACCGGGCCGATGGAGCCGGGCTCGCAGCCACAGGCCTGTTTGACTTCCGCATCGCTGGCAAAGCGCAGCGGCGGGATGATGCCTGCGAGCTTTTCCACCTTGAGCATATTCAGTTCGTGATCGCCGCGCAGAATCAGGGCATGAACCTGTTCTTCGGCATCTATCACCAGCAGAGTTTTGAGGCACTGGCTGGCAGGCACCCCCAGGAAGGTGGCCAGCTGCTCGATGGTGTGCTGGCCGGGCGTATCCACGCTCTGCATCGTGGCGCCGGCGGGCGGCAGACTGTCACTGCACGGCAGGGTGGGCGCCAGCTCCACGTTGGCGGCATAGTCGCTGTTGCTGCTGAAGGCGATGGCATCTTCCCCCGAGTCGGCCAGCACATGAAACTCGTGGGACAGCTTGCCTCCGATGGAGCCGGTGTCGGCCTGCACCGGACGGTAGTCGAGCCCCAGGCGCGAGAAGATACGGCAATAGGTGTCGTGCATCTGGTGATAGGTTTCATCCAGCGAGGCGTCATCCAGGTGAAAGGAGTAGGCGTCTTTCATCAGAAACTCACGTGCCCGCATCACCCCGAAGCGGGGGCGGATCTCATCGCGAAACTTGGTCTGGATCTGATAGAGATTGGTCGGCAGCTGTTTGTAGCTGCGAATCTCGCGCCGGATCAGATCGGTGATGACCTCCTCGTGGGTCGGGCCGAAACAGAATTCACGCCCGTGACGATCCGCCAACCGCAGCAGTTCCGGCCCGTACTGTTCCCAGCGACCCGATTCTTCCCACAGTTCGGCCGGTTGCACCGCCGGCATCAGGACTTCCTGGGCGCCGGCGCGGTCCATCTCCTCGCGGATGATGTTTTCCACCTTGCGCAGCACTCGCAGTCCCATGGGCAGCCAGGTATAGAGCCCGGCGGCGAGTTTGCGAATCATCCCCGCGCGCAGCATCAGCTGGTGACTGATGATTTCGGCGTCGGCCGGGGTTTCTTTCAGGGTGGAGAGCAACAAACGGGAGCTACGCATAGGTTTTCGCTTTGTTATGTGATTGAGTCAGCGGCTATTTTATCCCAACTTTTCAGGCAGGGACGAGGGCCGAGTGACGAGTTACGAGGAAAACAGTGTAAAATCTCACCACCAAGACACAAAGACACCAAGAATACGTTATTTATTGGTTTTGCGAGCCCTGGCTGGAACCACGTCAAGCGTAGCCAGGCTTCTATTCTTCCAAGGGAGAGAGACCTGAGTTTGCGTCTCCACATTCACTTGGTGCCTTCGTGTCTTGGTGGTTAAGACTTTTTGGAAGTCTAGAAAGTCGAGCTGTTCCAGCCCCACATGGCGCGGGGCGCATCGGCGAATTCGATGTAGACCCGCTCCGGGTCGATGCCCAGCTGTTCCTGGATGAGGCCGCACAGGGCCTCGGACAGTGCCGGGGTTTTGTCCTGCGGCAGGCCGATACTCTTGAGTTCCAGGTAGGCGAGGGGATCGGTGCTGCCGCCGAAGGACATGGGGATCGGCGGCTCCAGGGCGACCATCACGTAGCGCTCGGGCTTGCCCAGTTGCCCGGCGACCAGGGCGGAGGCGGCACTGACCAGCTGTTCGGCCCGCGCCGGTTCGACGGATTGATTGGTCTGAATCTTGAGAAGCGGCATGCTAAAACTCCCTCACGCAGGTCAGTCCCCGCAGGTCAATCACAGAAATCCTGAATCGCCTGTTTGGCTTCGTCGATTTTTTGCTGACGTTCCTCGTCGCTGATGCGCACCACCTCGCCCTCTTCATTGCGAATCCGGCGATAGACGGTGTAAACCTCCAGGTTCTTTTTCGCGGCTTTGCAGTTTTTCTCGCGGATCTGTTCGGCCTGTTGCTGCTCGCGGGCGACGGTGTCACTCTCTTCTTCGTCCGGTTGCAGGCTGGGCGACGGGCTGCTGCTGGCCGGCGCGGAGTTGCTGCCGGGCCGGGCCTGGGATGAGATGTTGGTCATCTCCTCGTAGGGCGTATCGGGGTTCTCGGGCGGGTTCTGGGAATAGACCGTGTTGCCCGACTCGTCCTGATACTTGTAGGTGGCGGCCAGCGCGGTCGGGGTTGCCAGGGCGAGCAGCAGGAGCAGAGCGAAAAGCTTGTTGATTGTTTTCATGAGCGTATTCTGCGCAGGTTGCGGTTAAGGGGTTGTAAAGCCTGTCTCAGGAGTGGTTTTCGCATGTCGCGCCCGTCGGGTCAAGGTACTGTCGCCAACAACCACGGCGGGAGGCCGGAAATTGGGTCGCTGCGGCAGGTTTTGCCGGCTTTCTGTCGACATTCCGTGTATTTATACCGTTTTACTGATTATAATGGGCATCCCTGCCCGTTGCGACGGGTATTTTTTTCGCAGCGACGCAACATTTCTGGAACGCATCTGGGAGTAAACAACGTGAAACTCAGTGGAGCCGAAATCGTAGTCCAGTTCCTGAAGGACGAGGGCGTTGAATACGTCTTCGGCTATCCGGGCGGCGCGGTTCTGCACATCTATGACGCCCTGTTTAATCAGGAGGAGGTCAAGCACATCCTGGTTCGCCACGAACAGGGTGCGACCCATTCAGCTGACGGTTATGCCCGCGCCACCGGCAAGCCGGGCGTGGTGCTGGTCACCTCCGGGCCGGGGGCGACCAATGCCGTGACCGGCATTGCCACCGCCTACATGGACTCGATTCCGATGGTGATCATTACCGGTCAGGTGGCGACTCAGTTTATCGGCAGCGATGCGTTCCAGGAAGTGGATGCCGTTGGCATCACCCGTCCCTGCGTGAAACACAACTTTCTGGTGAAACGGGCCGAGGATCTGGGCGAGACCCTGCGCAAGGCCTTCTATGTAGCGAGCACCGGTCGACCCGGTCCGGTCGTGGTGGATATTCCCAAGAACATCACCGATCCGAACGTCAAGATCGACTACGAATATCCGGGCGAGGTCGAGATGCGCTCCTATCAGCCGGTGGTCAAGGGCCACCCCGGTGAGATCAGCCGGGCGATGGAGCTGATCCTCGCGGCGCGCCGACCGATGATTTACACCGGCGGTGGGGTCGTGCTGAGCAATGCCGACGCCGAGCTGATCGAATTCACCCGCACCCTGGGTTATCCCATCACCCAGACCCTGATGGGGCTGGGCGCCTATCCGGCCAGCGACAAACAGCACCTGGGCATGCTCGGCATGCACGGTACCTACGAGGCCAACATGGCCATGCACGAGTGCGATGTGCTGATCGCCATCGGTGCGCGCTTCGACGACCGGGTCACCGGCGACGTCAAACAGTTCTGTCCGGATGCCAAGATCATTCACATCGATATCGATCCTTCGTCAATTTCCAAGAACGTGCGGGTGGATGTGCCCATTGTCGGCGATATCCGGCACGTGCTGTCGGATATGAACAAGGCGATCAAGGCCTCCAAGAAAAAACCGGATGCCAAGCCGCTGGATCAGTGGTGGCAGCAGATCGAGACCTGGAAGAGCAAAAACTGCCTGCGCTACGACCGCAACAGCGCGCTGATCAAGCCGCAGTTCGTGATCGAAAAACTGCATGAAGTCACCGGGGGCGATGCCTATGTGACCTCCGACGTGGGCCAGCATCAGATGTTCGCCGCCCAGTTCTATCCGTTTGACAAGCCGCGGCGCTGGATCAACTCCGGCGGCCTGGGCACCATGGGCTTCGGCCTGCCGGCCGCGCTGGGCGTGCAACTGGCCTATCCCGACAGTCAGGTGGCCTGTGTCACCGGCGAGGCCAGTATCCAGATGTGTATCCAGGAGCTGTCCACCGCGCTGCAATACATGCTGCCGGTGAAGATCGTCAATCTGAACAACCGTTATATGGGCATGGTGCGCCAGTGGCAGGAGTTCTTCTACGACAGCCGCTATTCGCATTCCTATCTGGATGCGCTGCCCGATTTCGTCAAATTGGCGGAAAGCTACGGCCATGTGGGCATGCGTATCGAGCAGCCGGGGGACGTGGAAGGCGCGCTCAAGGAAGCCTTCGCCATGAAGGACCGGCTGGTGTTCATGGATTTCATTACCGACCAGACCGAAAACGTCTATCCGATGATTGCCGCCGGCAAGGGTCATCACGAGATGCACCTGTCACCGGAAAGAGAGCTGGCCTGATGCGACACATTATTTCTCTGTTAATGGAAAACGAAGCCGGTGCCCTGTCCCGGGTGGCGGGGCTCTTCTCGGCGCGCGGTTACAACATCGAATCGCTGACCGTGGCGCCGACGGAGGACCCTTCTCTGTCGCGCATGACCGTAGTGACCAGCGGTTCGGACGAGATCATCGAGCAGATCTTCAAGCAGCTGAACAAGCTGGTCGATATAGTCAAGCTGGCGGATATTTCCGAGGGCAATCATATCGAACGGGAACTGATGATGGTCAAGGTCTCGACTCCCTCGGATCAGGCGCGCGCCGAACTCAAGCGCATGGCCGATATTTTTCGGGGCCGGATTCTGGATGTGACCGATGAAACCTATATCATCGAGCTGACCGGTAACGGTTCCAAGCTGGATGCCTTTTTAAGCGCCGTCGATGCGAATCTGATCATCGAAACGGTGCGTTCCGGTGCCACCGGTATCTCGCGTGGCAGCCGGGCACTTCGTGTTTAATCTTCAATTAATTAAAAACTGGATTGGCAGGTATTACGTATGAATATCTATTACGACAAAGATTGCGATCTCTCCATTATCAAAGGCAAGAAGGTAGCTGTTATTGGTTACGGCTCCCAGGGCCATGCCCATGCGAACAACCTGAAGGACTCCGGCGTTGATGTCACCGTCGGCCTGCGTGAGGGTTCCGCTTCCGCCAAAAAGGCGCAGGAAGCCGGCCTGAGTGTCAAGAATGTCCCCGAGGCCGTAGCGGGTGCCGATGTGATCATGGTGCTGACCCCGGATGAGTACCAGGCCCGGATTTACCAAAACGATATCGAGCCGAACCTGAAAAAGGGCGCGACCCTGGCCTTTGCCCACGGCTTCAGCATTCATTACAACCAGGTGGTGCCGCGCGAGGATCTGGACGTGATCATGATTGCACCCAAGGCGCCGGGCCATACCGTACGCAGTGAATTTGTGCGTGGTGGCGGGATTCCCGATCTGATCGCCGTGTTCCAGGACGCCTCCGGCAAGGCCAAGGAGACCGCCATGTCCTATGCCTCGGCCATCGGTGGCGGTCGCACCGGCATCATCGAAACCAGCTTCAAGGACGAGACCGAAACCGATCTGTTCGGCGAGCAGGCTGTACTGTGTGGTGGTGCAGTGGAACTGGTCAAAGCCGGTTTCGAGACTCTGGTGGAAGCCGGCTATGCCCCGGAGATGGCCTACTTCGAATGTCTGCACGAGCTGAAGTTGATCGTGGATCTGATGTACGAAGGCGGTATCGCCAACATGAACTACTCTATCTCCAACAACGCCGAGTACGGTGAGTACGTCACCGGCGCCAAGGTGATCAACGAGGAGAGTCGCTGGGCGATGAAAGAAGCGCTGCACAACATCCAGACCGGCGAGTATGCCAAGAAGTTCATCCTCGAAGGCATGAGCAACTATCCGGAGATGACCGCCATGCGCCGGCTCAACGCCGAGCATCCGATCGAGCAGGTCGGCGAGAAGCTGCGCGAGATGATGCCCTGGATCAAGGCCAACGCCCTGGTCGACAAGAGCAAGAACTGAGCGCGTCGCGTTTCGCTTGATAAAAGGCCGGTTTTCCAACCGGCCTTTTGCGTTTGGGCCGCTGAAATTCCCTTGACGGGGCTCTGCAGCGGAGGGGGTTTACGTTATGATCGGTATCTCGTTTTTAACACGCGTTTGATTTGATGAGCAGAAAATCCCAGACCGATCAGCATCGTCGCGGCATCTATCTGCTGCCCAACCTGTTTACCACGGCGGCCCTGTTCTCGGGGTTTTACGCCATCGTGGCGGCCATGCACGGCCGCTTCGAGCCGGCCGCGATTGCCATTTTCGTGGCCATGCTGTTGGACGGGATCGACGGCCGGGTGGCACGCCTGACCAATACCCAGAGCGATTTTGGCGCCGAGTATGACAGCCTGTCGGACATGGTCTCCTTCGGTCTGGCGCCGGCGCTGGTGATTTACGAATGGGCCCTGTCGGATCTGGGCAAGCTCGGCTGGCTGGCGGCCTTTATCTATACCGCCACGGCAGCATTGCGTCTGGCCCGTTTCAACACCCAGGTGGAGCATGCCGACAAGCGTTATTTTCAGGGACTGGCCAGTCCCTCGGCGGCGGCGATCATCGCCGGCGGGGTCTGGGTGGGCGAGCACTACGCCGTATTCCCCGCCCAGTTCGATTATCTGGTCTGGGCGATCACCGTGCTGGTGGGCCTGCTGATGGTCAGCAATGTCCGCTACTACAGCTTCAAGACCTTCAATCTGCGTAACCGGGTGCCGTTTGTGGCCATTCTGGTCATTGTCCTGATCCTGGTACTGGTGTCGGCCAATCCCCCGGTGGTGCTGTTCAGCGTGTTCGCGGTTTATGCCCTGTCGGGGCCGGTACTGACCCTGATCCAGTTGCGGCAGCGTCGCGCCGAGCGGGATCAGGCCCATCGCCACGAGGGGTCTTAACAGGGCTTGGAAAACGGCGCAAGAGACGTTATATTGAGTCTAAATGATTGAGCGAAATGCCCGGACAATGACAAGTTCGAACCACAGCGACATCTTCGTCACTGCTTCCCCGATGCAGGGTTTGCCCCTGTTCGTCCGGTTGACCTCCCTGGATGCTCTCCTGAACCTGCGACTGCTGCCCTGAGGGGCAAATAACAGCAGACGACGCGCCGGGCTGGGCGCCACAATCTCACAGCCCAACAAGCACAGAATTTTCAGGTTAACTGCCAACCCATGTCATAATGGGTTATCAGGAGAGAGACAATGAGCGACGATAGATTAATCATATTCGATACCACCTTGCGCGACGGCGAGCAGAGCCCCGGTGCTTCCATGACCAAGGAAGAGAAGATCCGCATCGCCCGCGCCCTGGAGCGTATGAAGGTGGACGTGATCGAGGCCGGTTTCCCGGTGGCCAGCACCGGCGACTTCGATGCCGTACGCGCCGTGGCGCGCAGTATCAAGGACAGTACCGTCTGCGGCCTGTCCCGCGCACTGGACACGGACATTGACCGCGCCGGTGAAGCGTTGAAAGAGGCCAACAGCGCGCGCATCCATACCTTTATTGCCACTTCCCCGATTCATATGCAGATGAAGTTGCGTATGGAGCCGGACCAGGTGGTCGAGCAGGCGGTACGCGCGGTCAAGCGCGCGCGCCAGTACACCGATAATGTCGAGTTCTCCGCCGAGGACGCGGGGCGTTCCGAGCTGGACTTTTTGTGTCGCATCGTCGAGGAGGTCATCAAAGCCGGTGCCACCACCATCAATATTCCCGACACCGTCGGTTATAACGTGCCGCAGCAGTTTGGCGAGACGATTCGCAACCTGATCGAACGGGTCCCCAACTCGGACAAGGCCGTCTTCTCCGTGCACTGCCATAACGATCTGGGCCTGGCCGTGGCCAACTCGTTGTCGGCCGTGTTGAACGGCGCCCGCCAGGTCGAGTGCACCATCAACGGGCTGGGCGAGCGGGCCGGTAATGCCTCGCTGGAAGAGATCGTCATGACGGTCAAGACCCGCAAGGACATCTTCCCCTGCAGTGTCGATCATCTCGATACCCGCGAGATCGTCCCGACCTCCAAGCTGGTCGCCGGTATCACCGGTTTTGCGGTGCAGCCCAACAAGGCGATCGTCGGGGCCAACGCCTTTGCGCATGAATCGGGTATCCATCAGGACGGTGTGCTCAAAAGCCGTGAGACCTACGAGATCATGAGCGCCGAGGATGTTGGCTGGTCGGCCAACCGCATGGTGCTGGGCAAGCATTCGGGACGCAACGCCTTCCGTTCGCGGCTCAAGGAGCTGGGCGTGGAATTCGCCTCGGAAGATGAGTTGAACGATGCCTTCGCCCGCTTCAAGAATCTGGCCGACAAGAAGCATGAGATCTTCGACGAGGATCTGCAGGCGCTGGTGACCGAAACCGGCATCTCCGCCGAGAACGAGCATATCCATCTGGTGGCCATGCGGGTCTGCTCCGAAACCGGCGAGACCCCGCACGCCAACGTGACCCTCAACGTGGACGGCCAGGAACAGCAGGCCGAGGCCGATGGCGGCGGGCCGGTGGACGCGGCGTTTCGGGCCATCGAGCAGGTGATCCACAGCGGCAGCGAACTGCTGCTCTACTCGGTGAACAACATCACCAGCGGCACCGACGCCCAGGGTGAGGTTACCGTGCGCATGGAAAAGGGCGGGCGGATCGTCAATGGCCAGGGCGCAGACACCGACATCGTCATCGCTTCGGCCAAGGCCTATATCAACGCCCTGAACAAGATCGTCTCGCCGGTCGAGCGGGAACATCCTCAGGCCGCCGACGTTTAGTCGGCGGCCAGGGGCCAGGTTCTAGTTGCTAGGGGCTAGGAAAAGCGTTAACCACCAAGGCGCCAAGACACCAAGCAGGCACCATTATTTTCTTCGTGCCTTGGTGTCTTGGTGGTGAGTTTTTAAGCTTTTTCCTCGTCCCTCGTTACTCGTACCTCGTCCCTTTTCCGTCGGAGGTGGTAAACTCTGCGCATGTCACCGGTTTCCGAACAACAACGCCGTTATCTGGATGCGATGGGCATCGATGTCTGGGTGCGGCGCGATCGGGTGCTGCCGGAGGCCGAATCACAAGCCGAGTCGGTGGTGGCCGAGGCGCCGGAGCCGGCGATACCGGTGCAGGCACCGGGCGAGGGGTTGCCGGAGGTCAGCGAGCTGGACTGGGACGCCCTGCGCCAGCGGGTGGCGGCCTGTCAGTTCTGCGACGAGCTTTATCGGACCCGGACCCAGACGGTTTTCGGGGTGGGCGACCCGCAGGCGCGCTGGTTACTGATCGGCGAGGCCCCCGGGGCCGACGAGGATCGCCAGGGCGAGCCGTTCGTCGGTCGTGCCGGCAAGCTGCTCAATGCCATGCTGCATTCGGTCGGCCTGTCCCGCGAGCAGGTCTACATCGCCAATATCCTCAAGTGTCGGCCACCCAACAACCGCGACCCCCGCCCCGACGAGGCGGCCGCCTGTTTCCCCTATCTCAAACGCCAGATCGAGTTGATCCAGCCGGATCTGATCATTGCCCTGGGGCGGGTGGCCGCCCAGCGTTTACTGGAATGCAGCACGCCGCTGAGTCGGCTGCGCGGCAGTGTGCACCGACTGGAATCGACCGGCACGCCGCTGATCGCGACCTATCACCCGGCCTATCTGTTACGCACCCCGGCGGACAAGCGCAAGGCCTGGGAAGATTTGCTGTTTGCCCGTTCCCTGACAAGCGGCGAATAACCGGTATACTTGTTCGGTATGAGCGCGGTTTTCAAACAGGCAGATGACGGCATCCGCGCCATGACCCTGACGGATCTGGATGAGGTCATGGCAATCGAGGAGGCGATCTATATTTTTCCCTGGACTCGCGGGATATTTCGCGATTGTCTGTCCGTCGGCTATCCCTGTCGAGTTTTGCAAATCGACGGTCGGCTGCAGGCCTATGCGATTCTCTCCATCGCCGCCGGCGAGGCCCATATCCTGACTCTGTGCGTGAATCCCGACTCCCGTCGCCGCGGTTACGGTGAACTGATGCTGGGCGATATCTTGCAAGTGGCCCGGGAATATCACGTCGATTCAGTTTATCTGGAAGTGCGTCCCTCCAATCAGGCCGCCATACGGCTGTACGAGAAAACCGGCTTTCAGGAGATCGGCATTCGCCCCGATTATTATCCCGACGAGTTCGGCCGCGAAGATGCGCTGGTGATGGCGCTGTCGCTCGGCGACTGATTCATTTCCCTTAACGTATTGGTTTATATGCAGTCAGACACGCTCATCTCGCTGATCCGTGCCGCCGCGCGCGAGGAATTGATGACCCGCTTTACCCACGTCAAACGCGGCATCAAGGCCGACGGCAGTTTTCTGACCGAGGCCGATCTCGCCATGCAAAACCGGGTTGCCCGTGAGTTAAACCACCATGAGCCCGATATCCTGTTTCTGGGTGAAGAGATGGCCGCCGAAGCACAACAGGCCTTGTTGCAAAGCGGCAAACCCCTGTGGGTGCTGGACCCGCTCGATGGCACCAGTAACTACGCCTCGGGCATTCCCTGTTTTTCGGTATCGCTGGCGCTGATCGAGGCGGGCGCGTTGAAACTCGGCCTGGTTTACGACCCGGTGCGTGACGAATGCTTCTTCGCGCAACAGGGCGAGGGCGCCTGGCTCAATGGCGAGCGGCTCGTTCCCATCGATACCGGCCTGAGTCTGAAACAAAGTACCGGCCTCATCGACTTCAAACGGCTGGCACCAGAGCTGGCAACCCGGCTGGTTACCGAGATCCCCTATTCATCGCAACGCAGTTTCGGTTCGGTGGCGCTGGACTGGTGCTGGATTGCCATCGGCCGCAGTCATGTCTATTTGCACGGCAAGCAGAATCTGTGGGATTACGCTGCCGGGCACCTGATCCTGGCTGAGGCCGGGGGACAGTCGTGCACCCTGGAGGGGGAGGCGGTGTTTAACAACCGTTTGCAACCGCGCTCGGCGGTCGCTGCGCTGGATCCCGGTTTGTTTGCCGCCTGGTCACAGTGGCTGGGAATCCAGTGCAAAGACCAGGGCGCTGGATAAGCCTCCGGTGCCCTGGCAAGTGCCTGCTGAGTCGGGGCTCGTTGTTTAGCGTAAAAGCGTGTAAGCAAGCGTGTTACGGCTCCATCACGACTGATATAGTCGGCAGAGGTGTTCATATGGCCCTTGCCGGTTTCGGCGTTTGGTCAGCAGGAGAATACGATGTCCTATCTATGGAAGAATGTCTTCAAGGGGCTGGCGACGGTGTTGCCGGTGGCATTGACGCTGTATCTGATTTACTGGCTCGGGCTGAATATCGAGAAGGGGCTGCACCCGGCGATTACCTCGTTTGTCCCCGAGGAGCATTACCTGCCCGGCATGGGACTGGTGGCCGGGGTAGTGCTGCTGTTTTTTATCGGTCTGGCGGTGAATGCCTGGGTGGTGCGGCAGCTGATCTGGCTGGTGGAGAAGCTGCTGGAGCGGATTCCGCTGGTCAAATCGATTTACGGCTCGTTGCACGATTTCATGGATTATTTCGCCGCCGGCAAGAGTCGCGGCGGGCTCAAGCAGGTGGTGCTGGTGAACTTCGGCGGCGCCCGGTTGATCGGCTTTTTGACCCGCGATCAGATCGAGGATATTCCCGGGCTGAGTGCGCCGGCGGGGGATGATATTGTCGCGGTCTATATGCCGCTGAGTTACCAGATCGGGGGCTATACTCTGTATATCCCGCGCTCGCAGATCGAACTGGTGAATATGTCCATGGAGGATGCCATGCGCCGGGTACTCACGGCCGAACTGTCCAAATCGACACCGGGCGAAAAGAACCGCCCCGCAAAATAACGTCGGTCCGGGCCTTCCCGCCAGGGCCGGAGAGGCTTCTCGCCCTGCACAGCGGCGCGGCTTTTTTGTACAATGACGCTCTTTTGACAGCTGGACCCTTCATGAGCCGTTATCTCGACGAAACCCATCGCCGGCGCACTTTTGCGATCATCTCTCATCCCGACGCCGGGAAAACCACCGTGACCGAGAAACTGCTGCTGTTCGGCCGTGCCATTCAGCAGGCGGGGACGGTCAAGGGGCGCAAGTCGGATCGCCACGCCACTTCCGACTGGATGGCGCTGGAGAAGCAGCGCGGCATCTCGGTCACCTCGGCGGTGATGCAGTTTCCCTACAACGAGCGCATTATTAACCTGCTGGACACCCCGGGCCACGAGGATTTTTCCGAGGATACCTACCGGGTACTGACCGCGGTGGACTCGGCATTGATGGTAATCGACAGTGCCAAGGGGGTCGAGGAGCGGACCATCAAACTGATGGAAGTGTGCCGCCTGCGCGATACGCCGATTCTGACCTTTATTAATAAACTGGATCGTGAAGGCCGCGAGCCCATCGAACTGATGGACGAGGTGGAGGATGTACTGAAAATCCAGTGTGCCCCGGTGACCTGGCCGATCGGCATGGGCAAGGGATTCAAAGGGGTCTATCACCTTTATAACCAGAGTATTCATCTTTTCAGCGCCACCCATGGCGGGAAAATCCAGACCGGTGAAGTCATTCAGGGGCTGGATAATCCCCGGCTGGATGAACTGCTTGGCAGCGCGGCCGATGAACTGCGCGAGGAGATCGAACTGGTGCGTGGTGCCAGTCATGAATTTGATCTCGATGCGTTTCTGGCCGGGAAGCAGAGTCCGGTCTTTTTTGGTTCGGCCATCAACAATTTCGGGATCGAGGAGCTGCTGGACTATTTTGTCGAGATCGCGCCGCCGCCCCAGCCGCACGAAACCCGCCAGCGGGTGGTCGAACCCGAGGAAGAGAAGTTCACCGGTTTCGTGTTCAAGATTCAGGCGAACATGGATCCGCAGCACCGCGATCGGGTCGCTTTCCTGCGTGTTTGTTCCGGTACCTATGAAAAAGGTATGAAGGCCCGCCAGGTCCGCATCGGCAAGGACGTCAAACTGGCCAATGCCATCACTTTCATGGCCAGCGAACGCGAGCATGTGGAAACCGCCTATCCCGGTGACATTATCGGGTTGCATAACCACGGCACGATTCAGATCGGCGACACCTTCACCCAGGGCGAGGATCTTAAATTTACCGGCATCCCCAACTTCGCCCCGGAACTGTTCCGCCGGGTGCGTCTGCGCGATCCCATGAAGAACAAGGCGCTGCAAAAAGGACTGGATCAGTTGAGCGAAGAGGGCGCCTCACAGGTCTTTCGCCCGCTCAATAACAACGACATCATTGTCGGCGCGGTGGGTGTGCTGCAGTTTGATGTGGTCGCCTTTCGCCTCAAAGAAGAGTACAACGTGGAATGCAGCTTCGAGCCAGTGAACGTGAATACCGCTCGCTGGGTCATATGTACCGATGAGAAGATGCTCAACGAGTTTCGTAAAAAAGCCGCGGATAACCTGGCCCTGGATGCCTCGGGCAGTCTGACTTATCTGGCGCCGACGCGGGTCAATCTGGATCTGACCATCGAACGCTGGCCCGATATTGAATTCCACGCCACCCGCGAGCACTGACCTGAAGGCGCCGGGGTAAAAGCCCTTTACAAACCGGGCCGTGACCCGGTATCAATAGCGGATGCGAACCTTACTCAAGATCGTTTTTCGCGCTTTGCTCAGGTTGCTCTATCGGGTCGAGGTGCAGGGGCTGGAAAACCTGCGACAGGCCGGTCCGCGCACCTTGCTGATTGCCAACCATACCTCCTTTCTCGACGGGCTTTTACTGACGGTCTTTCTGCCGCGCGATTTCAGCTTCGCCATCCATACACGCATTGTCAATCAATGGTTCATGCGTCCGTTCAAGCCCCTGGTGACGCTGTTTGTGATGGATCCGAGCAATCCGTTTTCTCTCAAATCCTTGATTCGTTATATGCAGAATGACCACAGTGTGGTGCTGTTCCCCGAAGGACGGATCACCGTGACCGGGGCATTGATGAAGATCTATCACGGCCCGGGGCTGGTGGCGGACAAGGTCGATGCCGACGTATTACCGGTGCGCATTGATGGTGCCCAGTACTCGCCGTTCTCCCGCCTGCGCAGACGCATCCGGGTGCGCTGGTTTCCGCGCATTACCCTGACAGTATTACCGCCGCGCAAGATCAAGGCGCCGGCCGAGGTGCGTGGTCGCGCGCGACGAATCTATGCCGGCGAACAGCTGACCGACATCATGACCGAGATGATGTTCGCCACCAGCCATTATCGGTGCACGCTCTTCGAGGCAGTTCTGGATGCACAGAGGATTCACGGCGGCCGGCACAAGATAGCCGAGGATTTCGAGCGGGTGCCGATCAATTATCGTCAGCTGATCCGGCGCAGTTTTATCCTGGCCGACGCCCTGGCACCCCGGACCCGGCGCACAGAGAATGTCGGTATTCTGTTGCCCAATACTACCGCGACGCTGATCACGCTGTTTGCACTCCAGATCTATCACCGGGTGCCGGCGCTGCTCAATTATTCCGACGGGGTGCAAAACCTGCTCGCGGCCTGTCGCATCGGACGTATCAACACCATCTATACCTCGCGCCGGTTTGCCGATTATGTCCGTTTGCACGAACTGCTGAGCGAACTGGGCCGGGAAGTGAAGGTGATTTACCTCGAAGAGGTGGTCAGTGGTTTGCGCTGGCGGCATAAACTGCGCGGCAGGTTCGCAGCCTGGTTTCCGAGACTGGGATATCGCGGACGTGCCGGTGAGGCCGGGCCGGATGATCCGGCGGTGCTGCTGTTTACTCCCGGTTCCGAAGCCGAACCCAAGGGCGTGGTGCTGTCGCACGCCAATCTGCTGGCCAACTGTTCGCAGCTGGTCAGTCGTAGCGACTTCAGCTCGCGGGACGTGGTGCTCAACACCATGCCCATGTTCCATGCCTTCGGGCTGACCTGTGGCACGTTACTGCCGGTGGTCTCCGGGTTGCGGGTCTTTTTCTATCCCAATCCGTGGCACTATCGTATTGTCCCCGAGATCGCCTACGACATCAACGCGACCATATTATTCGGTACCGACACGTTTCTGGCCGGCTATGCCCGCTTCGCCCATCCCTATGATTTTTACAGCGTCCGGTATGTGTTCGCCGGGGCCGAGAAACTGCAGGCGACAACTCGCCGGATGTGGAGCGAGCGCTTCGGGGTGCGCATTTTCGAAGCTTACGGCACCACCGAGACCGGCCCGGTGATTGCCATGAACACCGCCATGGAAAATCGCCCCGGTACGGTCGGCCGGCTGCTGCCGGGCATGGATTACCGGCTGGTGGCGGAACCGGGCGTGGAAGCCGGCGAACGTTTATGGGTAAAGGGGCCCAACGTGATGCTCGGCTATCTGCAACCCGATCAACCACAAACGGTTCAGCCGCCGGCTACCGCCGCCGGGCCCGGGTGGTATGATACCGGCGATATTGTCCGACTGGATGAGCGAGGCTTTTTGACCATCCTGGGCCGAGCCCGGCGATTTGCCCGGGTCGGCAGCGAGACGGTATCGCTGGCACAGATGGAGGAATTTGTCAGCCGCGTCTGGCCGCAGGCAACCCATGCGATCATTCGCGTGGGCGATACCCAAAGCGGTGAACAGCTGGTGCTGATCTCCACCCGGCCACAGCCGCAAAGGGATGAGTTGCTGGATGCCGCGGCTGAGCAGGGTATCCCCGAGGCCGGTGTGCCGCACAGGCTGATCGCTGTGCCGAAGCTGCCGCAACTGGGCAGCGGCAAGATCGATTATCGGCAATTGCAACAGCAATACAGTCAATCACCAGAGGCCTGAACGACACCCGCAGGGTATGAGCCCTGCGGGAATAACAACATACGCACAAAGAGACCGGCATGTGGAAGCTGCTTACCGAGAAAAAGGTTCTTTCCTGGGCATTGTATGACTGGGCCAATTCGGCCTTTGCCACAGTGATGCTGGCGGGACTGTTTCCGGTTTTCTTCAAACAGTACTGGAGTGCCGGACAGGCGGCGACAACCAGCACGTTTCATCTTGGTGTGGCCAACTCGGTTGCCGGTATCGTGATCGTCCTGATTGCCCCGATCCTGGGTGCTATCGCCGATGCCGGTCAGGCCCGCAAGCGGTTGTTACTTTCGTTTGCCGCGCTGGGTATGATCATGACCGCCGCGCTGTACGGTGTGGAGAAGGGCGCCTGGCTGGCGGCGGCTGTTCTGTATGCACTGGGTGTAATCGGTTTTATGGGCAGTGTCATTTTCTATGATGCCCTGATCGTCAAGGTGACCCGACCGGAACATTACGACCTGGTTTCCGGCTACGGTTTTTCGCTGGGTTATCTGGGTGGGGGCCTGTTGTTTTCACTCGATGTGCTGATGACCCTCTATCCGGCCTGGTTCGGTTTCAGCGATGCCAGCGAGGCGGTACGCTTTGCCTTTATCACCGTGGCCATCTGGTGGGCCCTTTTTACCTTGCCGCTGGCATTCAACGTGCCGGCCGATGAAGGCCTGCGGATGCCGGTGTTCAGGGCGGTGCGCGGCGGCTTTCGACAGTTGCGCAATACCTTCGCCGAAATTCGCCGACTGAAAGTGGTGTCGTTGTTCCTGGTGGCCTACTGGCTCTATATCGACGGGGTCGATACGGTGGTGCGCATGGCGGTGGATTACGGCATGTCGATCGGCTTTGACAGTAACGATCTGATTGTCGCGCTGTTGATCACCCAGTTTGTCGGCTTTCCCGCGGCATTGCTGTTTGGCATACTGGGGCAGAAGATCGGCGCCAAGGCCGGAATTCTGATTGCGCTGTGCGTCTATTTTATCGTGACCACCTGGGCCTATTTCATGCAGGAAGTGTATGAATTTTACCTGCTGGCCGTGGTAATCGGTCTGGTGCAGGGGGGCGTACAGTCACTGAGCCGATCACTTTACGCGCGCATCACCCCGCCGGAGAAATCCGGCGAGTTTTTCGGTTTTTACAACATGATGGGCAAGTTTGCGGCGGTGATCGGCCCGGTACTGATGGGCTCGGTGGCCGTGCTGACCGACAGTTCGCGGCTGGCCATTCTTTCGGTGACGCTGTTGTTTCTGATCGGGGGTATCCTGTTGCTGATGGTTGACGTGAAAGAAGGCGAGCGCATGGCGCGCCAGTTATAATGCCGGCATAAAGTGCCGATCAAACAAACAATCAAGCTAACAAATCGACAAGGCGGATAGTGTAGTGAGTGATGAGAATAAACAGGCCCCGGGTCTGTGGGACGTGGCCAAGAGCGTGATGGCGGCGTTTCTGGGTGTGCAGAAAAGTAAGCATTACGAACGGGATTTTACCCATGGCAAACCCTGGCAATACATTACCATCGGGCTCGTCGGCGTGGTGATCTTTATTGCCGTCATCATTGGGGTGGTCAAACTGGTGCTGTCGCTGGCTGGCGTTTAAATCAGTCCTTAGTTCTAAGTACTTAGTACTAAGAACTCAGCACTTAGAATTCGGTATGTCTTCCGGATAATCCACATCCTGCAATATGCCGGGATCGTTGACGGAAATGAGTGTCAGGTGTTGCGGATTGGCGTTGACAATCGTGCGAGCGCCCTGATCGCCGTCCAGGGCGATCAGTTGTCTGACATAGGCACTGCCAAAGCCAACCGGGTGGCCGCGTCGATCGCCGTATAGCGGGGCGACGATATCGCGGGGTTGGCGCAATGCGCTGGCGACGGCGCGGATCGTCTGTTTGTCGATCCAGGGCATATCGCCCAGCATAATCAGCCAGCCCGGGGCCTCATGCACGGCGCGTATCGCGCAGGCCAGGCTGCTGCCCAGGCCGGCTTCAGGGTGCGGGTTGATCACCACCTGCAGGCCTTCGCGGCTTAACAATTCGGCGCTGGTGGGATCTTCGGGGCCGACCACGGCTACGTTTTCGGATAACACCGCTTTCAGGCGACGGGCGCACTGCACCACCATCGGGGTTTGATCCGACAGGGGGTGGAGTAATTTATTGCTGCCGAAGCGTTGACTCAGACCGGCGGCCAGCAGAAT
>CAYOOC010000034.1:0-27940 GCA_964405505.1 uncultured Thiohalophilus sp.
TCGTTAGGTCGTTAGGTCGTTAGGTCGTTAGGTCGTTAGGTCGTTAGGTCGTTAGGTCGTTAGAGTGTATCTGTGACCTTGCGCCTCGCAACCTAACGCACTCACGCTCTGACGCGCTCGCGCTCTCACCATCTCGCGCCTAGAACCTGACAAGGCTGGTCATAATCGCCATGCGTATGTATACCGCGCCGCGCGCCTGGGCGAAATACCAGTTGTGCGGGGTATTATCCAGATCGGTCGCCAGCTCTTCGCCACGGGCCAGCGGATGCAGGACAATCGAGCCCTTCTTCAGCGGTGAGCTGCTGTCGAGACGATATTCGGTGCCCAGCTCTTCATAACTGTCGCCCACCCAGGCGATGGCATTGATGTAGACCACGTCCGTGTCCGGCAGTTCGGCATTCAGGTCCGGTGTTACTTTCAGTTTCAGGCCGGCTTTTTCCAGCTCTTCTTTCTGCCCTGGGGAAAATGGCTGCTCGGCATTGCAGATGATCACCACTTCCTTGATCGCCGGGCTGAACAGCGCCAGGAATGACAGCAGACTGCGCACGGTGCGCATACGCCCCGGTACGCCGATCACACAGATGCGAATCTTCTTGTCTTTTGGGGGCTTGTCCATCAGAAATTCCGGACGCCACTTGGCAATCGCATAGATATCCGCCAGCGCCTGGGTCGGATGCTCATCGGTGCCGTTACCGGCATTGATGATGGGAATGCGCAGTACATCGAGCATTTCGTAAATGGCTTCCTCGTTGGAATCACGCAAGACCACCACATCACCATAGTGGCTCATCATTTCGGCCACATCGTGCAACGATTCGCCCTTGGCCACGCCGGTGGTGGACGGGTCGGTGATGGAGATCACGTCGCCGCCGAGGCGGTGCCAGACGCTTTCGAATGACAGGCGGGTCCGGGTACTCGGCTCATAAAAGGCACTGATCAGGATTTTGCCCGTGAGCGGAAACTGGCCCATGGTCTGGGTGGTTTCGAACTTGGCCGCCAGCCGACACAGCTGGATCGCCTGGCCACGGGTGAACTGTTTGCCCGAAACCACCGAGCGATTGGCCAGATCCGCCAGTGCGGCCGGATCCTCCGGGATCTGATCCATCAGGGACATGGGCATATCCAGCCCATCGGTCCAGTTGGCGGGTTCGATGCGCTCGTCGAGCTTGGGATGTGTTTTGTCTACCATAACTGTTGTTTTATCCAGTCTCTTATCCATAAATAAATCAGTATCAACGGCGTGAGCGTGGAGACTGCCACGGCGGCCGTTACGATAAAGGCGAGAAATCCGGCACTGGCGGTCATGTTGCGCTGCCCTCCTCGCTCTGTTGCAGTTGTTCCCATTCAAACTCGGTTTGTGACAACGCCATGCTGATAAAGACCGTCAGCATGGACACCGCCGCCGACACCAGTGCCGCCACGTAAAAGCCGATGCCGAAATAGGCCCAGGTACCGCAGCCGGTGCCCAGTACCATGGCCAGTAAGGCCCCGGTGGCGTTGGCCCGTTTCCAGTATAGCCCGGCAACAACGGGCCAGATAGCACTGGCGACAAAAGCGCCCAGGTATTGCAGCAGACTGCCCAGGGTGGAAATGCGCGGCAGGCAGATCAACCAGGTGACCACTCCCAGCAGAATCACGATCCGTTTGGCCATCGTCCGCAGGTGCTCGTCGCTGGCCCGGGGATTGATATGGCCCTTGTAGATATCGGTCAGGACCAGATCGCTGGTCGCGGCCAGCAACGAGTCGAGACTCGAAGCCAGTGCCGAGAACACAATAATAAAGACCAGCACGGCGCCGCCAAAACCGAGCAGTTCGGCGGCGACCATGGGCCCGACCATGTCCGCGGCCGGCACGTTCAGTCCCAGCGCCGGCGCTGCCAGAGCGATAAAGCCGGCCACGATCGGGATCGGCACCCAGATAATGCCCGCCAGCAGATAGGCGCGAAAGCCCACATCCTTGCGAAAGGCAAAGGCGCGGGACCACCAGACATTGGAGTGGAAGATTTCGCCGATGCCGAACAGCAGATTGTTGAACAGAAACATGACCGCGGCCGGCATCAGCAGATTCAGCAATTCCGGACGATCTTCCAGCAGGCGACTGTGCATCTGATCGAAGCCCACCTCGTTGATCGTCAGGATCGCCAGAGTCACGACGCCACCGATAATCAGCAGGGTCTGGATAAAGTCGGTGCCGATGACCGCGCGTAAACCCCCGAGCAGGGTATACAACACACATATTGTTAGAATGACCGTCATGCCGATCTGGTAATCGATGCCGGTCAGTGCATGAATCAGAACGCCGCCGGCCATACCCAGACTGATCAGCCAGCCGATGGCATAACAGAGTGAGATAACCAGAAACACGCGCCAGGTCCAGACGCCGTAACGCAGGCGGATAAAATCCCCGCTGGTATAACCGAACGGCAATAGCTGGCGAATGCGCCGCGCCAGCGGGGCGAACAACATCAGCCCTACCGAGCCCAGTGAATAACCCAGCATGCCCCACAATCCCAGTTGCAGGGCAAACTGGGGCGCGACCATGGTGGTGTTGCTGGTGACCCAGGTGGCCATGGCCGTGGCAGTACCCAGGGCCATGCCCACGCGCCGGCCGGCCAGCATGTAATCATCCAGCACCTTGTTCTTGCGACCCCAGAACCAGCCCAGCCAGATCCAGACCACACTGAAAATGGCCAGGATCAGCCAGCCGACATTGGCGTCGAGAATCGCGGAGTTGACGCTATTCATGCCACGACCTTGTTGATCTCCTTGATGGCGTCATCGGTGGTCATGACCCGGGAGTAGCGATCCTTGACCGTGCGAATCGTCGCCGTGTGCAATTCAGGGGTTACGGTGGTACAGCCATCCGCGATCAGGGTCGTGTAAAAGCCGAGGTCACTGGCATCGCGAATGGTGGTGGAAACACACTCGTTGGTATAGACGCCGCAGACAAACAGGCCGGTGACGCCCATGTTGCGCAACACATATTCCAGGTTGGTGGCATTGAAGACGCCGCTGGCGCTTTTGTTGATCACGATCTCATCCCCCACCGGCGCCACTTCGGGAATGAACTCCGCCTCCTTGGAATCGGGAGCGGCATGCAGGCCAAGTCGCTTATGGCCGGGACTGCGATCCCGCCCGTCCCGGGTCAGGGACTGGATACGAATATGGATCACTTCCAGTTTGTTGGCGCGAAACGTATCCTGCAGGCGCCGCACGTTGGGTAGCACCATATTCTCCAGCGAATCGAAATAAAACTCTTCGGCCTCATGCGGCATCTGTTCCCGGTCGACATTGGCGAATACACCGTAACCCCGCGCGGCATCCAGATATTGCAAATCGATCACCAGCAGCGCGGTATGGTGTTCCTCCAGCGATTGCTGAATCGCCTGTACCGGGGTAATCGAGGCACGGTATTTTTCTTCCAGGGGATCGACATCCAGAAACTCCGGATTCAGATCCAGATCTTCACTCAGATCAAACGTCTCATCGGTCATGCGGCTTGTTCTCCGGCAATTTTATACAGAGCATTGAGCATAACATTGGCGCCACGTTCGATATCCACCAGCTCGGTCCACTCGGCCGCCGAATGGCTGCGTCCGCCTTTACTGGGCACAAAGACCATCGCGGCACGGGCGATGCGAGCCATCATCTGGGTATCGTGGGCGGCGCCACTGGCCATGACCAGCGGCTCGTGTTTCAACTGTTTGGCCACCTCTTCCAGGTCATTGACCAGACCCAAATCGCACTTGACCGGGGCGATCTCGCTGAGAATCTTGAATTCGAACATCAGATTACGTCGCCGGGCGATGGCCGACAACGCCTTGCGAAAAGCGTGCTGCAAATCCTCGAGGGTATGCTCGTCGGTATCGCGCGCCTCCAGGGAAAAATCGACCCGCCCCGGTACTACGTTGGGTGCCCCCGGCTTGATATCCACGCGCCCGATGGTGGCAACGCTGCGCGCCGAGCCATTCTCTTCCAGGATGCGTTGAATCTCACTGGAAAATTCCGCCAGCCCCTGAAAGGCGTCATTGCGCATGTGCATCGGCGTCGTTCCGGCATGATTGGCGGTCCCGATCAGACTCACCTCCCACTTGAACAGACCGGCGATGGCATCCACCACCCCCACGCTCAGCCCCATCTGATCCAGTATCGGGCCCTGTTCGATATGCAGTTCCACAAAGGCATGGATGGCCTCCGGACGATACCGGGCATGCAGGGCGTGCATCGCATCATAGCCGCGTTCCTGCATCGCCTCGGCCAGTGATACGCCATCAAGATCAATCGCCTGGTGGATCGATTCGGGCGTTAACTGGCCGGCGATCGATTGCGAGCCGACCATGCCGCCAAAACGGCCCTCTTCATCGGTGAAAGAGATCACTTCCATCGGATAGCGCAGCGGCAGATTCTGTTCCTTGATGCTGCGCAGGCACTCCAGCCCGACCAGCACGCCCAGCGCCCCGTCCAGATGACCGGCGCCCGGAACCGTATCCAGATGCGAGCCGGTCACCACCGCCGGGGTATCCTCGTTCCAGTTGAGCCGGCCATGAATATTGGCGGCGCCGTCTTCATACACTTCCAGCCCGGCCTCTTTCAGTTGTTGTTTAAACCAGGCGCGTCCTTCCATATCGCCATCACTAAACGCCATGCGATAGAGACCGTGGTCCTCGTGACGGCCGATGGCCGCCAGTGTATCGATATCTTCCTGCAAGCGTTTGGTATTGATTGATAATGTCACTGTGACTCCTTGCTGTGATAACGCCGGTTACCGATCAGGATCGCGATCAGGATCGATAAAAAGACAATGGCACCGACGATGAAAAATCCGAAAGCCCGTGACAGGGGGTGATGTTCGACCTGTACCTTGACGATGTCAGACCAGGCGCCGGTGGAACCGTTCACATCAATCCGCCGGGCGCGATAATAATAAGTGCCGTCGGAACGACCGGTGACAACTCGCGCCCGATCCCGGCCCTGATAAAGGGTTTCTGCATTTCGGAACCGGGCGTTATCGGCTTCCTGAATCTCGACATGGACGTTGTCAGCAATGCCTTGCCATTTGAGTTGATAGTACCCGGCCGTGGCGAGATCCGTATCCGCCTGCAATTCAAGGGCGAAGGAAAGGGACGGGACAGACACCAGCAAGCACAACATCGCGATGAGTCTTCGTGCCTGCACAAGGCCGGCAGCCCGGTTGCCAATCAGCGACAGACGCCCGATCGAACGGGTAAAACGGCTTGTTGGTTCAGAAGAATTCAATGAAGTATCCATTATCTTCGCTGCAACCAGGCGCCGGGTAGAAACGGCGATGACAAGTGGCCTGAGCAATGCGGCGAAATTTGTTATCCATTCTGCCATGACTGGCAACAAAATTCACATTGCCCCAAAAGTTTAGTTAAAAGAGGTACTTATTACCAGCCAGGCGCACGTGGCGAACCGGTACGCCCCGGATACTTCAGCACAGCAAGGATTCTTCACAAGACAGCCAGGCAGGCATGCCAAATAGCGACCCGGTCGAGCCGAGTGCATCGACTACGCTGCTCGGCTGGCATGGCAACGGTTTCCCAGATCAGGCGCACTGTTTGGATCGCGTCCCCGGGAGAAGTACAAACTACGCAGGTAGTTGCGCCCTGCAAGCCCTTTGTCTTGCGCATCGATCGGATGAGCGAGGGACGACACCTTTATAATATACTGTCTGTTGCATTTAAAACGGCATGTCTGTTCGGACTTGCCAGCTCATTTCACGCGGGCAGGACAGGGAGGACGTTAAAAAACATGCCGCTTTGAGGGGACTTATACCCGATCTAAATATAAGTGCATTTTATTTCCACGCAGCCCGGCGATCGGGGTTTAAATTTGCCGTCAATCAGCTATAGTTGGCGCGACCTCACCTGCAAGCTTAAAACTCTCATAAAAACAGGTGCTTAGTTAGGGGGGGGTGCTATCTCTCTTCGGGTAGGGGGCAAGCCCGGTCACTATCTCCGTCTGGGTACGGTTAATCTATAATTAATTTAGTATATAATGATTTTATAATCCTTTTAATAACCCTGATTAGTCACCGTGCGTGGAGCCCCCCTATAATCGCGCACCCCATTAAAAAGGTTAGGTTTGACGATGGCAGTGATACATGACCCGATTCAGCAGCCCGAAGGGCGCACTGAAACCAAGAACACCACCTGTTATATGTGCGCCTGCCGCTGCGGTATCCGCGTTACCGTCCGTGACGGGGAGGTGCGCTATATTCAGGGCAATCCCGATCATCCGCTGAACAAGGGCATCATCTGCGCCAAGGGTTCCTCGGGGATCATGAAACAATACTCGCCGGCCCGGCTGACCAAGCCGCTGATGCGCAAGCCCGGGGCCAACCGCGGCGATGCCGAATTCGAGGAGATCAGCTGGGATCAGGCCTTCGACATGCTCGAGGAGCGCCTGGGCCACCTGCGCGCCACCGATCCGAAAAAATTCGCGCTGTTCACCGGGCGCGATCAGATGCAGGCGCTGACCGGGTTGTTCGCCAAACAGTACGGCACCCCCAACTACGCGGCCCACGGCGGCTTCTGCTCGGTCAACATGGCCGCGGGCATGATCTACACCATCGGCGGCTCCTTCTGGGAATTCGGGGGCCCGGATCTGGAGCGTGCCAAGCTGTTCGTGATGATCGGCACCGCCGAGGACCATCACTCCAACCCGCTGAAGATGGAGCTGTCCAAGTTCAAGCGCAACGGCGGCCGCTTTATCTCCATCAACCCGGTGCGCACCGGTTACTCCGCTATCGCCGACGAATGGGTGCCGATCAAGCCCGGCACCGACGGCGCGCTGATGCTGGCGCTGACCCACGAGATCATCAAACAGGGCCTGTTCGACCGCGACTTCCTGGTCAATTACACCAACTCCGCCGAGCTGGTGAACCTGGACGAGAACAGCTCCGAGTACGGCATGTTCGTCCGCTTCGAAGTCCCCGAAGAAGAGGGCTGCTTCGATCCGCAGAACAAGCTGTGGTGGGACCGGGATCTGAACAAGCCGATCTCCACCCACACCCCGGGTGCCGACCCGTACCTGCTGGGCGAGTTCAAACTGCCCGACGGCACCCCGGTCAAGCCGGCCTTCCAGATGCTGACCGAACGGGTCCAGCAGTACACCCCGGAGTGGGCCGAGAACATCACCGGCATTCCGGCCGACACCATCCGTCGCCTGGCCTATGAAATGGGCATCACCGCGCGCGATGAGAAGATCGAACTGCCCATCGCCTGGACCGACGTGTGGGACAACGAACACGAGTCCGTCACCGGCAACCCGGTCGCCTTCCATGCCATGCGCGGTCTGGCCGCCCATTCCAACGGCTTCCAGACCATCCGTTCCATGAGCATCCTGATGTCGATCCTCGGCACCATCGATCGGCCCGGCGGCTTCCGCCACAAGGCGCCCTTCCCGCGCCCGATCCCGCCGTGCCCGAAGAACCCGACCTCGCCGGACGACGTGCAGCCCAACACCCCGCTCAACGGCATGCCGCTGGGCTGGCCGGCCGATCCGGACGATCTGTTCGTCGACGACCAGGGCGAGCCCGTGCGTATCGACAAGGCCTTCTCCTGGGAGCATCCGCTCTCCGTGCACGGCCTGATGCACAACGTGATCACCAACGCCCATCGTGGCGATCCCTACAACATTGACACCCTGTTCCTGTTCATGGCCAACATGGCCTGGAACTCCACCATGAACACCGACCAGGTCCGGCAGATGCTCAACGACAAGGACGACAACGGCGAGTACAAGATCCCGTTTTTGGTCGTGGCCGACGCGTTTGAATCGGAAACCGTCGCCTATGCCGACCTGGTGCTGCCCGACACCACCTATCTGGAACGTCACGACGTGATGTCCATGCTGGATCGGCCGATCTCCGAATACGACGGCCCGGTCGACTCGGTGCGGATTCCGGTGGTGCCGCCGACCGGCGAGTGCAAGCCGTTCCAGGAAGTACTCATCGAGCTGGGCTCGCGGCTCAAGTTGCCGGCCTTCGTGGATGAAAACGGTAACCGCAAGTACCGCGACTACCCGGACTTTGTCACCAATTTCGAAACCGCCCCGGGCTCCGGCATCGGCTTTCTGGCCGGCTGGCGCGGCAAGGGCGGCGAGAAGGCCATGCGTGGCGAGCCCAACCCGGACCAGTGGAAGATGTACGAGAAGAACAACTGCGTTTTCCATTACGAACTGCCCAAGTCCTACCAGTACATGCGTAACTGGAACCAGGGCTATCTGCAGTGGGCCCAGGGCAACGGTCTGACCCGCTACGCCGAGCCGATCAACTGCCATATCTACTCCGAAGTGCTGCAGAAGTTCCGCCTGGCCGCGCAGGACCGCAACCCCGGTGGCCGGGTACCACCCAAGCATCTGCGCAAACGGATCGAGACCTTCTTCGATCCGCTGCCGTTCTATTACGAACCGCTGGAATCGCAGCTGAGCGACAAGCACAAGTACCCGCTCAATGCGATCACCCAGCGGCCGATGGCCATGTACCACAGCTGGGACTCGCAGAACGCGTGGCTGCGCCAGATTCATACCTATAACTATCTCTACCTGCACCCGCAGACCGCCAAAGCGGCCGGTATTGCCGATGAGTCCTGGATGTGGGTCGAGTCCATGCACGGCAAGGTGCGCTGTCTGAGTCGTTACAGTGAAGCGGTCGAGCCGGGTACCGTCTGGACCTGGAACGCCATCGGCAAGGCCAGTGGCGCCTGGAACCTGAGCAACGACGCCAATGAATCCAAGCAGGGCTTTTTGCTAAACCATGTGATTGGCGAGGAACTGCCGGCCCATGAAGCGGGCGAGCACCTCTCCAACTCGGATCCGGTGACCGGCCAGGCCGGCTGGTATGACGTGCGGGTTCGTGTCTATCCGGTCGGAGAAGGTGACGAACCGGTCACTTTCCCGCAGTACGAGGAAATGCACGCCGTGCCGGGCACCCCGCCACGGCGTAAATGGCTGCAGTACTTCGCCGGCATGTTCAGCAAAGGTCAAAAATAAGTCGCGATGAAAACCGGCCTGTTGCAGAACAGGCCGGGTTCAGCCGACAAACGAGTGGAATATTGATATGACACAGTTAGCTCTAGTAATCGATCTCAACGTTTGCGTGGGTTGTCACGCCTGCGTCACCAGTTGCAAACAGTGGAACACCTCCGGCGCCGCCGGCCCGCTGTTCGACGAAAATCCGTACGACAAGGACCCCACCGGCACCTTTTTCAACCGGGTACAGACCTACGAAGTGGGTACTTATCCGAACACGGAAACCATCCATTTCCCCAAGAGCTGCCTGCATTGCGAGGACGCGCCCTGTGTCCCGGTCTGCCCGACCGGCGCCAGCTACAAGCGCGAGAACGACGGTATCGTGCTGGTGGACTACGACAAGTGCATCGGCTGCAAATACTGCTCCTGGGCCTGCCCCTACGGCGCCCGCGAGCTGGACGAGAAGCAGCAGGTGATGAAGAAGTGCACCCTGTGCGTGGATCGCATCTACGACGAGTCTCTGCCGGAAGCCGAGCGCAAACCAGCCTGTGTCATGGCCTGCCCGACCAATGCCCGACTGTTCGGCGACGTGCATGATCCGGATTCCGAAGTCTCCGTCGCCATTCGCGAACAGGGCGGTTACCCGCTGATGCCCGAATGGGGCACCAAGCCCGCCAACCATTACCTGCCGCGTCGCAAGACCAAGATGCACATCCATGAAGACGAACTGGTGCGTGTGGATAATCCGCTCAAGAAAGAGGATATCCGGCACAAGACCACCAAGGATGTCACCCTGGACGACTGGCTCTTATAACAGGCTCTAGGTTCTAGGAGCTAGGTACTAGTATTTGTTTGGAGAATTTTTATGCATCCTGCATTTTCCGTTATCTTTCTTACTACCTTGATCGGTGCCGGTCAGGGGCTGTTTCTGGCGCTGTTCAGCGGCCAGTTGTACTCCGCCGTCAACCTGCTGCCGGCGCAGAGCAGCAGTTTCTATATCACTGGCAGTATCATCGCCCTGGTGCTGATGGTCGGTGGCCTGGCGGCGTCGTTTTTGCACCTGGGCCGTCCGGAACGGGCCTGGCGTGCTGCCAGCCAGTGGCGCACCTCCTGGCTGTCCCGCGAAGTCATTGTCCTGCCGGCGGTCATGGGCCTGGTGTTCGTCTACGGCGTGCTGCACTTCAGTGGCTGGCAGCCCGACTGGTTCGGCAACGGCATCCCCAACCAGCCGGCGCTGATCATTGGAGCGGTGACGACGCTGGCCGTGTTTGCCCTGTATATCGCCACCGGCATGATCTACGCCAGCATCAAGTTCCTGCAGGAATGGGCCAGCGTCCTGACCGTGATCAACTACACCCTGCTCGGTGCCGCCTCCGGCTTTACCCTGGCCACCGCCCTGGCGGCCTGGATGGGCTCCGGCCTGACCGGTTTCTACGGTGCCTGGGCGGTGATTCTGACCGTGGTCGGCCTGATTAGCCGCGCTGCCTCGCTGTATCGCAATGCCCGGATCAAGTATAAATCGACCGTGCAAAGTGCCATCGGCATGCGCCATAACGCCGTGGTCCAGAAATCCATGGGCATGATGGGCGGCTCCTACAACACCCGGGAATATTTCCATGGCGCCAGCGCGGCCTGGTTCAAGTCGATCAAGTATATTTTCCTGGTCCTGGTGTTCCCCGTACCGCTGATTCTGCTGTGGACCGGCCTCAGTGCCGCCAGTGTGCAGGTCCTGGCCGCCGCCTTCGTGGTGCAATATGTCGGCCTGCTGTTCGAGCGCTGGTTCTTCTTCGCCCAGGCCAACCACCCGCAGAACCTGTACTATCAGACCATCTGACGGCCCTCTGGCAGGCCCGCCAAAGCGCATCCTCCGGGTGCGCTTTTTTTTGCCTACCGCGTAAATATTAGGGTAATCCCCAATAACGCTCCCCCACCCTCCTCGTATATGCTGGAAAAGCACAAAGGCCAGCGAAAAAAATAAGGGATTTACGGCAGCGGACCCGGCCTCAAAACGGACACAAAAATTTGAGAACCAGTTCACATTGCCGATAACCCCACGGGTTGCGAAGTTCAGGGGAATCCTGGCCCAGGGCCAGGCCGCCGGCGCCCCCCCGGCCTCTTCTGAAAATCGCAGTAGTCGCCCGAAAACGGAGTGTTCAGGGGCAACAGAGCCATTGCGGTCTCATGGCGTGAGACCGCAATGGCTCGGCCAACAAAAGCCAAATACAAATAATGAAAAAAGCCACAATCCATGTAGTAGATGACGATCAGGCCGTGCGCGAATCCATCGAATGGCTGATCGATTCGGTGGGGTTGAATATCCGGACCTATGGGTCCGCCAATGAGTTTCTGGACAACTATACCGAGGACTCGCTCGGTTGCCTGATCCTCGATGTCCGCATGCCCGGAATCAGCGGGCTGGATCTACAGCATATTCTCGCCGAGCGGGGCATCGACCTGCCCATCGTCTTTGTCACCGGCCATGGCGATGTCCCCATGGCGGTGCGCGCCCTGAAAAACGGCGCGGTCGATTTCATCGAGAAGCCGTTCAACGACCAGGTCCTGCTGGACACCATCCAGGCTGCCGTGCAAAAACATCGCGACCGGCTCAAACAGCGTGCCGAGCTGGAAAACCTGCAGACGCGTTATGACAACCTCACCACCCGCGAGCAGGAAGTCATGGACCGGGTCGTCACCGGCAAACCCAATCGCGACGTGGGTGACGAACTGGGTATCAGTGTCAAGACCGTGGAAGTCCATCGCGCCAAGGTGATGGAAAAAATGCAGGCCCGCTCCATCGCCGACCTGGTCAAAATGGCCATGATGATGCGCGAAACCGGCAACGGCAAAAGCTCGCGGACCTGAAAACCATACACCATTTTTCAGAAGTCACTGGAAATAACGCAAAGAGCGCAAAGGCGCAGAGTTCGCCAAGAATTAATAAATGACCCTGGGGAAATATAATAACTTTCTCGTAAGATATTTGAACTGAATATTGATTAGTAAGTTGTTATAAAACTTTGCGTTCTTTGCGCCTTTGCGTACTCTGCGTTCCTTCCACTGATCTTAAGAAAGTGACGATTCAGATGTCGCTGAAGCTGATGACGCGGTTGCGGCCGTTGTCCTTGGCCTTGTAGAGGGCTTCGTCGGCGCAGGCGATCAGCATTTCGGCGTTGGCGGCATCATCGGGGTAACAGGCCAGGCCGACACTGAGCGTGATGTTGATTGTCGCGTTGTCGCTGATGGCAAACGCCTTTTTCTCGACCAGCTGGCGTATGCGTTCCGCGGTGTCCCGGGCATCCTGCTCCGAGGTATCGGTGAGAATAATTCCGAACTCCTCGCCGCCATAGCGTCCCACGTAGTCCGCCTCACGGACCTGCTTTTTCAACAGGGAGGCCAGCACGCGCAGGGTATGGTCCCCCGCCGGATGTCCGTAGGTATCGTTCACCTGTTTGAAATAATCGAGATCCACCAGCAACAACACAAACGGGTGCCGGGCACGTTTGGCACGCCGCACTTCATCCTGCAGACGCAGTTCGAACTCGCGTTTGTTCAACAGCCCGGTGAGGCTGTCATACGAGGCGAGAAATTCCAGTTCATCGGCCATGTTGTTAAAGGTATTTGCCAACTGGCCAAATTCGTCGCGGTCCTCCAGTTGAATCCGGTGACTCAAATCGCCATTGCCGAAACGCTCGGTGCCCTCGCTTAACACGGCGAGCGGCTTGAGCACCTGGCGAGCCAGCCGGTTGCCGATACTGACCGCCACCAGTACCCCCGCGATGAATACCACCAGCAGCAACACCTGAATCTGTTGCTGGTTATGCAGGGCGTTTTGATAGTTGGTGCGAATCTCAACCTGCAGGGTCGTATAGACCTCATCCAGTATCCGGCTGGTTTTCTGCTGCTGCTCTTCGAAGTGGGTGATATCCGCCAGCGGAATGGTGTGGCCGGTGCGATCCTGCTGGATAATCGCCTCGCCCAGCGCAACCAGTTCGCGCCAGCTCGTCGCCGCGCGGTTGATATCGCCGCGATATTCGCGCAGCAAACCGGTTTTGTTCTGTAACTCGGTGAACTGGCGCTCGATATCCCGGGCCTGTTTGCTGAAGCGTTGGCGCTCGCGCTGACCGCCGCTGAGCAGGTATCTGTCCAGCGGCATGTCGAGCTGCAGGATGTCACGATGCAGCTCGCTGACCGGCAGCCCCACCGGCAGACTTTCCTGGATCACCGCCTCGAACGAGTCGATGGTTTGCAGATAAAGCAGATAGCCGATAACGCCCAGCAACAGCAAGGGCACCAGCATCAGACCGGTACCGAACAACATTCGCTTTCGTAGGGAGTATCGCATTCGAATCGCCCCGTCGCGGGGGAACAGTCTCTGTCAGACTAGGGGTTTACCCCAGGTTAAATAGGTAATCAGGGTATCGGCAAAGGATATCACTACTTTAGAATATTTGAATTAGTTCCAAGTGAGCACTCACATACTCCCCGGCGCCGTATTACACTCCGTCTTCCGGCGGCTATACGGGCTCTGTCAGATCGGTCCACAATAGCCCCAATTAACCGGATTTCTGAAGGTTTTTCAGTACATTACAAACTACTAATTTTCACCTATAATCGAATTATTTCCACGGCAACGCACTCGGTTATTGTATGACAGACCTCATCGACCCCTTCGGCAGACGCATCGAATATGTCCGGCTCTCGGTCACGGACCGCTGCGACCTGCGCTGCAAGTACTGCATGCCCGAAGGGTTCAAAGACTTCGAGGAGCCGGCACACTGGCTGACAGCGGATGAAATCGAACGGGTTATCGGTGCCTTCGGCCGCCTCGGCACCCGCCGGGTGCGCGTCACCGGCGGCGAGCCGCTGGTACGCAAGAACCTGCCCGAACTGGCCGCCCGCCTGGCCGCCCTGCCCGGGATCGAGGACCTGTCGCTGAGTACCAATGCCACCCGCCTGGACAAACATGGCCAGGCCCTGTTCGACGCCGGTGTCAGTCGCATCAATGTCAGCCTGGATACCCTTAAACCCGAGCGCTTCAAGGAAATCACCCAGGGCAAGCTGGAGAAAGTCCTCAACGGCCTGATGGCCGCCAAACAGGCCGGCTTCCATCCCATCAAGATCAACATGGTGGTGATGCAGGGGGTCAATGACGACGAGGTCGAGGACATGGTCGAATTCTGCATCGAGCATGATTTCACCCTGCGCTTTATCGAAACCATGCCGGTTGGGGAAACCGGTCGTGCCGCCACCGATCAATACATCAGCCTGCAGGACGTTAAGGCCCGCCTGGAGCAGCGTTTCGAATTGCTGCCCGGGGTCATGCCCGGCGGCGGCCCGGCCCGCTACGTGCAGGTCGCCGGCACCGACCTGCGCATCGGTTTCATCACCCCGATCTCCCAGCATTTCTGCGAAACCTGCAACCGGGTGCGATTGTCCGTGGACGGCACCCTGTACATGTGCCTGGGCCAGGAAGAGAGCTACCCGCTGCGCGAACTGCTGCGCGCCGGCATCAGCGATGCCGAGCTGGAACAACACATCGTCAAGGCCATTGCCCTCAAGCCCGAACGGCACGAATTCAACGAAAAGCCAGAACAAGTGCTGCGCTTCATGTCCATGACGGGTGGCTGACGCCACAGGTGCTAGGTACTAGGTACTAGGTACTAGATACTAGGTACTAGGTACTAGGTACTAGGTACTAGATTGTGGGAGGGGCTTTCAGCCGCGACCTCTCAAATCCCGGCAGGTCGCCGATGAAATCGCCTCCCACAAGATCCTAGTACCTAGCCCCTAGCACCTAGTCACTGTTCTTAGTGACTGGTGCCCTCGGTATAGCGGGTTTTGTTGTAGACGTTGTATTTGCCTGACGGCTTGTTCATCGGCAGGCGCTTGACCTCTTCGAGGGTCTTTGCATCATAGACGATGACATAACCTTCCTCGTCCCAGATGCTCAGCAGAGCATGACGGCCGTCACGGTCGAATTCAACATGGGCGGCGGTTTTGCCTGGCTCGGGTTTGAGCGTTTTGACGATCTCCAGCGTAGCCTTGTCGATGATGTGCACCTGGTCATGATTCGGGCCGAAGAAGACATCGACCCAGGCGTAAGGACTGTTTTTGTGGCTACGCATGAAAAACCCGGGGCCGCCGGTTTTGATCTTTTTAATCGTCTCCCAGGTTTGCATATCGATCACGCTGACCTCGTTTGCCTTGAGGTTGGGCGTCGCCAGCACGCGCCGTCCCTGATAATCCCAGCTGATCCCTGAACCCAGATGCGGTAATCCCTGCAGATCAACCTCGGCAATTTTACGCCCGACGATCAGGTTTACCACCTGGCCATTGTTGGCATTGCGTGCCGCACCGATCAGGTGTTTGTATTCCTGGTCAAAAAAGAAGTCATCCAGGTAGTCGTCCAGCACGATCCGTCGCAAAGGGAACGGCCCGCGATCCATATAGCCTTCTTCATAGCGATAGTCATGCATATATCCAACCGCGACCGGCTCCGGCTCGTCCAGGTAGCTGATCTCCCAGACTTCCTTGACATCTTTCAACGCGGCGACAAAGCTACCTCGCGGTGGAGCCGTATACACGGCACTGACCCGTGATGAATGGCCCTGCTTGTCTTTGACATCGAAAATCCGGATGACGGAGAGATCCTTCGCATCGAGTAATACCAGCGTATGCGGCAGGTAGTTGCCGACCATGACATAGCGCCCGTCGGCGGAGACAGCCAGATTGCGGGTATTGATCCCGGCGCGCACCTCAGCCACGGTCTTGAGGTTGTACATATCGAACTTGCTGATCCAGCCATCGCGCGAGGCAAAATAGACATAACGCCCGCCCGGCGAATACTTGGGCCCGCCATGCAGGGCGAAATGAGTCTCGAAACGATGAATGGGTTCAAAGCTGTCACCATCCAGCACGGTCGCATGATGATCCCCGAGTTCCACCACCATAAACAGGTTGAGCGGATCGGCTTCGAAGATTGGTGTATCAGAGAGTTCGGATTGCCGATAATGAAGTTGATGCGAAGCGTTTATCTCGGCCTCACCCCATGTGGGAGATTCCGGCAAAGGGGCATAGATATACTCGACCAGTGCGGCAACCTGTGCATCAGTAAGTTTGTTGCCGAAACCCGGCATTTGCGTGGCCGGCCGCCCTTGCCGGATAACCTCGGCCGCCTCGTTCTTTTTCAACCGTTTGAGATTACCGGGCAACAGCGCCGGCCCCATGGCGCCCAGTCGATTCGGGGCATGACAGCTGGCACAATTTTTCTGATAAACCTCGTCAGGACTGGCCACAACCGCAAAGGGTAACAACATCAGTAATACGAGCGTTACAATCTGATGGCCTGCGATGGGTTCAAACAACTTCGACATGCACCTGTCCTTTTAAACCACTGAAAACACCGAAATCACTGAAGACACTGAAAATCCTTATTCGGTGTAGATCGGTGTATTCAGTGTTTTCGGTGGTTAGCCTGCTCTGTTTCAATGTCAGTGATAGCGAACACTGAATACACCAAAAAGATGTCATTCAGTGCAGTTCAGTGTCTTCGGTGGTTCCACTTTTCTACTTTGAATCCTGTGCCACAGGACGATGCCGGGAATAGGGATAGAGCTTCAGTCGTTCGTGCAGGCCTGCATAGCCGATCTCTTCGTCGGTCAGATAGCAGGCCGGATCTTCCTGCCAGGGATCGCCGCTCAACTGCCAGGCACGTACCCGGGTATTGCCGCCGCAGATGGCCAGATGTCGGCACTGGGCGCAGCGTCCCTTGAGCGGGCGCTGTTCGGCCTTGAGGCCGGCCATCAACGGATCACTGGTATCTTCCCAGATTTTGGAGAAGGGGCGCTGTTTGACATTGCCCAGGGTGTAATCCCACCAGAAGGTATCGGGATGCACATTACCCAGATTATCGATGTTGGCAATATTGACGCCCGTCGCATTGCCGCCCCACTGCTCCAGTCGTGCCTGCATGTATTCCAGATGCTGCGGGAAGTTGCGCGCAATCCAGAACAACAAATAGACACCGTCGGCGTCATTGTTACCGGTGACAAATTCGCGCTCGACACCGTTTTGAATATTTTCCCAGCAGGTTTCGAATAACAGGTCCATGGCATCCCGGGTCAACTGATGTACAACATCATCCTTGCGGTTCTTGTTCCCGCGACCGGCATAGTTGAGATGTGACAGATAGAACTTGTCGATATTTTCCTGTTCCATCAGCTCCAGGAGCCGGGGGAGTTCGATGGCGTTATCCATGGTCAGCGTAAACCGCAGTCCGACCTTGATGCCATGATCACGGCACAGGCGAATGCCGTTCATCGCTTCCTCGAAGGCACCCTGTTTGCGCCGGAAATAATCATGCGTCTCTTTGACGCCGTCGACACTGATACCGACATAATCGTAGCCTACCTCTGCGATCTGCTCGATATTATCCTCGCTGATCATGGTGCCGTTGGTGGACAGGCCGACATAAAAACCCATGGACTTGGCACGCTGCGAGATATCGAAAATATCTCCTCGCATCAGCGGCTCACCACCGGAAAGAATCAGCACCGGGACGCCATACCCCTTGAGGTCATCCATCACGTCACAGACCTGCTGCGTATCCAGTTCCCCCGGAAAATCCTTATCGGCCGAAATGGAGTAACAATGCTTGCAGGTCAGATTGCAACGTCGAATCAGGTTCCAGATCACAACCGGCCCGGTGGGCTGGTGCCGGGGAGGTAATATGGCATCCGCTCCCTTGACGAGTTTATCCAGCTCTTTCATATAGCGGGTGATTCTGAACATAATGGCCTCCTAGGGGGTCAGCCGCATCCCCGTCTTTTTAAGAATACGGCTGCTGAATAACACGTCGTGTCCGCGATCGTTCTCACCCAGCAAGCGGGCGATTTCACCGACCTTTTCCAGCGCCTCTTCACGGCTGCCAGCGTGCACCATCGCGAACAGATTGTAGGGCCAGGCCGGAAGATGACGGGGTCGACGGTAACAATGGCTGACAAAATCGAGCGCACCTATCTGCTTGCCCAGGGTCGCCACGTGCTCATCCGGGACGTTCCAGACACTCATGCCGTTGGCGGTATAACCGAGCCTGTAATGATTCGGCACCGCAGCGATACGACGGATAATACCGTCATCCGACATTCGACGCAGGCGTTGCATCACTTCCTCGGTACTGATATTCAGCTTCCTTGCCACCGCCTCATAGGGACGGCGTTCCAGCGGCAGGCCGTCCTGAGTCGCCAGGATAATCCGGCGATCCGTCTCGTCCAGAACCGATACTTTGTCTTCTTTCAATGCCTGCATTGTTTTCAACTCACCGTTCACACAGCCAGCTTGAGCCCGACAAAATACTCATCCTGCTTGGGCATGTTGTAGCAACTATAACCGGTATCGAGTTCAATTTCGGTCAGTATCGCGTCAATGTGTTTGGGGTTTTCCGTGGCAATCACAAACCACATGTTGAAATGGTGTTCTCTTTCGTAATTATGCGCGACCTCGGGAAAACTGTTGACGATTTCAGCCACCCTGTCGAAATCGTCCTCGCGCACACTCATGCCCACCAGCGTAAACGCACCGCCAAGCCTTTCCGCCTGATACATTGGCCCGAAGCGGGTTAATGTCTTATCAGCCAGCAGCCGCTCCAGACGGGCAATCAGTTCAGTTTCATCGAGCCCAAGCTGGACTGCCACCTCGGAAAATGGCTCTTCCGTGATCGGAAACCCTTCTTGCAGGGTATTAATGATTTGTTTGTCAATCGCGTCAAGTTGCATAGTGTCTCTCATCCCGATTCGACTCAACATTGCCGCCCGTGGCCCGATAAACTGCACCGCGCTGTTTGAAACGACGTCGACTGAACAGAACACGATGCGATAGTGACTCCAGGTGACATTGCGCGATCAGCCAGTCGATACGCTGCAATACATCCTCGCGCGATTTGCCATGGATCATGCAAAACAGGTTATACGGCCAGTCGGGCAGGACCCGCGGGCGACGGTAACATAGCGTGATAAAGTCATATTGACTCAGACAGCGTCCCAGTTCCGAGACCCGCTCATCGGGGACATCCCAGACCAGCATGGCGTTGGCCCGGTAACCCAGCTCGCGGTGACGGACAACAACGCCCATGCGTTTGATCACGCCCTGTTGCTGCAAGGCGGCCAGGCGGGCCAGAACCTCCGGCTCGTCAATTCCCAGCTGCTCGGCAATCTGCGCATAAGGGCGCGAACACAGCGGCAGGCCGTTCTCGATGGCACAGATCAGCGCATCGTCCACCGCATCCAGTTCGGTCAGATGCCGGTTGATGCTTTGCAGCTGTTTTTTCAGGGTTTTCATGTCCATTGCAGATCAAATCCCAGATCAATATGGAAGTCCTCGAGGAGCGGAAGTGCAAGGATGGAATGGCTGGTTCTCTCTTCCATCTCCCCGAGGACTGAACACAACTCGGCTTCGCTGCCGGCCGTGGCGACAAACCACAGATTGAACTCGTGTTCGCGTTCGTAATTGTGATTGACATGCGGATAGCTGTTGATAATTTTAGCCACCGACTCCAGTTCCTCCTCGGCGACCGACATGGCCGCCAGAGTGCTGGCGCCCACCCGGTTGGGCCGAAATACCGCACCGACCCGGCTGACCAGGCCCTCGCGCTGCAGCCTGTCCAGGCTATCGAGTACCTGCTGTTCGCTGACCCCGAGCTGTTCGGCCATGTCGGCATAGGGCGTCGGCGACAACGGAAAACCATGCTGATAGTCGTTCAGCAGATGGCGTTCCAGTTCACTCAGTTGCCGGTCGTCGTTCATAAGCCTATCCGATGCGCCCGGTTGGTCAGAAAAATGCCGCTGGGCGAGGTCATTTCCAGCGAGGTAATCTCGCGTCGGGTATAGGCGTCATACACGCGCACCCGATTGGCGTCGCGCACCGAAACCCAGACTTCATGCCCGCGAGGGGTAAATTCCATATGCAATACGGCCGGGCCCGGCTTGAGCGTATCGATCACTTCCAGGCTGGCAACATCGATCACCTGAATGGTGTCGTTGTCCGGATGGGCAAAATTGACCCAGACGTGGCGCTGATCCGGGCTGGCCATGACAAAGACCGGCTGACTGTGCACCAGTATACGCTTGACCAGCTGCCAGCTCGAACGCTCGATGACCAGTACTTCATGGCCCCCTACGGCCGGCACCAGGGCATAATCACCGGCCATGGCCCAGCCTTCCAGGTGCGGCATCTTGTAAACCGGCAGTTTTTCTTCACCACGTCCGTAGTCGCCCAGAATCCGTTTGACGCCGGCCTGTGGCTGCCAGAGATCGAGCAACGCCAGGCCATCCTCGCCAAACAGGCCAGCGATGTAATAGCGTCCCTCGCCGGAGATCAGTGCGTCATAAGGTTGTTTGCCCACATCCCGGTAACGGGTGATGTCGGGTTCGTCCGGCTGACTCATATCGGCGACCCAGATTTCATCGGACTCGTACAGACTGAAGACAAACCGTTTTTGCGGCGCATCCACCAGCCCCACGACTTTGGATCGTTTACCGTTTGCGCCGATCGCCGGAATGTCGGCCACCCGCTCCAGCGTTTGCGCATCGAAGATCTTGACCCCTCCGGGTTCATAATTGGAGACGGCAATCAGCGCGCCATCCTGGGAGATGGCGCCACCGATACTGTTACCGGACTGGATGATACGTTTATCGATCTGTTGCAACAGCATGTCGACCTTTGTGAGGCCCCCGTCGCGACCGAACACATAGGCATAACGTTCGTCCCGGGAATAGACCACCGAGGCGTGAGAGAGATCGCCCAGCCCCTCGATCCGGGCCAGCGCGCGGCGGTCGCTGGTATCGATAATCTGTACGCTACCCGTCGCCCGCTCGATCACCAGGCCGAGATCGCCGGTCGCCCGCGGTGCCAGGCTCTGGCAGCCTGTCAGTAACAGGGTCACCAGCACCACAAGATAAGCAAAATAGTGGGAAACCCTCCGGCTCATTGCTCGACTCCCCGATACAGCAATTCAATAATCCAGCGGGCTTCCTCCCGGCTCAACAGGTTGGACCAGGGCGGCATCGGTGTGCCGGCCCGGCCATGCAGCACGGTCGCGAGCATGGCGTCTTTCGGCTTATCGCCCAGGGCAGCGGGCGTCAGCGCCGGCCCCAGCCCGCCCTTGAGGGTCAGGCCGTGGCACGAACCGCAATCCTGCATGACCAGATGACGCAGTTCAGTCGCGCGCTTGTCAGTAATCGACTCCGCGCTCCAGCCGGTGGTGGTGATGGCGAACATACTGACAATCAGCAACACACCGAACGACAGTCTATAAAACATGGTGTGCATCCTCTTTCACAGGTGCCTGTTGTCGGGGCAGATACCAGTCCATCTGCTCGGCCAGCGCCACCACCTTGCCGATCACAAACAGGACCGGCGGTCTGAAGGCCTGTTGCTCTGTTTGCTCCGCCAGGTCGGTGAGCGTGCCAATCAGGCGGCGCTGCCGGGGTGTTGCCCCGTCCTGAATAGCCGCCGCCGGAGTGTCGGCCGGCAGACCGGCTTCGATCAGCTTGCGGGTAATATAGTGAATATTGGCCAGACCCATATACACCACGAGCGTGGTATCTTCGTTGGCCAGCTTTTGCCAATCGTGTTGCAAATCAAGATTGTTACGCGAGTGGCCAGTTATGATCTGTACCCCGGTGGCCAGGCCACGATGGGTCATGGGAATCCCGGCATAGGTGGTCGCCGCAGTGGCCGCCGTGACGCCAGGTATGATTTCAAAATCGATATCGTGTCGGGCAAGAAACGTTGCTTCCTCGCTCCCACGACCAAAAACCAGCGGATCACCGCCTTTGAGACGAACGATGGTCCTGGCCTTGTGGGCCATCTTGACCAGCAGGGCGTTGATCTCCTCCTGCGGCAGCGTGTGATGATCTGTAGCCTTGCCGACAAAGATGCGGCTGCTGCCGGCGGGGATCAGATCGAGAATCGGTTCGGAGACCAGTCTATCGTAGACGATCACATCGGCCTGTTTGATCAGGCGCAACGCCTTGACCGTCAGCAGGTCCGGATCGCCGGGCCCGGTACCAACCAGATACACACAGGACTTGTTTTTCATCACGCACCAGCCTTTGGTGTTTCTTACAAACCTTGCAGGTCGGGATTCACACCGAATCACAGGGGATGAACCCCGAACTGCAACTTCTGTAATGTTGGCAGGCTGGGCCTTGTGGCCCGGCCTGCCGGTTTCACCACTTAATACACGTCCTTCATGGTGTTGTAGACATTGAACTTGCCGGTCGGGGTCACCAGGTTCTTGTCCTTGATAACCTTTTTCAGCTTCAGGGTCTTGTCATCAACAATCACCAGTGCAGACTGCTGCTCCTGGCCGTTCCAGACCGAGAACCAGACCTCGTCACCCGCCTTGTTGTACTCGGGCTGAACAACACGCTTGGGTCCTTCGCCCAGATCCGCCCATTCCGCGATCGGCAATACCTTGAACTCTTTTTCCGGATTGCGGGTATCGAACACGGCGACTGACTGGCTGACCTTCTCATTGGGGTTCAGTGCCGTATCCACATACAGGTGATTGGACTTGGGATGGGTCTTGACGAACAGCGAGCCGCCGCCCTGGCCTTTCAGCGTCCGTACCACCTTCCAGGCATACTGCTTGTGATTTTTCGGATCGGTCCCGATCAGCGAGATAGTCTCATCACCCAGATGGCTGGTGGCCCAGACCGGACCGTATTTCGGATCCACGAAGTTGGCACCACGACCGGGATGCGGAATCTTGCCGACATCGATCATCGCTTCCAGCTTGCTGTCCTTCGAGTCGATTACCGCAATTTTGTTGGAGTTGTTCGCTGCTGTCAGGAAATAGCGTTCTGTGGCATCCCAGCCGCCATCATGCAGGAACCGGGCTGCTTCAATATTGGTGATCTTCAGATTTTCCAGATCCTCGTAGTTCACCATCTTGACTATGCCGGTCTCCTTGACATTAACGATAAACTCCGGTTTTTCGTGCGAGGCGACAATCGCGGCCACACGCGGTTCCGGGTGGTATTCCTGGGTATCCACGGTCATACCACGGGTACCAACGATCTTTTTTGGCTCCAGGGTATTGCCGTCCATGATGACAAACTGCGGCGGCCAGTAGGTCCCGGCGATCGCGTACTTGTCTTCATAGCCCTTGTACTTGGAGGTTTCTACCGAACGCGCTTCCATGCCGACCTTGATTTCGGCCACGCTTTGCGGCTTTTTCATCCACAGGTCGATCAGATTAACCCTGGCATCACGCCCGATAACAAAAACATAACGCCCGGAATGGGACATGCGCGAGATGTGTACCGCGTAGCCAGTATCCACTGTCGTTATTATCTCTTTGCTGTCGCCGTCGATCAGAGCGATCTGACCTGCATCGCGCAATGTAACCGAGAAGACATTATCGAGATTATACTTGTTCTGTTTCTTGTTCGGCCGTTTTTCGGGAGGCACCGTCACTTTCCAGGTATCCTTCATGTCGGCCATGCTGAATTCCGGCGGAGTCGGTGGCTCGTGCTGCAGAAAGCGCGCCATCATGTCGATCTCTTCATCACTCAATTCTCCGGACGTACCCCAGTTGGGCATTCCGGCCGGCGAACCGTAGTTGATAAAGGTCTTCAGATACTCCGTGCCCTTCTTCCGCGTCTCATCCGTGGTCAGAGGTTTGCCGGTCGCACCTTTGCGCAGAACCCCGTGGCAACCGGCGCACCGTTCAAAGTAGATCTGCTTGGATCGGGCAAATTCCTGCTCCGTAATTTTCGGCCCCGCGGCACTGCGGGTATCCCCGGTTTCCGATTCCGGTACCGGCGCGCCCTTGTAGCGCATCTCTTCTTCGGGCGTACCGGGATGGCCGCTGTCGGTGGCCGCCCACAGCGGAACAGCAGTAAGTGAAAGGGCAAATGCCGCGCAGACGCTGGCGACAGTTTTGCCTGGGTTGAGGTATTTCATTGTCGTCCCCTCCTGGTGAGAATTTGGCTTCATTGTTGTTTTATGACTTTGTGAATAACAGCGCCTTGACATCGATCAAACCGCAGAATTTTGACTTCCTTGTTTCGGTTTTGATCAAGGCTAGTTGGCTATTCATGGTTTTCAAGCCTCGATTAACTCCATTAATTCACCGGCTACCATCCTGATGATAAATTCGTCACAAACACTCAACACCACGACAGCCCTCTGCCTCCGGCACGACTCCGGGCTCCTCAGGTTGGCGGATCGGCCGGTGCTGGCTTGGCAGCCACCCCGCCCTGGCTGCGCCGGTGCCGTTCCTGGCGGCGGCGCTTGTCGATCAGCGGCGGGCATTTCTGAGTGTTCCAATAGGTTATTTGGCACGCGAGGCAATAATGGCACTCGGTTTCGATGATCTCGCCGGTGCCGCGAATGGAGCCCACCTCACATTCGTTGCGACAGATCTGACAGGGATGCCCGCACTCCTTGCGCCGCCGCAGCCAGTCGAAAATCCGGAACCGGGCTGGAAAGGTCAGCGCGGCCCCCAGCGGGCAGACATAGCGGCAAAAGAACTTGCGATTGAACAGGCTGACCAGCAGCATCAACAGTGCGTAAAACACGAAACCCCACTCACGTTGAAAACGCATCGTAATGGCAGTCTTGAACGGCTCCACCTCGGCATAGGTCTCGGCCAGGCTCATCGAATGCAGCGACAGGCCGAACAGGCCCAGCAGGATGATGTACTTGATGGCCCAGAGCCGCTCGTGCACGACCTCGGGAAACTCGAACGAGGGGACCTTCAAATAGCGTCCCAGGCGGAAGACAAACTCCTGCAGTGCACCGTAAGGGCACAACCAGCCGCAATAGACCCCACGCCCCCACAAGACGATGGTGACGGCGACAAACGACCAGAGAATGAACATCGCCGGGTCGATGAGAAAACTTTCCCAACTAAACTCCCGGAACAGGGAGCGCACGAAGGTCAGCACATTGACAATGGAGAGTTGTGCCAGGGAATACCAGCCGATAAACAACACGGTATACAGTAAAAAACCGGTACGCAGTCGCTGCAACAGGCGAGGATGCCGTGCCAGCCAGTCCTGCATAATCAGGATAAACAGCAGCACCAGCAATCCCAGCGCCAGCACCACGATTTGAAAAATACGCTCCTGCCAGACCTGCACCCAGATGGGTTCGAAAGAGCCTGCGGACTTATCCGATGAAGCCGCCACGTCAGCTGGGCTCCCCGTGTCGGAGAGTGTCAGTGATTTCCCCACCTCTTCCAGCGAGCGCGTGATACCGGCATTAAGCACCATCACCGTGATCGTGGCACCGCTGATGCCATCGAGCACGGTCGATCCCTGCCTGGGGCGCCCGCCGATCTTCAGCGTTTCCCCGATACGTTTTCCGATGTACTGGTCGATAAACTGTTGCAGATCGTCATCCGTGATCCCGACCACCAGGATCGGCTCCTCGTGCGCGAGTATCCGAATTCCGGTAATCGTACCCGCCGTATCGATTGTCACCAGGGTATGAATCGGCTCACCGGAATAGGCCGGGATGGGAACAATATCGCTGGTCACAAAGGCATAACCTAGCAAGACATTGCCCCGATAGATCCGCGTAACCGGCGGTTTCCCCTCCGGCTCCACAAGCCGATCGGCCACCGGAAAAAACGCCCGAACCTCCCCCAGATCGAACTGTGCACTATCCGCCGACAACGGCCCGACGACAAGCAGCAGCAGACAGGCCACAACCGTTTGTTTTATCACTGCCAGCAATACCGCCCCCGGTTTTCAAATGGCAAGATCCGGTGCTCTCAGGCACGTTTACAGTCTAGTCAAAATCCCTCAAATGTCGCCTTGATACGGGTCAACATAAACCCGTTTATTTTCAAACGCCCAGATTCATAACGCAAAGGACACAAAGACGCGGAGAACGCAAAGATAAATTAATTATTTAGTAAAAGCATTTAATGCAGACACGAACTCGTAATGTAGATTTCACTTGTTCTCATAACACAGCTTTGTTAGCAATCTCCCGACAGAATTTTGAAAACAGACGGGTAACGATACTTATATCAATAATCCTTTGCGCTCTTTGCGTCTTTGCGTCCTTTGCGTTACTTCCACAACTTTATCTACTCAGATACTGTGCTGGGTGATGCGGGCGTAGAGCAGTGGCAGGTCGCGGGGCAGTTCGGCCGGTTTACGGATCACCACGAAAGCGTCGTTGCCGAAGATATAGGGTAGATAGTCGTTGCCCTTCTCATCGATGGTCACGCAAAACGGCTGGATCCCCTGTTTGCGGGCTTCGACGATGGCCATGCGGGTATCCTCGATGCCGAAGCGTCCCTCGTAATGATCCAGATCGTTGGGCTTGCCGTCGGTGAGAATCAGCAATAACTGATCGTGCGCGACCTGTTTTCCCAGGGTCCGGGTGGCCTGGCGAATCGCCGCGCCCATGCGGGTATAGAACCCCGGCTTGATGACGTTAATCCGGCCGCGGATCTCGGCGTTGTGTTTTTCGGCGAAGGTCTTGATGGTATGAAAGCGGACATGATCCCGGTAGCGGGAGGAGAAGCCGTAAATTGCAAAGCGATCGCCACTGGCAGACAGAGCCTCGGAAAACAGCATCAGGCTGTCGCGAATAATATCGATCACCCGCGAGTCATTGTTCACCCAGGTATCGGTGGAAAGCGACAGATCCGCCAGCAGCAGGCAGGAGAGATCCCGGCGCCCGCCGCGAAAATCACGATACAGCCGCTGCTCGGCCATGGCCTGACCGCGCAGGCGCTCGCTCGAATGTTCCAGATAGGCGTGCAGATCGATCTCGCTGCCATCACTTTGCTGATTGAACCAGACCCGCTGCGGGACCAGCGACTCGAACTGTTTTTTCAACCGTCGCGCCGTGGTGAGTAGATGATCGGGCAGCTCGCAGGCCGGGGCATCGGCGGCGATCATCGGTAACACACAGCAATGATCCGCCAGCCACTGCTGTTTGCGATAGTCCCACTCCGGCAGTAACACACCTTCGCCGATCGAGCGGTCGTCATCGTCCTCGCCGGGCAGATCCAGATCGAAACGCAGCCGTTTGGCGGTGCTCTTGCTGTCCCGGGCGACGCTGACCACTTCCATGTCGTCCAGGGTCTGCTGGGCGCCGTCGATGTCGTCATCCTCTTCGGTACTGCGATCCACCTTGACGTATTCGGCCCAGCTGAGAATATTCTCGAACCGGTCCAGTACCAGCCCCTTGTCCCCGTCCGGCATGTCGACCTGTTCGGCGCGATGCCGGCGCTCGTCCTCCAGTTGTTCGACCTCGCCCTCGGCTTCGGGCAGGTCGTCCTGTGCCGGCTGTTGCCGGGTGCGCCGATCCGGCGCCCCCGGTGGTGCCGGATGCAGCCATAGCAGCACTGGCTGCGGCGGCTTGCCGGCGCCGGGCAGGTCGGCCACCTCGCCGGGATTGCTCAGGGCAGTGCGAATCGCTTGCTCGCAGGCCGCCTCGTCGCGTGGCAGGCGGGCGGGGTCTGGACGCCGGGCCAGCTCGGCCTCCACCAGTCGCCGATAGCGTGCCGCCAGGCCCGGATAACGGTCTAACACCTGACGGGTCAGCCACTGGCTATGGGTAAACCAGGCCTCCTCATTCGACCGGTACTCGGCCGCCAGCGCCGCCAGCCACAGATACAGATCCCGGTTCAGATAGCGTTCGGGATAGGCATCGACCCGGGCCGGCAAAAACAGCGACTCCTCGGTGCGCCAGCACAGCTCAACCTTGTCACCGCTGCCGGCAATCCGCTCCAGCAAACTGCGGCGCCCTTCGTGTTCGCTGGCACTGGTCGCCTCGATCCGCAACCCGCCCTCGCCGCCGGAGGCACGGAACAAAATGCCGATGGTCTTGCCAATCTCGGCCAGCGTCACCGCCTGTTCGGGATAGCTGCGCTGCGCCGAACGGGTGATGAAGCGATGCCACAATTTGCCAACAAA
>CAYOOC010000034.1:28040-29105 GCA_964405505.1 uncultured Thiohalophilus sp.
CTGTTGCCCGGGCCGCCGGCCTGGACCTGTTCGCAGGCTTGAAGGCACTGGGCGCATTCGGTGCAGGTGAACATATGGCGCTTGATATCCCGCGGCTTGAGGCGCATCGGGCAGGCCTGCTCACAGGCGGCGTTGCAGGTGCGGCAATCGGCCGCGCGGCTGCGATCGAAGCCGACCACCATGGCCTTCTTGTTGGCCATCCAGGCGATACTCTGAAACACGCCCACCGCACAGGCGAAGCGACAGAACAGATGCCGGGCAAACAGAAACTCGATACTCAGGATGATCGTCGCCGCGCTGAGAAAAATGATTTCGTTGCGGGTCAGTTCGAGACTGATCAGGTGCGAGTAGACCTGCGCCGGCGGCAACAGGTAGGTCAAAAACACCACCGCCCATAAAAAGGCAAAACCGATCGCCGTCAGCCAGACCAGCGGCCAGAGACTGCGCCGGGTGGGAATATGCCGACCATCGGGACGCAACTCGTCGGAGCGGGTTTTGTCCCAGATGCTGAACTTGCCGCTGGCGCGACGCATCAGGTTATTGATGGTTTCCACCACTGAAAAATGGGGACACAACCAGCCGCAATAGAGACGACCGTACTTCCAGGCGGTATAGATAAACGCGCCGGCCACCAGCAGCAGGGGAAGAAAACCACGCCAGACCAGATTCCATGTGGCCTGGGCCGTGCTCAATTCACCGCTTTGCCAGCCGGCCAGGCCCAGGGTCCAGTCCTGACCGAACAGGATCAAATGCCCCAGGGTCAGATCGATGCGAAAGAGGTCGAATACCGGCGCCAGGATAAACAACGTAAAAAAACCCACCTGATACAGCCGACGCTTTCGCTGCACATGCGAATAATGGCCGTCACGATTCAGTGCATCGAACTGCACGAACTGCGTGTCTCCTTGATTTTTCACTCTACAATCCATGACACTTTTTACCGATCAGCGGGTATTCAAACGGTTTGCCGGCCATGGCCTTGGCCAGCCCGATGGTACCGAGAATCACCAGCGTGGTATGCACGGCGGTGAAATAGAGCACCAGCACCACCCAGGTATAGGCGGC
>CAYOOC010000035.1:0-29045 GCA_964405505.1 uncultured Thiohalophilus sp.
TCGTTAATGCCCGAGAAATACGAAACGTCGACCCACTACAACGGGTGAAGACCCAGAATAAAATTCTCGCAAAGACGCAAAGACGCAAAGACGCAAAGACGCAAAGCCCGAAGATTGTTGAACGGTATTAAATTGTTGATTTGTCTTTTGCCTTCTCTGCGCCTTTGCGCCTCTGCGAGAGACAATAATCTTTTTTTTAGTTACTCAATATAGAAGAACTTCATCTGGGTACCGGCCAGCTCGATCACATCTTGATCCTTGAGGGTGATGGCTTCGGAAGTCAGTTGTTTGCCATTGATCATGGGCGTGTCGGAGGCGCGGCGCAATTTGCTGCTACGTAAAGAGGAGATGGTGTAATTGTTAGTGTTGCGCGCGATCATGGCCATTTTGATGCCGTTAAATCCGATGGTATTGAACGGCTTGCGCAGTTCCAGCACTTTTTTGGCCAGCGGCCCGTTGAGGATTTTGACCCCGGCCAGTTTTTCGCCTTTCAGGTTGGCTTGCGCTGGAGCTCTGGTATCCATCACCTGAGTGTCCTCGATCTCGGCCTGGATAAACATGGTCGGCTCGTATTCCTGCTCCTCATCATCAAAGTAGGTTAACTGGTAATTACCGATCTGGATGACATCATTCTGCATGAGCAACGTTTTGGTGATGCGTGAACCGTTAAGCAGGGTGCCGTTGGTGCTGCCCAGATCGTCGACATAAACATGTTCACCCATGGACACGATCAGGGCGTGGCGGCCACTGACGGTCAAATCATTCAGCTGAATATCATTGCCGTGTTTGCGGCCGATACTGATACTGTCCTTGTCGATTGGATACTCCCGGACGACCGCCCCGTCCAGGGTCATGATTAACTTGCTTCCCATGAATTATTAGGTCCTTGTGCCAGGTTTCTATTTCAAATCGGGTTCCGATGAGAGGACAATTTCTTCCATCTCATCGCTGGATTGTTCATTTCGCGCCTCCTCGATCAGATCCTCGATCGCCTCATCATATTCATCGACATATTTGGCAAACAGGGATTTATTACGGGCCTTCATGTAGGCATCTTCGCCGGTGATCAATTGCGAATCGACCAGCCGTTGCAAGGCGGTATCCATCAGCTGCATACCCTGCATGGCACCACCCTGGATAATGTTCTCCAGTTGTTCGGTCTTGCCTTCACGCAGTACATTGGCAATTGCCGGATTGTTGATCATGATCTCGAGCGCGGCAACCCGGCCTTTGCCGTCACTGCGACGTACCAGTTGCTGGGAGATAATCCCGACCAGCGAGGTGGAAAGCATGGTGCGTATATACGCCTCTTCGCCGGTGGGAAAGACGTTGAGGATACGATCCACGGAGGAGGCGGCGGTACTGGTGTGCAGGGTCGCCATGACCAGAATCCCCATTTCTGCCGCGGTAATGGCCAAATGAATGGTTTCCAGATCACGCAATTCGCCAACCAGAATCACATCCGGATCCTCGCGCAGGGCCGAATGCAGCGCATTGGCAAATCGCGGTGTGTGATCGCCGACCTCGCGCTGGCTGACGAGGCATTGCTTGTTGTTATGGACAAATTCGATGGGATCTTCGATAGTCAGGATGTGACCCTTGCGTTCGGTATTGATGAAATCCACCATCGCTGCCAGCGAGGTCGACTTACCGGAGCCGGTCGGGCCGGTAACCAGAATCAGTCCCTTGCGCTGGCGGGCGAGGTTTTTGAGTACCGGCGGCAGACCCAGGTCGTTGAGCGATTTGATCTCGGAGGGAATGACACGGAATACCGCGCCAATGCCGGACAAATGTTGAAAGACATTGACACGAAAACGGGCCAGGTTTTCCGCTTCATAGGCAAAATCAACACCGCTATTTTCCTGGAAATGCGCTTTTTGCGACTCGGACATGATTTCGTATATCAGATCCTGGGTTTCATCGGCGCTGAGCTCGCGGTACTTGACCGCGAAGGTGTCGCCATTGATTCGTACACGCGGCGGGTTACCGGCCACCATGTGCAGATCAGAGCCGTTTTGTTTCACGACCAGCTCAAGAAATGTATCGAGCCTTGCCATACTTTCTATCCACTAATAGCCAGGTTAACCTGCGGCAGCAAGTCGGGATTGGTCACAAAACGCTGAAACGGCTTTTTATCCTGGGCGTTGATGTAGGCGTCATCCGGGTCGATTTGCTTGTTCTTCAGTGCTTCCATCAGCGCCTGATCCATCAACTGCATCCCCTGTTCGCGCCCGGTCTGCAGCAGGGACGGGATCTGGAATATTTTTCGATGCAAAATCAGATTGGCGATCGCTGGTGTATTGAGCATGATTTCAAGAATCGCCTTGCGCCCGCGCCCGTCAGCGGTACGCACCAGGCGTTGACTGATAACCCCTTTTAAATGTTGCGCCAGAAACGTTGCGGTCAGCCCTTTTTGCTCGGTCGGCATGGCGTCGATGATGCGATCCAGGGTTTTGACCGCCGAGGTGGTATGCAGGGTGCCCAGAACCAGATGGCCGGTTTCCGCGGCCGTCATGGCCATGGAGATGGTTTCCGGATCCCGAAGCTCGCCAACCAGAATGACATCCGGATCTTCACGCAGGGCGGCATGTAGTCCCGCCGCGAAGCTTTTGACATGATTGCCGACGCTGCGTTGTATCACCAGCGATTGTTTGCTTTGATGCAGGTATTCGACCGGATCCTCGAGCGTGATGATATTGAACTTGCGATTCGCGTTCAGCCAGTCGATCATCGAGGCGAGGGTGGTGGATTTGCCGGTCCCGGTGGCGCCGGTGACCAGTAGCATACCCTGGTGGGCGTGCAGCATTTTTTCGACAATATCGGGGACATCCAGATCGGCCATGCTCGGGATGCGGGGAGGAATAATCCTGAATACCCCGCCGGGACCGCTCAGTTTATGAAACAGGTTGACGCGGTAACGCTCGCCTTCGCTGCTTTGATAGGAAATATCCAGATCGCGTCCTTGCTGATAGATGCTGCGTTGATCCTCGGTCAGGATCTCATCGATCAGGCTGCCAAGCTCATCGTGGCTCAACTCACGGTATTTAATGGGTTCCAGATCGCCATACAGGCGGATCATCGGCGGGACGCCGACGGCAAGATGCACATCGGAGGCCCCCTGTTCGCGACCCAGCTTTAAAAAGGCATCGATGCGGGCCATAATTATGCTGCCGCCTCCTGTAACAGTTTTTCTATATCGTGTTGCAATTGCTCGATATGCTGATAGCGTTTTTCAGGATCGACGCTGATGGCTCGCATGATCACCTGATCCAGGTTCTCGGAGATAACCGGATTGAGCTCGCTCGGGGGGGGGGCCTTGCCTTCGACATGCTGGAACAGGGTGGCCATGTGATCCTTGTCCTTGTAGGGCGGCTTGCCGGTGAACAGCTCATACATCACGATGCCCAGACTGTAAATATCCGTACGAATGTCAATCTTGCGCCCGCGCACCTGTTCGGGGGCCATGTAGGTCGGGGTGCCGACCAGAATGCCGCTCTTGGTCAGCCGCGCATCGCTCTGGCTGACCGCCGAAGCCAGGCCGAAGTCCACGATTTTGACCATATCGTTATCATTGATCAGTATGTTTGCCGGTTTGATATCCCGATGCACGATCTTGAGATTGTGCGCGATGGTCAGCCCCTTGCAGACATCCACCAGCAATTTCAGATTGCGTTTGAAGTCACGGTTTTTCTTCTGTTTGATTTCCTGGGCCAGCGAGTGGCTGTCGAAATACTCCATGCTGATGGCGTAGGACTTGCCAAAGGTCAGAAAATCATAAATCCGGATCACGTTGGGGTGGGTGATTTTGCGCGTGTAGCGCATCTCGTGAACAAAGCGCTGGATGACGCTGTCATCGGAGGCCATGTGCGGATTGAGGAATTTGAGGATAATCTGTTCATGGACCATCTGATCCTCAACCAGGATGACCACGCCGAAGGCGCCCTTGCCGATCTGGCTAATGACCTTGTAGCGACCGGCCAGAATACTGTCGGGTTCGAGAATTTCCGGGTCAATATACTGGTTTTCGCTGGCGACCTGCGTCGGGGCTGCCGTCGAGGGGCTGCTGGCGCCCATGGATGAGGGCTGGGGCGTGCTGCCCGGTTCGTCACGCCGGGTGATCAGGGTTTGCATGGTCTGGTTGGCCACGTCCTGGGTTTCCCGGTCACCGGTATTGGAGACGATCGTCAATGCCGCCTCGATATCGTCAATATTGTGACTGCTGATCAGGGATTCCAGGGCGCGGATGATGGCTTTTTTGTTCTTGACCTGGCTGTTTTGCAGTGCCGTGAGTAAGGGTTTGACGGCCTCCTGACCGCCAAGCCGGGCAATGGCCTGAATCATGCCCGGAGATGAGTCGGGATACTTCTGCAGCACCTCCAGCATCAGGGGCAGGGCGCGTTGTTCTTCCATGTCCGCCAGCGCATCGGCGGCGCGTTCGCGCACCCACCAGTCGCTGTCCTTGAGGGCTTCGAGCAGGTGACTGACAGCGCGATCGTCCTTGAGCTTGTTCATGATTTCCACGGCCGAACGGCGTAAAAACTCATCATCGCTTTTGATCAGGCCCAGTACCGGATTGATGACCTTGTCTCCGCCGATCGTGGCCAGCGCGTCGGCGGCGCGGGAGCGGACCCACCAGTCCTTGTCCCGCAGGGCATTGAACAGATCGGTGATGGCGGTTTCGCTGCCGACATTGTTCAATACTTCCACCGCCGCGCGGCGGATATCTTCCGAATCGTCCTGCAGCATTTCGATCAGGTATTTGACAATATTCGGATCGTTGATATGGCTCAGGGCCTCGATTGCCTTGCTCTGGACGTTGAAATCGGGATCCCTGAGCATCTGGGTGAGGGGGCGGGCGGAAATCGGCACACTGAGCTTGCCCAGCGAGGTGAGGGCGGCCAGACGCACCGCCTTGCTGCTATCCTGCAGTCGCTCCAGTAAAACATCGCGTGATCGTTCATTATCAAAGCGCCCCAGTATCATGGCCAGTTGCTGGCGGACGTACTGATCTTCATGCCCCAGTGCCTTGATCAGGTCTGTCTGCATGCTGTGATCGGCAATATCATTCAGAATATGAAACACCAGTTGCTGGGTGTTGCGGTCAGATTTGTCCAGTTGTTTGAGCAGTTTCTTGCGATCCAGCTGTTTGCGCTGGGCATGCAGGATTTTAAGCAGGGCCGCCTTGGGAATATCCGGGTCGGTCAACAGATCAAATAATTTGTTCGGATCATAACGGTTCGACTGGCTCATAACACTGCTGACGCCAGCCACGATGCGCTTGCTGTCATCAGCGAGCGCGTCGATGTATTTTTTCAGCGTCTTGTTATCCAACTGGTTGAGCAGCAGAGTCTCGATAGCCGGGTTGGGATAGGATTCATCGAAGGCATCGATCAGTTTGTCGATGACCGACGGGCCAGCTTCCTTGAGATCGCGAAAGGCTTCCTTGAATTCGAGCGAGCTGGGGTGCTGACCGGAAATCAGCACATCAATTGCCTTGTTGGTTTTTAACGAGTTAAACAGGCCCATTACACTCGGTCACTCATTGCCCGTTATGGTTAATCATATCAGTAAGTCTCACCCGACGGACTGACGTAGTTTATAAATGCCTTGTTGATCAGGCAGACTTCCGTGTCGGAAAGGTACAACCGAATGAAGCGGGCTTTTTCCCTGTTCAGATAATCGAACAGCCTGGCCCGTTCGGGCGGGAGTGTTTCGCGAATTGTTCCTTCGAGTATTGAACCATCCATCAGATGAATGGCGCAAGGGATAATGGTTTGCTCGCCAAGTGTGCCGTTTTCCTCTTCATGCTCGTACTCCACCCGGATAAGGCTGGTGCGGTTGTAAAAGCGCAATTGTTCCGGGTTATGCAGCCGCACGACGACAAACGGGCTGTCCTGGTTCAACACCTCGATCGGTTCTTCCTGACCGGCGTGTTCATGGCTCTGCTCCAGCAGAAACAGGGAGCCTTTGACCAGGCCGTCGGGATTGACCCAGAGCGAGACGTTTTTTTCGGTTTTCGGAACTTTGAGAATGCTGGTCTTCACGCGTGCTCCTTGGTGCTTACTGGTTTGGTGCGTGTAGCTATTGTCACCGGACTCTGAAATTATCAAAAATCACAGAGGCGGGGTAATCTGATGAAATTGTTAATAAAATGTTAATATGTCGGGCCACTTGCTGGTATAAGGGTTTACCCTAATAATGGGTATTGTCGAATCTCTTTAGTTATTTTAACTCTATTTTGGCGTGATATCCTCATCCATTAAAGTAATATGAAAAAAGCAGCATTTTCTCAAGCCGCTTTTTTGCTGCATTACAGGCAGTCCCTGTTCTCGTGAACCAGGTTGGAACACCATGGCTGAATTGATCGTCACTGACGGGCCCCATTCCGGGCGTCATTATCAACTGGAGGCGACCGCGGTCACGCTGGGGCGATCCCGCGAGCGGCACCTGGAAGAGGATGATTATCTGTTGCTGGACGATCCCGAGGTCAGCCGCCGTCACCTGCGGCTGTTCCTGGATCAGGGGCAGTGGTATGTCGAGGATCTGGGGTCCAGCAACGGCAGCGCTCTGGGCGGCCTGACCCTGCAGCCGGGGGTGGCTCATCCCCTGCAAAATGGCGAGGAATTACAACTGGGTAGCACCGTCCTGCGTTTCGCGCTGGGCGATGAGACTTTTCGTCTGCCGCGCAACCCGGAACCGGCCTTTGAGCGAACGGATTTCGATCTGGCCAATTTCTCCCCGGCCTCCGCTTCGGTCCAGGTGGTCTCGGCCGAGGAAGAGCAGCCCGATGTGAGCATGGCGCTTGATGCCACCCGCTTTATCGATGCGTTGCAGGGCAAATCGGAACTTGCCGGTACGGGCCGGGAAGTGGACCTGATGTCACGCATGCAGGCGATGATCCAGCTCAGCCTGTCGCTGGGCGTAGTGACCAATCTGGACGCCTTGCTCTCGCGCATTATGGATTTTGTTTTTGAGCTGTTCCCCGGGGCCGAGCGGGCTTTCGTGGTGGCCTTCGATGAAAAACAGGAGCAGTACCAGCCACTGATGCTGCGCTACCAGGACGGGCGAGAGCTGGAAGACGGCGAGGCCATTGCCCTGTCAAGCACGATTATCGAATCGGTCATCCGCAACCGGAATGCCCTGTTACTCAAGGATGCCATGGGTGATCGCCGCTTTGGTGCGCAGGATTCAGTGGTCAATCTGTCCATCCGCAGCGTCATGTGCGCGCCGCTACTTTATGAAGGTAAGGTGCTGGGGCTGTTGCAGGTAGACAGTTCTTCGGCTGCGCAAATGTTTACCCAGGACGATCTGGAATTGCTGACGGCGATCTCGGCCCAGATCGCCGTTTCCATGAAAAACTCCCGCTTCTATCAGGAGATCGAACAGCTGTTCGAGGGGTTCGTGCGGGCCTCGGTTCAGGCGATCGAAGCGCGGGATCCCGGCACGGCGGGGCACTCTTTCAGGGTCGCGGAATACACTGAAAACCTGGCGCGAGCGGTGGATCAAAGTAGCGAGGCCGCCTTGCGCACCATTCGTTTCAATCGAGACCAGTTGCAGGAACTGCGTTACGCGGCCCTGTTGCACGATTTTGGCAAGGTTGGCGTGCGCGAACATGTGCTGACCAAGGCCAAGCGACTCTATCCGCACGAAATCCGCCTGCTGCGCCAGCGTTTTCGCTATGCGCGGGCCTGCCTTGAACGGCAGGTCTATCAGGAGCTGGTGGAGCGACAAAGCCGGGAGGAACTGGATACCCCCTCCTTCAATCGATTGAAGGAGGAAAAAGAGGCCGGGTTACAGCAACAGATCGCCGAATTAAACTGTTTCTTCGAGGCCATTATGGCCGCCAGCGAACCGAACGTCGATCCCGGCCAGTACGAGGGGCAGCTGTCGCAGATTGCCGATTACCGGTTCCGGGATGTGCACGATGAACCGTTGCCCCTGCTGGATTCCTTCGAGTTTTCGGTACTCAGCCATGCCCGGGGCAGCCTCAACCCGGAGGAGCGGCGCGAGATCGAATCCCATGTCAGTCACACCTTTGATTTTCTGCGCCTGATTCCCTGGACCGAGAAATTTGCCGGCATTCCGGATATTGCCCACGCCCATCATGAAAAACTGGATGGCACTGGCTATCCCCGTGGCCTGCAGGCCGAGGCGATCCCGTTGCCCGCGCGCATCATGACCATCGCCGACATCTACGACGCCCTGACCGCCGGCGATCGACCCTATCGCGACGGCGTCAACTCCGAACAGGCCCTGACGATCATCGACGATCAGGTGAAAGCGGGGCAACTCGACAAAACACTCTTTAACGTGTTCGTCGAGGCCGAGGCGTACAAATCCCGCAAGGCCTGAGTCTGCATTGAACCGGTTTCAGCCGCTTTAATCTCACACGCTTTTATCGACATGCAAAATTGATCGCGGAGGACGCGGAGACATATGACAATATTGAATTTTTAGTGTTGAATTTTGAATTAAATGCCTGTCCGCAATTCAAAATTTAAAATTCATCATTAAAAATTATTTACAGTCGTCCGGCCGAGGCGAAGTGGCGGCGCCAGTAGGGATCGCGCATGTTGGCGACACTGACGGTTTTGCCGCTGGATGGGGCGTGGATAAAGCGGTTGTTGCCCAGGTAGATCCCGACGTGGGAAACGAAGCGGTTGTATTTGGTGCTGAAGAAGACCAGATCCCCGGGCCGCAGGAAGCGGCTGGGAATGGCCTGTACCTGGCGGTATTGCTGGCCGGTGGTGCGGGCGATCTCGAGGCCGGCCTGCTGATAGGCATACTGGACGAGGCCGCTGCAATCGAAACCGTGGCGGGGCGATTCGCCCCCGTAGCGATAGGGCGTGCCGAGCAGCTCGCGGGCAATTTCCACGACTTTTGTTCGATCGGCGCCGCTGTCGACGCTGCGATGCAGCGACATACCGCAGCCGGACAGTATCGACAGCGCCAGTGTCACCAGCAGCAGGGCACGCGGTCCGCTCCGCAGGGCAGGTTGTGAGTCTCGGTTTCGCATCACCACTCTCCTGACCCTGTTTTTAGCCTATCCGGCCGCAACGGTCAATTATTTTCAGCATAATCAGAGACTTCAAAGCGATTTTTAACGTATTTTGAAAAATGTGACATGTGTCGGTTTTGTGTGCCCGAATTCAAATTAGCGGCCGACTACCTGCTCAATTGAGCATTTTTTGCGCTAAAATAGAAAATGTATGGATATCAACAGCCTCCAACACACTCTGTTCCCGCGCCAGGTGAATCCGGCGCGCGGCTCCGATCAGCAGCGTCGCGATCAGGGCCGGGATATGCAGGAGCAGCTGCAACAGGCCGAGGCCCGTCAGCGCGCAGCCGAGACGACGCGCGCTTCCCGGAATCAGGAACTGTGGCGTCCCGAACGTCGGCTGGACGGCCGCCTGGTCCGGGTGGGGCCCACTCACGCCCCGGTTACCGATACCGAGCAGGCGCGCAGCAATCTGATGCGCGAAAAAATTGCCCGCACCTATGCCCCCGAACAGGGCAAGCGGCTCAATGCGTCGGCCGCCCCCCGGGAGACGGCAACGCATCAGTCTCCCCTGGATCTGGTCGTCTGACGGCAAGCACAAAGCACCGCCTTCGGCCATCGCATCACAGACCTTCCCTTAATAGATGCTTTATACTGAGTCCTTTGGGTATTCGGGCCGCTTGCGTGCACGGATCGAAGGAGCCTGTTCGGGTTGTTAGTCGCTTATGCCACGTCGTAAATCTGTCGCCCCACGCCGTAAACGTGCCTCCCGGCCCAACCGATCGCGCAAGGGCGCTGCGCGTAAAACGCCACGGCGTTTTCGCTGGCGCTATCTGTTCGCCGGGCTGCTGGTCGTTCTGGTCGGCTATGGGGCCTATCTCGATTTCACCATTCGCACGCATTTCGAAGGCAAGCGCTGGGCGTTACCGGCGAAGGTCTATGCGCGCGCCCTGGAGATTTATCCGGGCCAGGCCCTGGCGCCGGCACAACTGGAGCGGGAACTGAAGTTACTCGGTTATCGGGACAACGCCGCCAGCCGGGCGGCAGGGAATTACACCCACCTGGGCAATCGACTGCGTTTTACCACCCGGGCATTTCAGTTCTGGGATGGCCGCGAGCCTTCGCGACAGGTGATGGTGCAGTTCGATAACGGGACCATCACGCGCCTGCAGGATCAATACGGCGGCGAGTTAAACCTGCTGCGTCTTGAGCCGCCGGCTATTGGCGGCATCTATCCGCATCACCGCGAGGAGCGGGTGCTGGTGCGTCTGCTCGATGTGCCCCCCTTGCTGCAGCAGGCGCTGGTGGCGGTAGAGGATCGCCAGTTTTACGATCACTGGGGACTCGATCCCCGGGCGATCGCCCGGGCTTTGCTGGCCAACCTGAAGGCCGGGCGAACCGTCCAGGGTGGGAGCACACTCACCCAGCAACTGGTGAAAAACTTCTTTTTGACCAATGAACGTACCCTGTGGCGCAAGGCCAACGAGGCGGTCATGGCCTTGCTGCTGGACTGGCATTATCCCAAGACCGAGATCCTCGAAGCCTATATCAACGAAATTTACCTGGGCCAGGACGGTGATCGTGCGATTCACGGTTTTGGCCTGGCCGCCCGGTTTTATTTCGACAAACCGCTGGCGAGATTGGAGGCGAACGAGATCGCCACCCTCGTGGCGCTGGCGCGAGGCCCTTCCTATTATCATCCCGAGCGCCATGGGCAACGTTTGCTGGCCCGTCGCAACCGGATCATCGATATCCTGGAACAGGACGGCGGGCTCGATCCGGCCAGTGCGCAACAGGCGCGGCAGGCACCGCTGGGGGTCGTCTCCGGCAAACCGGGGGCGATCTCCGATCATCCCGCTTTCATGGACCTGGTGCGCCGGCAATTGCGCGAACAGTATCGTCAGCAGGATCTCACTTCCGAAGGACTGCAGATTTTCACCACGCTGGATCCGGCCATCCAGCAGCAAGCGGAGCAGAGCCTGAGCCGGCAGATTACCCGGCTGGATCAACAGCGCAATCTGTCGGGGTCGTTACAGGGTGCGGTGGTGATCACCAGTGCCAGCGGGGGTGAGATCCTGGCCCTGGTCGGGGATCGCAACGCCCGTTTTGCCGGCTTCAATCGGGCGCTGGATGCCAGTCGTCCGATTGGCTCGTTGATCAAGCCGGCGGTCTATCTGACGGCACTGGCACAACCACAAACCTACACCCTGGCCACGTTGATCGACGATTCGCCGATCACCCTGCAGGCGGACAACGGGACGCGCTGGTCCCCGCAAAACTACAGCGGCGAATCGCACGGCCAGATCCCGCTGTTCACCGCGCTGATCAATTCCTATAACCAGGCGACCGTGCGCCTTGGTATGGCCCTGGGGTTCGAGCCGATCGCCACCACCCTGCGCCGGCTCGGCGCGACGCGCGATATCCCGGCCTATCCATCCATGTTGCTCGGCGCGGTCAATTTCACCCCTTATGAAGTGGCCGGAATGTATCAGACCCTGGCCGCCGGCGGTTTTCGCAGCCCCCTGCGGGTGATTCGCGAGGTGCTTGCCGCCGACGGTGAGCCGCTGCGTCGCTATCCGGTCAAGGTGGAACATACCCTGGACAGCCAGACGGTTCAGGTACTCAACAGTGCCCTGCAGGAGGTGCCGCGCCTCGGTACCGCACGGGCGCTGTCGGCTCAGTTGCCGCCAGGCTTGCGCGTGGCGGGCAAGACCGGTACCACCGACGATTTGCGTGACAGCTGGTTCGCCGGTTTCAATGCGAGCCACCTGGGCGTGGTCTGGCTGGGACGGGATGACAACCAGCCCACCGGCCTGACCGGCGCCAGCGGTGCGTTGCGCGTCTGGGGCGAGATTTTTGCCGACCTGCCGGGTCAGCCGCTGGAACCGGTGCCGGGCAAGGCGCTCGAGTATCACTGGATCGATCCGCGCAACGGTCAGATCAGCGAGCAGGGGTGTCCCGGGGCGGCCTATCTGGCCTTTATCAAGGGCACCGCGCCCCGGCAAAAAAGTGACTGCGCCGGCGGTGGCGAGCGCCGTAAATCGAGTAATCCGTTTAACTGGTTCAAGGGGCTGTTTCAATGAACATGATCCGATCGCTGTCGTTATTCCTGCTGATCGCACTGCTGGGGGCCTGTGCCAGCGCCCCGGATTCGGGACCGGGGCTGGAGGTTGGGGAACAGCCCGCCACCCAGGTGCGACCCGACACCGGTACCAGCCGGCCGGTTCTGGCGCTGCTCGAGCAGGCCAACCAGGCCGCGCGCCAGGGCGAACTGGCCGTCGCCGAAGCGCGCCTGGAGCGTGCGCTGCGGATTGAGCCGCGCAATGCCGTGTTGTGGTACTACATGGCCAAACTGCGTTTACACCAGGGGCGACTGGAGGAGGCGGCCGGGCTGGCGGCCAAATCCAACAGCCTGGATCGACGCGATAATCGACAGTTGCAGGCGGACAACTGGCGCATCATTGCCCATGCCCGTCAGCGGGCGGGGGATGAGTCCGGCGCCCGGGAGGCCGATCAACGCGCCAGGGCGCTGGCCAACGGGTACTGAATAGATTGTCCGCTAGCCGGGTTTGATCGGCACGGCCCGCGCCGCTTCCTGTATTGCTATCTTGACCTGCTTTTTTATCGAACCCACACGTGAGGGGCCGCCGGTGCGTATCCGCCCCAAGCGCGACAGAGTGCGTTACAATGGCGGCATCTTCTGTAAGCGGGTGGCCGGTGTGTCTGTTTTTGCCGTTGATAAACTGATCAGTGAAGCGCGCCGGCTGGCCGCCGAGTACCGCCGTGCCACCGGCAAATCGCTGCCGATCAGCAGCGAAATTGCCAAGCACGATGCCTGTGTGCATCTGGACCTGGAGCCCTGCGAGCAGGAAGCGGCCGGTTACGATGCTGTCAGTCGTGACGGACGCGAACAGCGTATCCAGATCAAAGGCCGGGCGATCTTCGATGAAAGCAAATCGGGCCAGCGCATCGGCCAGCTCAAGCTGGAACAGGACTGGGATGCCGTAGTGCTGGTGCTGATGGATGAGGACTTCGACAGTTTCGAAATCTATCAGGCCTGGCGCGACGAGGTGCTGGAAGCTTTGCACGACAGCTCGCGCAACAAACGGGGTGCCATGTCGGTTGCCCGTTTTCGCAATATTGCCCGGCTGGTCTGGACCCGGGAGGAGGGGCGGCTCGAACGCGTCTCCCGGGATCCCGAACAATAACCCTGAGTAACGATACCCTGTGGATAGCCCCGACGAGATTCTCGGCCAATATGGCCCGTTTGCCCGCGAGGTGGACGGCTTTGCCCCGCGTGCCGAGCAACAGGCCATGGCCGGGGCGGTCGCCGAGGCGTTGCAGGACGGCCATCACCTGATCGTCGAGGCGGGGACGGGCACCGGCAAGACCTTTGCCTATCTGGTGCCGGCGTTGTTGTCGGGGCGCAAGGTGGTGGTCTCCACCGGCACGCGCAATCTGCAGGATCAGCTGTTTCATCGCGATCTGCCGGTGGTTCGCCAGGCCCTGCAGGTGCCGGTGAGCGTGGCGTTGTTAAAGGGCCGCAGCAATTACCTGTGCCTGCATCGCCTGCAACTGGCGGAGGAGACGGCCACCCAGAACCCGGCCGAGATGAAAAAACTGCAACGCATTCGCGACTGGGCCGGTCGGACCCGCCGTGGCGATATCGCCGAACTGCCCGAGGTGGACGAGCAGGACATGATCTGGGCCAAGGTGACCTCCACCGCCGACAACTGCCTGGGGCAGGAGTGTGATTATTTCGATCGCTGTCATCTGGTGGAGGCGCGACGCGAGGCGCAGGGGGCCGATGTGGTGGTGATCAATCATCATCTGCTGTTTGCCGACATGGCCCTGCGTGAGACCGGTTTTGGCGAGCTGTTGCCCTCGGCCGAGGCATTTATTATCGACGAGGCGCATCAACTGCCGGAGGTGGCCTCCGGTTTTTTTGGTACCGCCCTGAGTGCCAACCAGCTGCTGGAACTGGCGCGCGACAGTCGCGACGAATATATCAACGAGATTAACGAAGACCGGGAAGTGACGCGCGCGGCCGATCAACTGGAGAAGGCCGTGCGCGACATGCGCCTGCTGTTCAAGCAGCCGGGGCAGCGCGGTAACTGGAAGGAACTGGCCAGGCGCGCCGACATGCAGGAAGTCACCGCGCAGATCAACCAGCAACTCGCTGCGCTGCAAAGTGCCCTGGAACCCTGCGCGCCGCGCAGCAAGGCGCTGGATAAATGTTATCAACGGGCGCGGGAGCTGGCCGAGCGCTTCGAATTACTCACGGCCGTGCACGACAGTGATGATATTCACTGGTACGAGGTCCATCCGCGCAGCTTTACCCTGCATCTGACCCCGCTGGATATCGCCGGCAATTTTCGCGAGCAACTGACGGCTTCGTCGGCCAGCTGGATCTTCACCTCGGCGACGCTGGCCGTGGCCGACCGCTTCGATCATTATCAGCAGCGACTGGGGCTGGAAGAGGCCGCCACCGCGCGCTGGGACAGTCCGTTCGATTTTGCGAGCCAGACGCTGTTGTATCTGCCCCAGGCGATGCCGGCACCGAACGCGCCGGATTACACGGCCAGTGTGGTCGAACAGGCCCGGCAGGTGCTGTCGGTCACCGGGGGGCGGGCGTTCATGCTGTTTACCAGTCATCGCGCCCTGCAGGAGGCGGCCGGCCTGCTGCGCGACCGGCTGCCGTGGCCGTTGTTTGTGCAGGGCGAGGCGCCGCGCGATATGTTACTGGAGCAGTTTCGGCGCGCCGGCAACGGCGTGTTGCTCGGCACGAGCAGTTTCTGGGAAGGCGTTGATGTGCGCGGGGAGGCGCTCTCCTGTGTGATTATCGACAAGCTGCCGTTTGCCTCGCCGGGCGATCCGGTCCTGCAGGCCCGGATCGAGGCGTTACAAAAACAGGGCATCAATGCGTTTATGAACTTTCAGCTGCCAGCGGCGGTGATCACGCTCAAACAGGGCGCGGGACGATTGATTCGTGATGTCAACGATTACGGCCTGCTGATGATCTGTGATCCCCGTCTGCACAATAAACCGTATGGCAGGGTCTTTTTACAATCCCTGCCGCCCATGCCACAGACCCGTTCCCTGCAACAGGTGCGTGAGTTTTTCAAACAGCGACAGAAACAGGCGGCGCCGGCATGAAGATCCTGGCCCTGGACGCGGTGACCGAAGCCTGTTCGGCGGCACTGTGGATCGACGGTGAGATACAACAGCGCTATGCGGTGGCGCCGCGCGAACATACCCGCCTGATCCTGCCCATGGTGGATGAACTGTTGCACGCGGCGGATCTGAGGCTGACGGATCTGGATCTCATCGCCTTCGATCAGGGTCCGGGCTCCTTTACCGGTATCCGGGTGACCATGAGTGTGTTGCAGGGCCTGGCTTTTGCGACCGGGTTGCCGGTGCGGGGCATCTCCAGCCTGGCGGCCCTGGCCCAGTCGGCGTACCGGGTACATGGCGCGCAGCAGGTTCTGAGCCTGATCGACGCGCGAATGCACGAGCTCTACGGGGGCGTATACCACTTGCAGGGCGAACTGATGCAATTGCAGGGCGAGGAGGCAGTTGGGCCCCTGGCGTCGCTGCCTGCCTGTGAAAACTGCCAGCTGATCGGCAGCGGGGTCAGTGCCGCTAGCGAGGCTTTGCGCCAGGCCGGTTATCCCCGACTCATCGAGGATGAACTTCTGTATTATCCCCGTGCCGAATATCTCGTCGAACTGGCCGCTGCCAGTGCCAATCAGGCCGTGGCGGTGGAGGCGGCCGAACCGGTCTATTTGCGTAACAAGGTGACCGGCTGACTTGAGCCGATCCCGCGGCCTTGCTAGGCTTGCCGCTTCTTCCACAGGATGCCTGTTAAATCGAAGAGGGACGCCGTGATGACAACCTTACCCACCCGGATCATTTTCCCGTTACTGGCGCTGTGCCTGTTTTTTACCGGCGCCCCGATCAACGCTCAGGAAACAGCAGACAAGGCGCAGAGCGATGCGCGCGTGTATGTCAAAAAAGTCAAAAAGCCGTTACCGGAAGTCTACAGCAAGGTGTTCACCGCCATGGAAAACGGCGGCTATTTTGTGCTGTTTGAACCCAATATCGGGAATAACCTGCAACACTTCGCCCAGCGCTGGGGCGATGATTACAATAAGAACCAGCTCGAGGAAATTCGCAGCCTGATCTTCAGCAATGCCTGGTACGTCAACCAGATCAGCAATGTCGATCCCGAATTGCTGGCACTGTCACCACTGCACCTGACCTTTACCTACAAGGACGGCATGACCACCATGCTGTTCATCCGCCCCTCCGCCGTTGCCGCCAACAGCCCCGCCAGAAAAGTCGCCACCGAACTCGAAAATGACGTCATCAACACCATCGAACGGATTGTGTTCTACTAGTTATATTCGTGGAAGGAACGCAAAGGACGCAAAGGCGCAAAGAACGCTGAGGGATCCTGATTTTTATTATCTAATCACGAAGACACGAAGGAAATATTGTGGTTAAAGTTTGTGACCTCTCGACGAACACAATTTTGAAATAACGCCGGAATAAGAGTGGTCCACGGTCCTGGTTACGGATTAGACAGATATCTTTCTTTGCGTACTTCGCGCCTTCGCGTCCTTTGCGTTATTTTCCAGAGCCTTCCTATTTATCATTGACCAGCAGGTTGAGGAGGATCTGTTCGTAGATGGCGGAGAGGGTGTCGAGTTCGGCGATGTCGGTATGTTCGTCGATCTGGTGGATGGTGGCGTTGAGGGGGCCGAGTTCGAGTACCTGGGCGCCGGTGGGAGCGATGAACCGGCCGTCGGACGTGCCGCCGGCGGTCGACAGTTGGGTGGGATAACCGGCCACGGATGCGATCGCTTTTTGAGTCGCGGCGACCAGTTCCCCCTCTGGCGTCAGAAAAGGCTGACCGGAGAGTGTCCAGTCGATCTTGTAATCGAGACCATGCTGGTCGAGGATCGTTTCGACGCGCCGGCGTAACTCGGCGTCGGTGACCTCGGTGGAAAAGCGGAAGTTGAACTGGACCTCCAGCTCGCCGGGGATAACATTGTTGGCGCCGGTGCCGGCGTTGATATTGCTGATCTGGAACGTCGTGGGCGGGAAGTGATCGTTACCCTGATCCCATTCGCTGTTGACCAGCTCCTGCAGGGCCGGGGCAAACAGGTGCAGCGGATTTTTCGCCAGATGCGGGTAGGCGACATGCCCCTGCTTGCCGCGCACGGTGAGAACCGCCCCGAGCGAACCCCGGCGCCCGTTTTTGATCACATCGCCCACCCTGTCGGTGCTGGAAGGCTCACCGACCAGACACCAGTCGATTTTCTCCTGGCGTTGTTGCAGGGCCTCGACGACTTTGACGGTGCCGTTGATCGAGGGGCCTTCTTCGTCACTGGTGATCAAAAAGCCAATAGAGCCGGCATGTTCGGGGTGTTTTTGCACGAAGCGCTCGCAGGCGGTCAGCATGGCGGCGATGGAACTTTTCATATCTGCGGCGCCACGGCCATAGAGTTGCCCGTCATGCTCGGTGGGCGTAAAGGGCGGGAATTGCCAGTTCGCTTCGGGACCGGTGGGCACCACGTCAGTATGCCCGGCAAACACGAACAGCGGGCGCTGATCACCGCGCCGTGCCCAGAGATTGTCCACTTCGCCAAAGCGCATCGGTTCGAGTTGAAAACCGAGCGCCTTGAGACGTTCACCCAGCAACGGCTGGCAGCCGGCATCTTCGGGCGTGACGGAAGGACGGGCGATCAGTGCCCTGGCAAGTTCCAGTGTGGCAGACATTGCATTGACCGGTAGTTTATCGAAAGAACATTATATACAAGATGGCCTGAAAACGCAGGGGTCAGTCGCCGAGGGGGGAGGGCTTATCGATCCCATATCCCTGGGCAAAATCAACCCCGATGGTGCGCAGGGTCTTGAGAATCTCTTCATTCTCGACAAATTCTGCGATGGTCGTTATGCCCATGGCATGACCAACTTCGTTGATCGCCTTGACCATGACGTAATCGATCGGATTGTCGTTGATTTCCCTGACAAAGCTGCCATCGATTTTCAGGTAATCCACGGAAAGATTCTTGAGATAGGTAAAGGAACTCAGTCCGCTGCCGAAATCATCCAGTGCAAAACGGCAGCCGAGTTTTTTCAGTTCGCGGATAAAATGCTCTGCAGTAGCCAGGTGGGTGATGGCGGAAGTTTCCGTGATTTCGAAACAAATATTGGAGGCTTCGATTTGATATTCGTGCAATTTATATTTGACATGGAACAGAAAATCATTATCCCCAAGACTGTTGCCGGAGATATTGATGGTGATCAATGTCGGGTGTTTCTGGAGATATAAAAATGCATGGTCGATAACCCATTTGTCGATGGCTGGCATCAGGTTGTAGCGTTCGGCGGACGGTATGAAGGTGAATGGTGGTATGATATTGTTGTCCGCATCGAGCATCCTGACCAAGATTTCCTTGTGCTCTCGATATCCTGAATCTGTTGTGACCGGGACAATCGACTGGGCATGCAACACAAAGCGGTCTTCCTCCAGCGCCTGTTTGATGTGCGTGACCCACTGCATCTCGCTGTGGCGTTGAGCCAGTTCTTCATCATCCGGCTGGTAGACGTGGATCCGGTTGCGCCCCAGGTCCTTGGCTGCATAGCAGGCGATATCCGCGGAACTGAGTATGCCGGCGACATCGTGGCTCTGGGCATTTATTTCGATGATACCGATACTGACACCGGTATCAAAGACCTTGTCCTTCCAGACGAAACGGAAGTCATTGACCGTGGTACGCAGCTTGTTGGCGATCTCTTGTGCCTTTTCCTTGTTGCAATGACTCAGCAAAACACCGAATTCATCGCCACCGAGTCTGGCCAGCGTATCGGTTTCACGGATTTGCTGCTGTAGCAGAAATGCGAGTTGTTTCAGTAACTCATCACCGGCGATATGACCACTGGTGTCGTTAACCACCTTGAACTGATCAAGATCCAGATACAAAAATGTGTGCACTTCGCCTTCATGCTGAGCACTGGCTAGCATTTTCTTCAGCCGGTTTTCCAGTTCGCCCCGGTTGTACAGTCCGGTCAGAACGTCATGACTGGCCTGCCAGCTCATTTCGCGAGTCAATTGACGGGCGACGGCGACATCATGGAAAACCATGATCGCACCGATGAGTCGTCCTTCCTGATCGCGTATCGGTGCGGCGGAATCTTCGATGGCATGCTCGGCGCCCCGATGATTGACCAGCAGGGTCTCCGGGTCGAGGTCGATCACGACGCCCTGATCCAGGCAACGACGAATCGGGTTTTGAACAGGGTCACCGGTTTCCTCATTTTTCAGAGTGATGATTTCATGGAGTCGCTTGCCCAGTACCTCATCGGTGCGATAGGCAATAATATTTTCTGCAACCGGGTTCAAGAAATTGATGCGACCCTGTTCGTCGGTCGTAATGACGCCATCGCCGATCGAGTGCAGGGTAATCATGGCACGCTCTTTTTCATCGAACAGTTGACGTTCGATCTCTTTTTGCCGGGTAATATCGGTACTGGTTCCCACCAGCCGATAAGCCTTGCCGTTCTTGTCCCGGACGGCTATTCCGCGTTCCAAGTGCCAGCGGTACTCACCATCCCGATGCCGCATGCGCATAATTTGTTCGAAATGTCCGATGGTCCCGTCCAGGTAATTCTGAATATGCTGTTCCACGCTGGGCTGGTCATCCGGGTGAATGCGACTGGTCCACTCATCCAGTGATTCGGCAATTTCATTCTCATCATAGCCCAGCATCTGTTTCCAGCGTGGGGAGTAATAGACCGTGTTGGAGTAGATATCCCAGTCCCACAGGCCATCGTTGGTTCCCTGCATGGCCAGATTGAAGCGTTCCTCGCTTTCGGCCAGTTTTTCCTGCGCCAGCCAGATTTTGAACTCATTCTCATTGAGTGTGTCCAGCATCTGGTTAAAATCCCGGGCCAGTTGGCCCAGTTCGTCATGGCGCTCGATGCTGGTGCGGACATGGCGCTGGCCATGAGTGATTCCTTCGGCGACGCCAAGCAGTTGGCGCAGTCCGGCGGTCAATCCGCGGGCCATGAGATAGGCAAACAGTGTCCCGACGGCAATGGCAATAAAGGTATAGATCAGGCCGTTCATCGTCACAATTTGCAGGCCTTCACTGATACGTTCCTGGCTCAGGCCGATACGCGCCCAGCCAATGAGGTTCCCGTTGGTGATCACCGGAGCTGCAATATCCACAAGGCGATTACTGTCTACCAGAATCTGCAGGTCGGTGCTCTTCTGTAGTCGTTTGCTGACGTTATCCGCCAGATAGAGTCCGGTTTTATCCATGTCAGTATGCCCTAGAACCCGGCCATCGGGGCTGATAACCATGGCATATTTCAGCATCGGGTAGGTTGACTGGCTGCTGATAATTTCTTCCAGGCCGATAACGTCATTGGAAAGCACCCAGGAGGTACTGTTGGCGGCCAGGCTGCGAGCCAGACTTCTGGCCTGGTCGATACTTTGTTGATGTAAAAAATTGCTTTGCCGTTCAACCAGATCATAGACAAAGATGGACATTAATACAGCATGTACGAGCGCAATTCCCAGCATTAACTGTCGACGTATGGAAGCTGTCCAGAATTTTCTGGCTGTTTTGGTAAGGTTGGCCATATCAGTGAATTGACCTTACCTGGTTATGAAATTTATCCAGGAACTCAACAACGGGCTTGTATGTATCGTCACTTGCTGGTTCGAACTTGCTTAGTTCGATTTCATCGAGAATTTTCAAACCTTGTGTGTGGGTATGTAGTTTGAACAACAACCCGGAAACCTGCTCGACGAGTTTCAGATCTATGTCGTTGCGTACAACCAGTCCATTGTTGGGCAAGGGTTCGGTACGCCAGACTATCTCCAGTTCCCGGGCCAGTTCAGGACGTTCCTTGCTGAGTGCCCGCCATGGAGGTGGCCAGGTCGCGCCGGCAATGGTGTTACCCAGATAGACGTTCATGATCGAGGATTCCTGCGAGCCGACGTAACGAATGTTGATATCCTGCATAACATTCAGGCCGTGCGTTTGCAGGTAGAACTGCGGCATCATTGTCGCTGCAAGCGCGGTCGGCGCGGGGAAGCTGACGGCCTGGCCTTTTAACTGTTTTACCTTGCGAATGTGCCGGTCCTTGCGGGCTAGAATAATCCCGCGGAAGTTGTGATCGTCGGCCATTTTGCCGAACACATGATAGTTATGCCGTAGTGAATTGACCGTCTGGTAGGGGTTGGGCAGGGCAAAATGGAATCGTCCGGAATAGAGCTTTTTGTCATAAGCCGCATAATTACGCGATGCTTCCAGCTTGAAGCGTACACCATCGATATGCTGGTTGAGATAATCCACCAGCGGTCCGAATGTGAGGTAAAGTCGATTTGGATTGTGCAGGGGGTGAACGCCAAACAGATAAAGCGGATCCCTGGCCGGCGCGGTTTCGCTGTATTTTGGTTCGTAGACAGGCGCCGAGTCGCGCTCACATCCGCCAAGCAGGCCGGTTGCCAGAATCAGCAGGTATAAAGTATAGCGGCGACGCGTTGTTAATAACGCGGTAAAAGCTTTAGGCATTTGTCCGGTTACTACGGTTGGTTTATTGTGTCGGTTTTGTCCGAATATTAAGAGTATATCGGCAAAAACCTTATAAAATTAACCGTTTAGGGAAGAGGTTTTTTATTTTAATAATTTCAAGTAGTTATCTTTTCTAAAGCCGATCACGAGTTGCTGGCCGGTGTCCAGCACCGGACGGCGAATCAGGGTGGGATGGGTTGCCATCAGGGACACGGCGGTGTGTTGGTCGAGATTAGCCTGCTGGCTTTTGTCCAGCTGGCGCCAGGTCGTACTGCGCCGGTTGAGTAGCGCCTCCCAGCCGAGCTGTTTGGCCCAGTCATCGAGCCTGGCACGATCCAGGCCGTCCTGGCGGAAGTCATGAAAGGTGTAATCGATTTCATGTTCCTCCAGCCAGCGACGGGCCTTTTTGACCGTGTCGCAGTTTTTTATGCCGTACAGGATCAGCACGAGGTGCTCAGATATCACGCAGCAGTTCGTTGAGACCGACCTTGCCGCGGGTTTTTTCGTCTACCTGTTTGACGATGACCGCGCAATAAAGACTGTACTTGCCATCTTTTGAGGGCAGGTTACCGGAAACCACCACGGAACCGGCCGGGATACGTCCGTAGGTGATTTCATCGGTTTCGCGGTTGTAGATGCGGGTACTTTGTCCGAGGTAGACCCCCATGGAGATGACCGAACCCTCTTCGACAATCACCCCTTCGACCACCTCGGAACGGGCCCCGATAAAGCAGTTGTCCTCGATGATGGTGGGCGCGGCCTGCAACGGTTCGAGCACGCCGCCGATACCGACGCCGCCGGACAGATGCACGTTTTTGCCAATCTGGGCACAGGAACCGACCGTGGCCCAGGTATCGACCATGGTGCCGGAATCGACATACGCACCAATATTCACATACGAGGGCATCAGCACCACGCTGGGCGCGATATAGGCACCGCGCCGCACGGTGGCCGGCGGGACCACGCGCACGCCGTCGGCCCGAAAGTCGCGTGAGTTATAGTCGCTGTATTTGGCCGGCACCTTATCGAAGTAATTGGTGAAGCCGCCTTTCATGAATTCATTGTCGTGGATACGGAACGAAAGCAGCACGGCCTTTTTCAGCCATTCGTTAACGACCCAGCCGCCATCTTTTTGTTCGGCAACCCGGGCTTCGCCCTTGTCAAGCAGGGCAATGGCTTCGCTGACCGCTTCCTTGACGATCGTATCCACGCTGCGCGGGGTAATATCGGCACGGTTTTCGAAGGCGTTGTCGATGATGTTAATGATGTCACTCATGAAATTCTCCGCATTCTTGATTCGCTGGGTTGGCCGCCTGGCCACAACAGGGGGCGATTATACCGGGCCGGGCCCGTTCACGCAGCTTTTCACCACTGCTCGATCAGGTTTTTTATGCGTTCGGCGGCCTGCACGCATTCATCCAGCCCGGCAACCAGGGCCATACGGACCCGCTTGCGCCCGGGGTTCCCCGGATCGTTGTCGCGTGACAGGTACTGACCCGGTAGCACCGTGACGTTCTGTTCGCCATACAGGCGACGGGCGAAATCCCTGTCATCACCGGGCGTTTGCGGCCACAGGTAAAAGCCGGCGGCGGGCCGTTCGACGTTCAGGACCGGCTGCAGAATTGACAGGATCGCATCGAATTTCTGCCGATACAGTTCCCGGTTTTGCTCCACATGCTGTTCATCGGCCCAGGCAGCCATGCTGGCCAGCTGGTGATGGGGTGGCATGGCGCAGCCGTGATAGGTGCGATAACGATGAAACTTATCGAGAATCGCCGCATCGCCGGCGACAAAGCCCGAGCGCAGGCCGGGCAGGTTGGAACGCTTGGACAGGCTGTGGAATACCACGCAGCGCCTGAACTGTTCATTCCCGGCCGCGGCCGCGGCCTGTAGCAGACCGACGGGCGGTGTTGATTCATCGAAATAGATTTCCGAGTAACATTCGTCAGCGGCAATAATAAAGTCATGGCGTTCGGCCAGCTCCATCAGCCTGGTTAGCGTCTCCTGATCCAGTACCGCGCCGGTCGGATTACCCGGTGAGCACAAATAGAGCAACTGACAACGCTGCCAGGTTCGCTCGCTGACAGCTGCAAAGTCGGGGATAAAGCCGTTACCGGCGTCGCAGTTGAGATAACCGGGCTCGGCACCGGCCAGCAGGGCCGCCCCTTCGTAGATCTGGTAAAAAGGATTGGGCATGAGCACCAGCGGATCGCGCGTGCGATCCACGACCGTCTGGGCGAAGGCAAACAGTGCCTCACGGGTGCCGTTAACCGGCAGAATCTGCCGCTCTATGTCCAGGCTGTTATGTGCTAACTGAAAGCGTTTAATAAGCCACCCGGCGATCGCCTCGCGTAACGCCACACTGCCGCGGGTCAGGGGATAGCTGGCCAGTGTCGGCAGGGCATCGCGTATCACATCCAGTACAAATGCCGGCGCAGTATGTTTGGGTTCGCCAATGGACAGGGCGATATGTTCCAGATGCGCCGGGGGTGTTACGCCGCTTTTAAGCTGCGCGAGCTTTTCAAATGGGTAGGGGTGTAATTTATCGAGTTCCGGATTCATACTATGGGTTGTCTAAACAGGTTGGATTGAAACCAGCAGGAACAAAAGATGGGTAGTATAGGGGATTCAGACCGGGCCGCCAAATTGCACGCGGCTACACCGGTATTCAGTTTGCTGCTGGCCGCCACCCTGTGGGGGATTTTCTGGTTTCCATTGCGCTGGCTGGAACAGTTCGGCTTGACCGGGTTGTGGCAAACCTTTTTTATTTATACCGGCACCCTCTGGGTGGTCATTATCATTCTCTGGCGACAGGGAATGAATTTTTTCCAGCAGCTTGGGCTGGCTCCCTGGCCGTTGTTATTCATGGCACTGACCAGCGGCGCGTGCAACACCACCTTCATTCTGGCAATGCTCGAAGGCGAGGTCATGCGGGTATTGCTGTTGTTTTACCTCTCGCCACTGTGGGCAACCCTGATTGGCTGGCTGTTTCTCAAGGAAGAACTGCATGTATTGTCGATTGGGGTATTGATTGTGGCTATCGCTGGCGCGGTGGTCATGTTATGGCATCCGGGGATGGGCCACCCCTGGCCGGCCGATAAAGGCGACTGGCTGGCGCTGGTGGCCGGGATCAATTTTGCGATTCTCAATTCGCTGGTGCGATTTACCGATCGGGTCTCGATACCGGTCAAAACCTCGGTGGCCTGGTTCGGAGCGATACTGGTTTCCGGTTGTTTGATTTTATTCAGTGGAATGGGGTTGCCGGAAGTCTCTTTCCAGGTGGCGGGTTATGCCTGGTTGATCGGGGCGTTGATGATGGTGATTATGACCTTTAGTGTGGTCTATGGTGTTACCCATATGCCAGTGCATCGTTCCGCTGTGATTTTATTGTTTGAACTGGTGGCCGGGGCGGTTTCCTCGCAATGGCTGACCGAAGAGGTGATTCTGCCCAAAGAGTGGATCGGTGGAATACTGATCGTCATCGCCGCCTGGTTGTCGGCACGCCGGCAATTGCAAAATCCCGACAAGGACCTGATCGTATGAGCAATATAACCTCCATCAATCATGTCAGCGTAATTGTCAGCGATACCTCGCGCGCGCTCGAATTTTATGAACAGGTTCTGGGCCTGCCTGTCGATGAAGCACGTCCCGATCTCGGCTACCCCGGCGCCTGGTTGCGCATTGGGGGGCAACAATTGCATTTACTGGAACTACCCAACCCCGATCCGGTGGCTGACAGGCCCGTCCATGGTGGGCGTGATCGTCATGTCGCATTCAATGTTGATTCCCTGGATGAGCTGGTATCCAGACTTGAACTGCAGAATATTGATTACACCCTCAGCCGTTCAGGGCGCCGTGCATTGTTCTGCCGGGATCCGGATGGCAACGCACTGGAATTTATCGAACAAACCGGCTGATAGTCTGTTACGGACACATCGCTGTGTCGACGATTCGCCACGCTTTCCCGGGTATCATTACTGTGGCGATTTGAATCGCATCAAACTCCACCTTCAATTCGCGTTACCTTTCCTTTCTTGATTTATCCGTTTACTTGATACCCGGCGGTACTGAGCTGCGGCCGGGTTGACAGAAATGTCATGTCAGCCTGACAGGAAATACAGGACATGTCAGGCATCTCATTAGCATAAAACAAATAAAAACAGATGTTTACTAACTGGCATGTCGCTTGCTACAGAAGTTTTCCAGATAAATATGTTGTTCAACGGCCGCAGGAGATGTTGATGAAAATAAAAGCGTTAGTCCTGTCGTGTTTGTGCGTTGGGTTGTGTGCTTGTGGGGCGGTGACTGAATCCCCTCAGATTGAGCAGCCGGTCTCCGACGCCGTACAGGAAACAAAACCGGCAACTAAAGAGGAGAAAAAAACAAAAGAACCAAGTATGGAAAATCTGGAAGAAGATTGTTAACACTCAAATAAAACAGACTGATAATCATCATGAGGAGAGTTTTATGTCGAAAGCCGCATTAGGTAGAAATTTTCTTGTCACGCTTATCTTTTGTCTCTCGTCTGTGGCGTGTGCTGCGAATGACAAGCTGGCAGTGAAAATCACTCCGGATCTATCCGAGGTCAAGGTCAATCATGAGGGGCGAGATGTCGTAATTCAGCGCGATCAGAACCAGAAGGCCACGGTGGATCAAAACTTTGCCAAAACTTCGCGTAAATGTCCGCCGTTTTGTATTCAGCCTATCGAGCTGGCACCGGGTGTGGAAACCATCGGGGAAGTGGAAATGTTGAGCTATCTGGATCGCCTGCATAATCGAGGAGATGATTCCGTCCTGGTAGTCGATTCACGTACCCCGGGCTGGGTCAAAAAAGGGACGATTCCCGGATCTGTCAACATTCCCTGGACCAAGCTTAATCCGGCCAAAGGCGCCGATCCGCTCACGATGAGCGATATTATGGAAAATCAATTTGGTGCCAAACAGATAGAAGCGGGTATCTGGGACTTCAGTGATGTCAAGACTCTTGTTATGTTCTGCAACGGTATGTGGTGCGGACAATCACCGGCCAACATCAAGCAGCTTTTGAAAATGGGCTATCCGGCACACAAGATAAAATGGTACCGCGGCGGGATGCAGAACTGGTCAAACCTTGGCTTTACCACGGTCAAATAAGCGTCATCGTCAATAATTATAAGCAAGTAACTCCTCGAAGCCGTTTACGCGAGACTCTCTCCCGGTCTCGCGTTTTTTTATTATGGCGTCGCGGAGTCTGATTTTATCTTCTGCAGGTGACGGTACAGGGTGCGCTCGCTCATGCCCAGCTCACGGGCGGCACTGACACGATGACCGGCATGTTTTTTCAAAACAGTCAGGATTTCTTCCCTGTCAATCTCTGAACGGCGGCGTTGTAATACATTGTTATGCCTGGCCATCGGGGCATCTGATTCGTCTGAGTTTTGTTGTTGCGGCGCTGTTTCGTGGAAAAAAGAGAAGTGTTCCGGCGACAGGATCTCATTTCTTGCCAGGATGGTGGCGCGTTCTATGATATTGCGCAATTCCCGCACATTTCCCGGATAATTATAGTTTAGCAGATGGGACTGGATCTGGGGAGATAGCGGCGGTTTGTGCCTGTTATCAGGAATCTTCGCCAGGAAATACTCCGCCAGCCCGATAATATCTTCCTTGCGTTCGCGCAGCGGCGGGATATAGATGGGGAATGCCGTTAGTCTAAAATAGAGGTCCTCGCGGAACAGCTTTTGCTGAACCATTTCCCGCAGATCCCGGTGCGTGGCGGCAATGATTCTGATATCAACATCGATAAAGCCAGTGGCACCAACGCGTCGAATCTGGCTGGTTTCCAGCAGGCGCAGTAGCTTGGTTTGCAGGGCAGGGGAGAGTTCGCCGATTTCATCGATGAACAATGTGCCGCCATGAGCGGACTCGATCAGTCCCTGTTTGCGCTTATCCGCACTGGTGAAGGCCCCCCGTTCGTGCCCGAACAATTCGCTTTCCGCCAGATGTTCTCCCAGTGTAGTGCTGTCGACAATCACAAACGGACCTTCACCCCGGCTGGAATGGTGATGGATATATTCGGCGACACATTCCTTGCCGACTCCGCTTTCTCCCTGCAACAAAACGGTAGTCTGGGTAGGCGCCACGCGTTGCAGAATTTCGGTCAAACGCACCATGACAGGGGAGTGCCCCAGCAGTTTGCGTTTTGCCTCGTCGGGCGAACCCAGTCGATTGATGGCTTCACCCATAGCCACCACATTACCTTCATCATCGAGAATGGGTGTGGCCTGCAACTGGACATTTTCTTCGTTACCGTCGGAATCATAATGGACATGAATGACGTGCGTGGCACGCCGGGTCCTGAAAACTTCGTCAAGTGGGCAATGCTCGCCGTGGTTGCGACAGGGCGTATCGGAATGATGAGAGACCTTGTAACAGTAATTACCGACAACCTGTTCCTCGCTGGCCCGATATTGTTCCAGGTAATGCCGGTTGGCTGCCTGAATCCGGTAGTCCTGGCCGATTATCACAAACGGTTCAGGGAATACATCGATCAGCTGATTGCAGGAAGGCTGCAACGTGGGCAAATCACGTCTTTGCGCCATAACCATCTCCGACTTCATTGCGCGGTGTTGCAACACAGTATAAATAAAACGATCACATAGCGGTAATTTTTTCCGTATTTCAATATGTGTTTATATACTGAAAAAAAGATTGAGAACGGTTTATGCATAACAGCTTCTTGATCTGGATCAATTTGCTTGCTTTGGCGACTGCTCTTGAATAACTATTTCGCCTGTCAGCTCGCAATCATTGCTTTATAAGTGCCGGTACTTCGCCGCGTTTTTAGACCAGTTCTATAAAACGGCCTTTTTTCAATTCAGTTTGCGTACTGCCTGGCAGTATGACATATCTGCCATGTTGGCAGTTTTGTCATGGCAACTCTTTGGTGAATTGTCTTTGAACAATCTGTTCGCTGCCGGTCTGCCGTCACTCTGTCCCTTTATCTGTCTGATTTATATCTTTGATGTTGTGGTTCTCCCTACAGTTGTTGCGTATGGCACAGCTCTTGCTCTTACTGTGGTTATCTCTGTTTGTAGTGCAGAGCAATGAACAATATTTTAAATAATTATATATGGGAGTCATTATGAAATCTGAATTGAAAATTATTGCGGCGGCGGTTCTTACCGCGGTATGTGTTTCATCGCCGGCGTCGGCCAATCAGGTCTACGGCGATATTCGTTTATCGGTAAACAGCATCGACAAGGCCGATGGTACGTCTACCGATAGCCAGGACAGTAATGCCTCACGGGTTGGCTTTAAAGGCAGCTATGAACTCGATGCCGGACTGAAAGCGCTATATCATATTCAGGCGGGTGTTCAGACCGACAGCGACAGCTCTAGTGACAAAAAGGATATGTTCACTAAACGCTTTGCGTTTGCTGGTCTTGCCGGGAATTTTGGTAAAGTCCTGTACGGCA
>CAYOOC010000036.1:0-9256 GCA_964405505.1 uncultured Thiohalophilus sp.
TGCCCGATACCGCTTTGCTATATCGGGCCTACAGTTGAATCCCGGCACCGGCTCCGGTCGGGATCTATTCTTCCCGGTTACAGCAGGCACCGCTGGATTCCGGCGTTCGCCGGAATGACAATCTGCTCAGCACTCAGCACTCAGCACTAATTTTCTTTGATTCGCATCGACAGATCCACGGCCTGAACGTCCTTGGTCAGGGCGCCGACGGAGATGAAGTCGACGCCGGTTTCGGCAACCTCGCGAATATTGTCAAAGGTGATCCCGCCGGAGGCTTCCAGTTGGGCCCGGCCGCTGTTGAGCGTGACGGCTTGCCTAAGTGTTTTGAGACTCATGTTGTCGAGCAGGACGCGCTCGACACCGGCCTGCAGGGCCTGGTCGAGCTGCTCCAGGTTTTCGACTTCCACTTCGACCTCAAGCTTCGGCGACAGGCGCCGGGCGGTTTTGACGGCGTTGAGTATGGAGCCGGCGGCGATGATATGGTTTTCCTTGATCAACACCATGTCATACAGACCGATACGGTGGTTGCTGCCACCCCCGCAACTGACCGCGTATTTTTGCGCCAGGCGCAGTCCGGGCAGGGTTTTACGGGTATCCAGCACCTGGGCGCCGGTCCCGGTAATGCGGTCCACATAACGGCGGGTGGTGGTGGCGGTGCCGGAGAGGGTTTGTAAGAAGTTGAGCGCGGTTCGCTCGCCGGTGACCACCGGTCGTACCGGACCCTGTAGTTCGCAGAGAATCTGATCTTCCCCAATGCGATCACCGTCGACACAGTGCCAGTTGATCCCGATGGAAGGATCGAGTTGCCGGAAGACCTCCCCGAACCAGCTACAGCCGGCGAGCACGGCAGACTGCCGACTGATCACTGTGGCGTTGATTGATTTGTCTTCGGGCAACAGGGCGGCGGTGACATCACCGCTGCCGATGTCTTCGATCAGGCACTGTTCGACCTGCTGTTGAATCAGTTGCGATGAGACGGTAAAGGGCATAAACGGCCTTTATTGGGTGTCGGCAAAGCCGATGATAATGTTGCGCAACTCGCGGTTGAGTCGTTCATTGAGATTGTCCATGGCGCGTTGCCGGGCCAGCAAGGGACGACTGGCGGCCTGCTTGACTTCCCAGCGATGGCTGCCTTGCACGGCGTCATCGTCCAGCGAGATCAATACAATCTGCAAGGTGCCATGAATCCAGTGCCAGTTCTGCTCGGGAAACGTCGACAGATCCAGATAGGCATCGAGTCGGAAGTTGGCATTGTCACTGACCTGACTGAAACCGGCTTCGGCCAGGGCGCCGTCAATGAGGGCCGCTAACTGTCCGCTGGAATCTTGCCGGATACGGGACTGGATGCGGATGCGCTGGGCCAGTTCGTGGCGATCCTGCAGCAGCTGACCGAGATCATAGCGGTTACGCACCCCGACACCGGCCGGATCGATCACCTGTAGCTGCCTTTGCAGGGCGCGACGTTGCAACTGGGTCTCGACCGCCCGGTTGGCCTCGCCCAGTTGGCGCAGAATATTGTCTTGCTGGCGGGCCGCGTCAATGGCGCCGGCGGTCAGGCTGTCCAGATGCTGGATCTCTTCGCGCAACTGTTGTCCGGCCTTGAGTCGATCCAGTACGGCAAGGGCATAGTGGCGTCCGGATTCGGGGTCCTGCCAGATCTCGGCGATTTCGATATGCGACAGAGTCTGATCGGTACGGGTGCTGATCTGACGCGAGATAGCGGATTCCAGGCTGGCCCGGGTTTGTTCACCACTGCCGGTGGTGTGGCTGTATTCGGTAATGTCCCGACTCTGTTCGCTGATGCTGACTTCAAATACCTTGGCCAGATCGGCGCGGGCCCGATCCCGGGCGACAGCTGCATGATCGGCCTGTCCCCGTCCGATCAGGTACTGCTCGGCCGGGTACACCGAACTGTTGCCGTTGACCCACGCCGGCTTGTCCGAGTCCGTATCCGGCGAGGCACAGCCGCCCAGCAAGGCGAGCAGTGTTGTGAGGATGACAGGATAAATCACACTGGCAGGGTTATGCATGTTAATGCCTCGTCGTTGAATAAGCCGGGAACCATAAATAGGAGAGATAACGCTTGCTGCCGCGTGTCAGGTTGACCTGCCCCAGTTGCCGGTGGTGAGTCACCTGGCCACCCGCTCCGATCAGCTCCAGGCTCACATTATAGTCCCCTGGCGGGAGTGTGACACGCGCCATCTGGATTTCGCCGGGCAGGGTGAGCCAGCTGCGCGTATCGGCCTGCTCGGAGACGACACCGGCGATATTCATCAACAGTCCGGCCAGGCCATCGTTTTCACCGGCCTGGCGCGACATCTGGTATTTGACCACCGCCCGCGCCAGGGCTCGGGCGGTAATCGCGGGCATATTCTCCTGCAGGGTTCGCAGGGCAATGGCGCTGATATCTTCCATCGGTTCGGTACGAACCCGTTGTCCGGCGACCACGACCCGGGCATGACTCAGGTGACTGTGGCGCGGTTCATACATGGGCAGGGCAAAATGGACCAGATAACCGGTGGTTGGGTCCACCTGGGCGATACGCTGCGAGCGTTTGATCGGTGCCAGATCCTTGTGAAACAGCATGATCAGCTCGGCCTGTTCGCGGTCGAGTTGCCGCGCCTCGACCTCAAAGCGTTGCCGGTAGTGTTCATACTCTTCGTTCAGTCCCAGTTGCCGACTGACACGCAGCAGATCCTGTTTAAGTATCCGGGGGACGTTGATCCCGTAGGCTTTCTGATGTTCCAGATAAGCGTTGTAGGCCTTGCGCCAGGCAATCATGGCATTATCGATCTCGCCCAGTTGCTCGTATATCAGGCCGGTGAGATAGCGGACAAAGGGATCGATACTTAATATGGAGTCGGGATCGGCTTCCTGGAGCTGGCGCAGGCGCACATCGATCTGCAGGGCTTCCACACGCGCCGCGTCTGTCTTGTTCTGCAGCAGATAGTTGATCGCCGCATAGACATGCAGCATGAGCTGTTCCAGCGATGAGCCGGTATAGGTCCGGGTACCGTCATTAATGAAAAATGCAGCGCCTTCCTCACTGATGCTGGTGGCCTGGTATTGTTCGATCACCTGCTTGGCCTGTTCGAACTCGTCATTACTGGCGGCATAGTCGCCGAGCATGTGCAGCAGCATGGCCCGGTTCAGATGATAGAGCACCCGGTTGCGTTCGGGATGGTGCTGCTTATCCAGTGTAGCCAGGGCGGCGGCGGGATCCTGGCTGGCGAGAGTCTGGATTTCCTGCTCAAAGTTGTGGCTGTAACTGGCACAGCCGGCTTGCAACAAAAGCAGAACGCCGGCTAATAGACAGCCGGCGTAATGGAATGGGCGCTGTAACACGCGCGAAAACATGGGTCGGTCCTGACCCGCTGTTTAAAATCGCAGTTTGCTGTTGACGACCTCTTTTTTGATCTTCTTTTGACCGACCCAGGCCTTGCGGTTGTCCGCCAGGCTGATCAGGGTCAGATCGACCTGGTAATAACGCACCTGGGTGCGGCCTTCCATGTCGATGATGGTATTGATCTGGCCGCTGAGCATGAAATCCGCACCGTATTCCTGGCCCATGGCCTTGCGCGTTTCAGCACTGGCGTGGATATCCTGATCCAGGCGTTCGTCGCGGATCTCCTGGCGTTCATCGCGCGAGGCGACGAAAGTCACGCGTCCCGAGTTGGTCAGCTCTCGCTGGATGTCGTTGACGAAGGTATTGGTATTGATGTGTTCGTGGCTCAGATTACGCACGGTACCGACGATGACTGCCGGCTGCTTACCGGTGCGGCGCTTGAAATCGTTGACCCACGGGCGCGATAACATATCATTGATCATCTCTTCGGAGACCAGTCGTGAGTCGGTGTCGTTCCAGGCACCGCTGAGATCGCGCACCTCGTCGGCTTCAAGTCGTTCAACCCGGGTGCCGCAACCGGTAAGTCCCGCCACCAGTGTTATACCGGCGAGCAAAAGCGAAAGGGTTTGAATCGTACGAGATGGCATACTCAGTTCTCCTGCGCCAGATTATCAAAAATGTTCCCGCCCTGATCGCTGATATAGCGTTTCAGATCGGCGTTCATGTCGTTGACCCTGTCCAGGGTGTCCTGCATCTGTTCCATATCCAGTTCGGCAATGGACCAGACATCACCGGTTTCCTCGTCCTTCCAGCGGCCGATGATCTTCACCCCGGTCAGGTTCACTTTGGTCAGGTTATCGATTTGTCGCGAAACAGTTTGCCGGTTCACGGAGCGTCCGGCACTGGCGGCGTGATCGCTGTAATCACGGTTGACCACATCCATGTAGGAGCTGAGAATCCGCGCGACTTCGGCCCGGGCCCGGTTATCGGCGGTGGACAGCTGTAGCGCGTTGTCACCCATCGGCGGTGCATGGCCGACCCCGTGAAACAGACGGCCATCACGATCGTTCAGATACTGGGTGCCTTCGTTGACCCAGTCGGGGGCGCCGCGAATGCCCAGATCGCTTTCCACCTGGGTCTTGCCGCCGCAGGCCGCCAGCCCCACAACGAGGCTGAGGAGCAATCCCTGTTTCAGGAGCTGCAATGTGTTCATAGGTCGATCTCCTTGTCGATAGCTGCCACAGCAGGCCAAATTCATTCTTTCATTCTAGCGCGTTCAGCCCGGCATGCGACTGAAATAATCGTCGGACAGTTTTTTCGCCAGCCCGGCCAGCAGGATCAGGCTGATCAGGTTGGGAGCGGCCATCAAAATATTGGCGATATCGGCGAAGTTCCAGACCAGTTGCAGCGGTACATAGGCGCCGACCACCACCAGTACGGTGAACACGATGCGATAGGGCATCACCGCCCGTTCGCCGAACAGGAACTCGGCGCTGCGATCGCCGTAATAAGACCAGGCGATCATGGTCGAATAGGCGAAGAAGACCAGTCCGATGCCGACCACCCAGCTGCCAACAGTGCCCAGGCCCTGTTCGAAGGCATAGGCCGACAGGGCCGCGCCTTCCAGGCCGTCGGGTCGTGCGTCGCCCCAGGCGCCCATGATCACGATGACCAGCGCGGTCATGGTACAGATGACAATGGTATCGATGAACGGGCCCATCATGGCCACCAGTCCCTCGCGCGCCGGCTCACTGGTTCGCGCCGCGGCATGGGCCATGGGCGCCGAACCCAGGCCGGCCTCGTTGGAGAAGACGCCGCGCGCCACCCCGTATTGAATGGCCGCGCCGATGGCGCCGCCGCCGGCGGCCCAGGGATTCAACGCCAGGTTGAAGATGGTGGCAAAGGCCGCGGGGATCTGGTCGAGGTTTAAAAACAGCACCAGCAAGGCCGCGCCGCAATAGAACACCGCCATGAACGGCACAATACGCGAGGTAACGCGGGCGATGCGTTTGATCCCGCCGATGATCACCAGGCCGACCAGGATGGCGATGATGACGCCGATCCCGAGTCGGTAATCGATGATCCCGGGAAACACATAGGCCAGCCCGTCCACCACCGAATTGGCCTGCACCATGTTACCGATCCCGAACGAGGCGATCAGGGTGAAGGCGGCAAACAGCACCGCCAGGGTTTTGAAGTTCAGGCCATAGAGCAGGGTATACATCGGCCCGCCGGAGACCGAGCCGTCGGGATGAAAACGGCGAAACTTCAGTGCCAGCGAGCAGGAGGCAAACTTGGTGGCCATGCCCACCAGTGCGGTGATCCACATCCAGAACACCGCGCCGGGGCCGCCGAAGGCGATGGCGGTGGCCACCCCGGCGATATTGCCGGTCCCGACGGTGGCCGACAGGGCGGTGGACAGTGCCTGAAAGTGGGTGACTTCACCGGGATCCACCGGTTTGTCGTATTTGCCGCGAATGATGCCCCAGGAATGTTTGAAGCCGCGGATTTGCACAAAACGCAGTCGAATCGTCAGATAGAGGCCGGTGCCGACCAGCAGGACGATCGAGGGAATGCCCCAGGCATATCCCGAGACGATGCCGGTCCACTCGGTCAATCGGGCCAACAGGTTATCCATGTGATTTCTCCCGTGATTATTGTTTTATTCGATCAGGACAGGGGGTGATTCCGCCTGTGATATTAACAGCCCGGTGACAATGGTGTAATGTAATGCGCACAAATTTGCCTGTCCGGGACAAATATCGCTCGCTACAGGACTCTGGAAGGACAACGGATTATCCCATGCAGATCGATCCCCTCACCGGGCTGCTCCACGGCGCGCGCCAGTGCCCTTCGCCCAATTACAATGCCCGGCCCGATCCCGGGGATATCTCCCTGCTGGTGATTCATGGCATCAGCCTGCCGCCGCAGCAATTTGGCGGGGATGCCATTGACCGTTTTTTCACCAACTGCCTGGATCCGGCGCAGCACCCCTATTTTCGGGAAATCTGCAATCTGCAGGTCTCCGCGCATCTGCTGATCCGCCGTGACGGCGAGCTGGTCCAGTACGTCCCCTTTAGCGAGCGGGCCTGGCACGCCGGCGATTCACAATTTGCCGGGCGGACTAATTGCAACGATTTTTCCATCGGCATCGAACTGGAAGGCAGCGATGAACTGCCCTACGAGTCCGTTCAGTATCAACAGCTGCAGGCGGTCACACGCCTGGTGCAACAGGCCTATCCGGCGATCACCCGCGAGCGGATCGTCGGCCACTGCGATATCGCCCCGGGACGTAAGACCGATCCCGGCCCGGCGTTCGACTGGGCGCGTCTGATGGCGGCGTTATAACGCGCCGCAAAGCTTGATATTTACACCTTTTATATAGACACTTGGCATCATGAATCTGATAAGTATATTGCTGGCACTGGCTGTGGAGTTCTTCTACAAGCCGGTGTCCGACTTGCGCCGTTTCGACTGGTTCGATCGCTACCACGAAACCCTCTATCACAAGCTCGAGGGCCAGCCCCTGCGCGACGGGCCGGTGGGGGTGATCCTGCTGATCGGCCTGGTCGCGCTGGCGGTCTGGATCGTACTGGCGGCGCTGGGTGCCCTGACCGGCTTGCTGGCCTTTTTATTCGGGCTGGTGGTGCTGATTTTCACGCTCGGCCCGCGCGATCTGGATGAGGATGTTCAGCACGTACTGACCGCACTGGAACGAGACGATCCCGAAGCGGCCGTGCTGTGTGCCCGCCAGCTGGGTGACGAGACCGAAATCACCGCCGAATCCACGGCCGAGCTGGTCCAGCGGGTGCGCGATCGGATTCTGGTGGAGGCCAACACGCGAATGTTCGGCGTGCTGTTCTGGTTTTTGATTCTCGGCCCGCTCGGGGCGGTACTCTTTCGACTGAGTTGCCATGTTCGTCAACAGGCGGCAGTCACGGACGAGTATCGCAATGCCAGCCGCGATCTGTATCAGATTCTCGCCTGGATCCCCGCCCGGCTCACCGTATTGTGCTACGCCCTGGCCGGCAATTTTGTCGACACCCTCAGTCGCTGGCAGAGCCCCGCCGACATCTGGCAACGTGACAGCGACGCCTTTTTGATTGAAAGCGGCACCGGTGCCATTGCCGGCGAATATCAGGAAATCGAGGAGACCGCCAGCGTCGATACCGCCCCGATACAACATGCCCTGGGGCTGGTCAAACGGGCGTTGGTCGTCTGGGTGGTCCTGCTCGCGTTGTTGACCCTGATGGGCCTGATTTTCTGATTCCTGTTCCCACTCATGCAGCAATTAATCCTCGGCGGTATCCGTTCCGGTAAAAGTCGCTATGCCCAGCAATGGGCCCAGCAGAGCAACAAGCCTGTCACCCTGATTGCGACGGCCACGGCCGGCGATGAAGAGATGGCCGAGCGCATTCGTCGTCATCAACAGGAGCGCCCCGCCAACTGGCAGGTCATTGAAGAGCCACTGGCGCTGGGCGAGGCCCTGCACAGCAGTGATGATCCCGACGCGATCATACTGATCGACTGTCTGACCCTGTGGCTGACCAACCTGTTACTCGACCGCGATCCGCAACGGCTGGAACAGGAACAGAACAAACTGCTGGCCTGCCTGCCCTCAATGCAGGCCGATCTGTTGTTTGTCAGTAACGAAGTGGGGCAGGGAATCATTCCCGTCGATCCGCTGTCGCGTCGCTTTGCCGATGAAACCGGCCGCCTGCATCAGCGTCTCGCCGGGATGTGTGATCGGGTGACATTGATCACCGCCGGATTGCCGCAAACACTCAAAGGATAAGTTATGAGCTCACCCTGGTGGCAACAGCCCGTGCAGGCGATCGATGAAAACGCACGCCAGGCTGCACAACAACGCCAGAGCCAGCTGACCAAACCGCCCGGTTCCCTGGGTAAACTGGAATCCCTGGCCATCCAACTGGCGGGCCTGCAGGCCAATGCCACGCCGGTTATCGAACAGTGCTGGGTGGCGGTCTTTGCCGCCGATCACGGCATCGCCCACCAGGGCGTTTCGGCGTTTCCCCAGATCGTGACCACCGAGATGGTACGCAACTTTGCCCGTGGCGGTGCCGCGATCAGCGTCCTGGCGGCGCAACAGAACGCCCGGCTGGAAGTGGTCAATGTCGGCACCGCGCACGATCCCGGTGAATTGTCGGGCGTGGTCGACCAGCGCCTTGGCGAAGGCACGGCCGACTTCAGTCAGCAACCGGCCATGACACAGCAACAGCGAGAGCAGGCGCTGAAGGCGGGTTGCGATTCGGTACAACGCGCGCTGGAAGACGGGAGCCAGATCTATATCGGTGGTGAGATGGGCATTGCCAACACCACCTCGGCCGCGGCACTGGGCTGTGCATTGTTGCAGCAACCGGCCCGGGAACTGGTTGGACCGGGCACCGGGCTGGATAACAGCGGGATCCGGCACAAGGCGGCGGTGATCGATGCCGCCATCGCCCGGCACAATATTGATCCCGCTGATGTACAGCAGGTGCTTGACTGTTTTGGCGGCTTTGAAATCGCGGCCCTGAGCGGGGCGTTTATGCATGCCGCCCAGCGTGGCCTGCCGGTGCTGGTGGACGGGTTTATCTGCAGTGTCGCGGCGCTGATCGCGGAACGATTGTTACCCGGCAGTAAGCAATGGTTTATCTACAGCCACCGCTCTGCCGAGCCCGGTCATCGGGCGATTCTGGATGCTCTGCATGCCGAGCCGTTACTCGATCTCGGCATGCGCCTGGGCGAGGGCAGCGGGGCGGCCGTGGCACTGTCGTTGTTACGTCATGCCTGCGCTTTGCATAACGGCATGGCGACTTTTGAAGAAGCCGCGGTTTCCAGTAAAGAAAGTGACTGATTTAAAATGTCCGCAAATTAACGCTAATGTACGCAAATAAATATTAAAGGAAA
>CAYOOC010000036.1:9356-28175 GCA_964405505.1 uncultured Thiohalophilus sp.
AAATTATGTATTCATTATCCTGATATTGAAGGTTATTACTTTGTCTGCACAGAATAATGTCACCACGGTTGATCTGCTGCGCCATGGAGAACCGGTGGGTGGCAAGAGGTACCGCGGCCAGATCGACGATCCGTTAAGCGAGCTGGGCTGGCGGCAGATGCGCGAGGCGGTGGCGGATCACTGTCCCTGGGATCAGATCGTGACCTCCAGTTTATGCCGTTGCCAGGACTTCGCTCGCGAACTGGCCGAGCGTCATAGCCTGTCGGTACAGGCCGAACCGCGATTGATGGAGATCGGTTTTGGCGAATGGGAAGGGCGGACCGCCGAAGAGCTGATGGCCGAGGATCAACAGCGGTTGTTTCGTTTCTGGTCCGATCCGCTTAACAACACGCCGCCCGGCGCCGAGACCCTGCACGAGTTTGAGCAGCGGGTGATCGCCGCCTGGGACGATCTGTTACAGCAACATGCCGGTGAGCATCTGCTGCTGGTGGGCCATGCCGGCATGATCCGCATGATCGTGCGCCACGTGCTGGCGATGCCGCTGGAGACCATGTTCCGCCTGCGGGTGGAACTGGCCGGCTTTACCCGCATCGAAGTCGAAACTTACGAGGGACAGCAACTGCCCCGGCTGATCTTCCACGGCGGTCGACCGGCATGAGCCTGCTGCAGGCCTTTATCACTGCCCTGCAGTTATTGACCCGGATTCCGTTACGCATTCCCCGCTATGATGCGGATCGCCAGGCGAAAGTGGCCGGCTATGCGGTGCTGTTCTATCCCGTGGTGGGCGTACTGATCGGGGCCTTGCTGGTGCTAGTGCTCGGTTTATTGCAGCAGATCTTGCAAAGCGAGGCCTATCTTCTGCACGGCGCCCTGTTGATAACCTGCTGGGTGATCATCAGCGGTGCCCTGCATCTCGACGGACTGGCCGACAGCGCCGATGCCTGGCTGGGCGGATTTGGCGATCGCGAACGGACCCTGGCGATCATGAAAGACCCTTACGCGGGGCCGGCCGGGGTAACGGCAGTCATCGTGATCCTGCTACTGAAGTTTGCCGCATTGTCCGAGCTGACCTGGGCCCTTTGGTTGCCGTTACTGATCATCCCGGTACTGGCACGTTTGCAGGTAGTGTTGTTATTTCTGACGACGGCCTATGTTCGCCCCGGCGGCATGGGTTCGTCGGCCACCGAACACCTGCCGCGCAAAACAGCGTGGCTGTGGTTGCTATTGATCGCCGCTGTCGTGATCGTTTTTATCGACACAGGCTGGTTGTTGATCGCCGGGATGGTCGTGGTCTTTATCGTGTTGCGCGCGATCATGCAACAGCGGATCGGCGGCACCACCGGCGATACCGCCGGGGCCCTGATCGAAATTACCGAAGCGGTGTTGTTGTCTCTGATAGTTCTTAGTTCTTAGTTCTTAGATAAGTTGGCAGATGGCAGTTATCAGTTGGCAGTAACAGCCGTGCAGGTCACGCTGGCTACAGCCTGCGTGACGCCTTTCGATATAGGGTGTCACTTCTCGGTGTATGATGGGAATAACGCAAAGCACGCAAAGGCGCAAAGGACGCCAAGTAGAATAGTGCTTGTTTTTTGTGAGGAATGATTTTTCGTATGGCAGGTGCTTAAAGTGCCTGCTTTGCCATTGGATTAATATAAAATTTGTTTTCTCTGCGTCCTTTGCGTCTTTGCGTCCTCCGCGTTAATTTCCAGCAACCTCAGAAAAATGCTACCTGCCTCAGTCCCCGAGCCCGATGATCGCCAAAAGCTTCGGCATGTCCAGATGCTGTTCCAGCGTTGCGGCCAGCCGGTCGATGTCGGCTTCCTGGAGTTGTTGATAGTCCGGTTGTTTGTCTGATTGCCGGGCAAGTCCCGCCCATTCCAGCAGTGCCTGGCAGGCCTGCGGTTCATCGAACAGGCCGTGTAAATAGGTCCCCATGACGTTGTTATCGTTCGAGATGGCGCCGTCGTGGCGATCGTCGAGGATTACGGCGGGGGAGTCACAGGCCGGGCCGTGGGTGTGACCCATGTGGATCTCGTAACCGCTGACCGGCGCATCGGCGAGGGTTAATCGGCCCTGCACGTTGTGCAATTGCTTGAGCGGTTCCAGGGTGGTTTCCATTTGCAGATAGCCCAGGCCCGGTGTGGAGCCGGGCGGGCCTTCCAGGCCCTGCGGATCGTGCAGTTGTTCGCCCAGCATCTGGAAGCCGCCGCAAACACCGATCAGTTTGCCGCCGTAACGCAGATGGCGAGCGATGGCCTGATCCCAGCCGTGCTCGGTCAACCACTGGCGATCGGCGCGTACGTTTTTACTCCCGGGCAGGAGGATCAGATCCGCCGGCGGGATCGGATCGTGGGGGCCGATATAGTGAAAGTTGATGCGCGGGTCCACGCGCAGGGGATTGAAGTCGGTGTGGTTGCTGATCCGTGGCAGCAACGGGACGATGACGTCAAAGGGACGGTCATGGTCGCACTGCTGTTCCAGGTTCAGGCTGTCCTCGGCGTCGATCTGCAGATTCAGCAGATAGGGAATCACCCCCAGTACCGGGATGCCGGTCTCCCGTTCCAGCCAGTCGAGGCCCGGCTGCAGCAGGCTGACGTCGCCGCGAAAGCGGTTGATGATAAAGCCCCTGATCCGGTCGCGTTCGGCAGGGCTGAGCAGCTGGACGGTGCCGACCAGCTGGGCGAAGACACCGCCGCGATCGATATCGGCCACCAGCACCACCGGGCAGTCGACCGCCTCGGCGAAGCCCATGTTGGCGATGTCGTGCTCGCGCAGATTGATTTCGGCGGGGCTGCCGGCGCCCTCGATAAATAACAGCTCGTACTGGTCCGCCAGTCGCTGCCAGGAGTCCAGCACCGCGTTTTTCGCGGTCTGTTTGTATTGGTGGTATTCTACCGCATCCATGTTTCCCAGCGCCTGGCCCTGAATGATGATCTGCGCCCCGGTGTCGCTGGCGGGTTTGATCAGCACCGGGTTCATGTCCGTGTGCGGGGCCAGCCGCGCGGCCTGCGCCTGCACCGCCTGGGCCCGGCCAATCTCGCCGCCGTCCGCGGAGACCGCGCTGTTGAGCGCCATGTTCTGTGGCTTGAACGGCGCGACGCGCTGGCCACGATTGGCAAACAGCCGGCACAGGCCGGTGACTATGATGCTTTTGCCGGCATCGGAAGTGGTGCCCTGGATCATCAGGGCGCGAGAGGTTCTCAAAACAACATCCAGTATCCAGTGAAACGAATCCGCTATTTTAATACAGAACGCCCCCCTGCCGGGTCACAAACCCGATGCTGAGCGCGGCGATTGTACTGGGGGCCGTGGTGCTGGATCAGTCGCTGGGCGATCCCCGGCATTATCATCCGCTGGCCGGGTTCGGTCGCCTGGCGCTCTGGCTGGAAGCCCGGATTTACGGTCCGCCGTCGTTAAGCACGGCGCGACGGCGCTGGCGCGGCCTGCTCGGTTGGCTGCTGCTGGTGGCGCCGCCGGTGGGGCTGACTGCCTGGCTGGTGACGGTTCTGCCGCTGTGGGGCGGGGCAGCATTCGAGTTGCTGTTGCTTTATCTGGCCCTGGGTGGCCGCTCGCTGGCGCAACATGCGCGGCGGGTCGCCCGCAAGCTGGAGCAGGCGGATCTGGACGGGGCGCGCCAGGCCGTGGCGATGCTGGTCAGTCGGGATACCGCTACACTGGATGGCTCGCAGATCAGCGCCGCCACGGTGGAGTCGGTGCTGGAAAACGGCAACGACGCGGTATTCGCCACCCTGTTCTGGTTCCTGCTGCTCGGCGCGCCGGGGGTGGTGCTGTTCCGGCTGGCCAACACCCTGGATGCGATGTGGGGCTATCGTAATGACCGCTACCGGGATTTCGGCACCCTGGCGGCGCGTCTGGACGATGTACTCAACTGGCTGCCGGCGCGGCTGACTGCACTGAGCTATGCCCTGCTGGGCCACACTCGCCAGGCCCTGCGTTGCTGGCGGGCCCAGGCGCCGCGCTGGGAGGGCATCAATCCCGGGGTGGTAATGGCCAGCGGCGCCGGGGCGCTGAACCGGACGCTGGGGGGACCGGTCAATTATCATGGTGCGCTGCGCGAGCGGCCGCCGTTGGGCGCCGGCCTCCCTGCCCAGGTGGGTGATATCCCCCGGGCGGTGCGTCTCGTACAATACACGCTGATTTTATGGCTGGTGATCGTCGTGATCGCAGGAGGTCTGTTTGCCGGAACATGGGGGTAATCTGCTGGAAGCGGCGCGCCGTTACGGGCGGGCGCCGGACGAGTGGCTGGAGCTGTCGACCGGGATCAATCCCGAGGCGTACCCCGTGCCGTCGCTGCCGCCCCGTGTCTGGCAGCAGCTGCCCCAGCAGGACGACGGTCTGATCGATGCCGCCCTCGATTATTACGCTGCCCCCGGGCTGCTGCCGGTGGCCGGCTCGCAGCAGGCCATCCAGCTGTTGCCGAGCCTGCGCGCCCCCGGCCGCGTCGGGGTGCTCTCCCCAAGCTACAACGAACACGCCTATCGCTGGCAGCAGGCCGGCCATACGCTGGTACCACTGCGCCTGAATAGCCACGGCGATACTCTCGAAGACAGCATCGATTCGCTGGATGTGCTGGTGGTGGTCAATCCCAACAACCCCACCGGGCACCGCTTTGCGCCCGAACAACTGCTCGAGTGGCACCGGCGCCTGCAGGCCCGCGGTGGCTGGCTGGTGGTGGACGAGGCCTTTATCGATGCTACGCCCGAACAGAGTCTGGCCACCCACAGCGATCGGCCAGGGCTGATCGTGCTGCGTTCCATCGGCAAGTTCTTCGGTCTGCCCGGGCTGCGCGGGGGCTTCGTGCTGGCCGAGACCGGTCTGCTCGCGGCACTGTCCGAGCGGCTAGGCCCCTGGGCCGTTGCCGGCCCGGCTCGCTTCATCATGCAGACGGCACTGGCGGATGACGCCTGGCACCAGCGGATGCGCGAGCAACTCCCCCGGGCCAGCGAACGGCTGGTGCACTTGCTCACCGCATACGGTTTGCCGGTCGGCGGTCATTCGGCGCTGTTTGTCTGGCTGCCGATATCGGCCGCTTACGGGGTGCACGAGCAGCTGGCCCGGCACGGCATCTGGAGCCGCTATTTTGCCGAAGCCGCCGGCGGTCCCGGTCTGCGGCTGGGGCTGCCGGGCGAGGAGGCCGACTGGCAACGGCTCGAGAGCGCGCTGGCACAAATTCATCAATCGAAACGCAACCAGGCGGTGCACGCATGAAATATCGTTGGATCGCAACAGGCTGGCTCTGTCTGCTCGCCGGGCTGGCGAGCGCCGGAACACTCAGCGTCACCGACTACAGCGGGCAGAAGGTCCAGCTGGAACAGCCGGCCCGGCGCATCGTCAGCCTGGCGCCGCACATTACCGAGTTACTGTTCAGCATCGGCGCCGGCGAGCGCGTGGTGGGGGCGGTCAACTACAGCGACTATCCGGATGCGGCCAACGATATTCCGCGCGTGGGGGGCTACAACGCGGTGGATCTGGAGCGCATCGTGGCCCTGGAGCCGGATCTCGTCGTTGGTTGGCAAAGCGGCAATAATCCGGCGGATCTGGAAAAACTGCGGCGTTTCGATCTGCCGTTGTTCATCAATGAACCCCGCCGCCTGACCGATATCCCCGATACCCTGCGGCGCCTGGCGGTATTGACCGGTAATCAACAACAAGCCGAGACGGTCATCGTCGATTTCAGGGCGAGGCTGGAAGCGTTGCAGCGTTTCAGCGACCGGCAACCGGTCAAAGTCTTTTACCAGATCTGGGATCGGCCACTGATGACGGTCAATGATGAACACCTGATCGGCGATGTGATCCGTTTGTGCGGCGGGCATAATGTCTTCGGCGAGACGGTCAGCCTGACCCCGCAGGTGTCGGAAGAGTCGGTGATCGCAAAGGCGCCGCAGGCGATCGTCATCGGTGGCATGGGTGAGCAACATGCCGAATGGATCGAGCGCTGGCAGCGCTGGAAATCAATCCCGGCGGTGGCGCGCGACCACCTCTATATGATCCAGCCCGATCATCTGCAACGCCATACCGTCCGCATCCTGCAGGGCGCCGCCACCCTGTGTGGCCAGCTGCAGCAGGTTCGCGACGCACAAAACTAGTGCCCGAACAGTAAAGTATTTCCGTTTTGTGACGCTAACCCTGTATAGGGATAACCCTGAGTTCCCGATGGTTTTGATATTCACTCTAACCTTCTGATTTGTAGGTTTTTTCAGAAAAGGCCCGTCATGAAAAAGAATTACCCCGTCACCAACGTTGAAAAGGAATACAGCGAAGACCTCCGGATTATTACTACTACCAATTTGAAGGGTATTATCACCTACGCCAATGACGGCTTTGTCGAGGTCAGCGGTTTCTCGCGCGAGGAGCTGGTAGGCAAAAATCATAACGTGGTACGCCATCCGGACATGCCGCCAGCCGCGTTCGAGGATTTGTGGGAGACTATCAAGGCCGGCAAGCAGTGGCTGGGCATCGTCAAGAACCGTTGCAAGAACGGGGATCATTACTGGGTGAACGCGCATGTCACACCGATATACAGCCACGGCGAAGTTAGCGGTTATCAATCGGTGCGCGTGGTACCCGAGCGGGAATGGGTACGACGCGCCGAGCAGGTTTACGGACGACTGAATGCCGGCAAGAAGCCGTTTAGCCTGGCGATGCAGCTGGCCTGCATGGGGCGGGGCGCGGGCAAATATTTGCTGATTCTGTTGCCGCTGCTGATCGCCGGCGGGATAGTCGGCAATTTATCCTGGCCTTCCTTGCTGGGAACCGCCGTGCTGGCGTTACCGGTGGCGGGTCTGTTGTCCTGGTTCGAGAGGCGAATTCTGCGCAAACGGACCCGCCTGGCCACCGAAGTTTTCGATAATGGGCTGGCCCAATGGATTTACACCGGCCGGCTCAGCGGGGTGGGCGCTTACGAATTGGGACTGATCACCCAGCAGGCGATGCTGCGCACCATCCTGGGCACGGTCGAGGATTCGGCCATTAATCTCGGGGATGTGGCCAATGACAATGCCGGCGTGGTGGAACAGACCCGCCAGGGCGTGCAGCGTCAGCGGGACGAGATCGATCAGGTCGCCACGGCCATGAATGAAATGGCGGCCACGGTACAGGAGGTGGCCCAGAACACCCAGAGCGCCATGAATGCCGCCAACGAAGCGACCGAACAGGCCCGCTCCGGGGCGTTGACCGTGACCGAGGCGATCGGGGTGATCGAGAATCTGTCGGCAAGCGTCAAGCAGGCCCAGGAAGTTATCCAGAAACTTTCCGAAGACAGTACCTCGATCGGTAGCGTGCTGGAGGTGATTACCGGTATTGCCGAGCAGACCAATCTGCTGGCGCTCAATGCCGCGATCGAGGCGGCCCGGGCCGGCGAGCAGGGTCGCGGTTTTGCCGTGGTGGCCGACGAGGTCCGGACCCTGGCGCAACGGACCCAGGATTCCACCAAAGAGATTCATGCGATCGTCGAGCGCATTCAGGGCGGCGTGCAGCACGTGGTCAACGAAATGGGCGAGGTGACCGAAAAGGCCGAGCATGGGGTCGAGCAGGTGGAAGGATCTGCCATGGCGCTGTCCGAAATCTCCGGGGCGGTGGCGTCCATCAACGATATGAACACCCAGATCGCCAGTTCCGCCGAGGAACAGAGCGCGGTGGCCGAGGAGATCAACCGCAACATCATCAACATTAACCAGGTCTCGCAGGAGACCGCCGACGGCGCCGCAGTCACATCAGAAAGCAGCCAGCGCCTGTCCGAGATGGTTGCGGAGCTGCGCTCCATGGTGCATCAGTTCAGTAAATAGGTACTAGGTGCTAGTATCTGGCAGCTGGAAACAAGTAGTTATCGATGGTGTTCATGTATTTCTCGTAGCTTGGAGACTTTTAGGCCCGCCTTATCGGCATAGGTCAGGGCCCGGGCCAGGCGTTTGGGCGCGCTGCGGCCGGTGCACTGGTGGTGCAGGTCGCCCTCGATCGCCTCGACCATGCCCTCGATCAATTTTTCCCGCTCCAGGTGGTGACCGACCAGCCAGGCCTGGATATCCATGACTTCATCGGCCACCTGGCGGGCCAGGTCCCGGTGTTGTTCCCACAGTTGTGTCACATCGCCGCCGGTGATTAAGCCGGCGATGTTGGTGGTGAGGATGTAGACATTCTTGCGCACCAGCTCGAACTCTATCGCTTCGGCGGTGGCGACTTCCCAGGTGGGAATCTCGAGGGTCGCCAGGGCATTTTCCAGCAGCGGTGCCTGCGGGCCGTAGGTGGGCGAGGGGATCAGTACCTTGTAATCCTGGCCCTTTTTCTTTTCGAACCAGACGGAGATGACCGTCGGGTTGGCGATGTCGTGCTGTTTCCAGTCACCGGGTAGCAGTTCGTTTTGCAGCAGGCCGAGATGGTTTTTCCAGGCACCGGGCAGACTCTCGAGTGTGGGGTGCAGATCATCCTCGCCGACCGAGACCAGCACCAGCCGGGGATCGGGGACCGCGGCGGCGATCCTGTCCATGTCCGAGTGGCGGGTGACCGGGAAAACCGGGTGGCCCAGGCGCAGCAGGCCGCGGGTGAATACGCCGCCCATCTCTCCGATGCCGACGACAATAACAGGATCATTCATGAGGCAGATTCCTTGATTAGATTGCGGGTATAGAACAGCAATGGGCCATTGTAACGACCCGCCGGACGGGTGCGCCAGCGGCGGATGGATTTGAGGGCTGGCAGTTTGGCTGCGGGTGGTTAAAATGGCCGCAAGGCTGCCGCTATAGAAAATAGAGATAAGCAGGCAGGCCGCTGGTTCTGTTCAACATATCGGGCGTTGATGGAGCAGGAGAGGAATCAGTACCCGGTTTATCGTTCACAACGCTCTATTAAAATAATACTTCAGTGACGGTCAGGTTTGCAGGATACGCATTTAATCAAGTTCCCCTCCCTTGGCGGCTCGGCCCTGCGGGTTGCGATCTATTACGGGATCTTCGGTGTTCTCTGGATTCTGTTCAGTGACTGGTTTGTCAGTGTTGTAGCTGTTGATGAGCGGGCCTGGCACACCCTGCAAAGTGCCAAGGGGCTGTTGTTTATTGCGTTGTCCGTTGCGCTGATCTTCCTGCTGATTTATCGCGAAAACATCAAGGCCCGTCTTGCGGTCGAGCAGTTGGCGGAGGAGCGCCGGCGGCTGGACGGGATACTGGAAGGCACCCGGGCGGGAACCTGGGAATGGCACGTACCCAGTGGCCATACGGTGTTCAACGAGCGCTGGGCCGAGATGATCGGTTATACCCTGGAGGAACTGGCGCCCGTCTCTATTGAAACCTGGATGCAACATACCCACCCCGATGATTTGCGCCGAGCCAATGAGTTATTGCAACGCCATTTTGACGGCGAACTGGCGTATTACGAGTGTGAATGTCGCATGCGTCACAAGGAGGGCCACTGGGTGTGGATCCTGGATCGGGGACGCCTGATCGAACGCACACCGGACGGCAAGCCGTTGTTGATGCTGGGTACTCACATCGATATCAGCCGGCGCAAGGCCTTCGAGGTCGAAACCCGGCGCATGAACCGGCTCTATGCCACCCTCAGTGAAACCAACCAGGCGATCGTCCGGGTCTCCGAACAGAGTGTGATGTTCCAGCGGATCTGTGATATTGCGGTGGAACATGGCGGCTTCAGCCTGGCCTGGATCGGCCTGCCCAACCCGGAAGATGATCGTATCGAGATTGCCGCGGCAAGCGGCCAGACCGATTATCTGGAGGGCATTCACATTGTTACCGACCACGATCAGCCCGAAGGGCATGGCCCGACCGCGCAGGCCTATCGAACGGGCGAGCGGCGGGTGATCAATGATTTTGCCCGGCACCCGATGACCCAGCCCTGGCACGAGCGGGCAGTTCAGTTCCACATCCGCGCGTCGGCCGCCTTTCCTCTGCGTCGTAATGGTCAGATATTCGGAGTATTGAATATCTATGCCTGCGAAACCGATTTTTTCCAGTCCAGGGAGATCGAGTTACTGGAAGAGATGGCCGCGGATATCGGATTCGGCGTGGAAAATTACCGGCGGGTGATCGAACTGGCCGCCAGCGAGGCCCGCTTTCATGCCATCGCCGACGGCATCACCGATGCCATGGTGATGGCCAATCCCAAACGGGAGATTCAATGGTGCAACCCGGCATTTATACAGACATTTGGTTATACACTGGACGAGCTGCAGGGTCGACAAACCCGAATCATCTATGCCGACCCGGATGAATTTGAACGCCAGGGGAGGCTTCGTTATAACCCGGAAGCGCCTTCTCACGGAGAACGCTTTGAGGTCGCATACAGACGTAAAAACGGCGAGGAGTTTATTGGCGAGACGATTGGCACCGCGTTGAGAAACGAAGCCGATGAACTGATAGGTCATGTTGCGCTGATTCGGGATGTGACCGAACAACGCAAAACCGAAGATCAATTGCGAATTGCCGCGGCCGCCTTCGAGGTGGAAAACGGCATCATGATCACGGATCGGGAACTTTACATCGAGCGGGTGAACCGGGCCTTTACCCGGATTACCGGTTATGAGGCAGACGAGGTCATCGGCGCGGGCCCCGGCATCCTGCAATCCGGTCAGCACAGCAAGGCGTTTTACCGGGAGATGTGGCAGAAAATCACGGCAGAAGGCTTCTGGGAAGGCGAGATCTGGAACCGCAAAAAGGATGGCGAGATCTATCCCGAGTGGTTGACTATCAGTGTGGTGCGGAACGAGAGCGGCGAAGTGACCCATTATATCGCCTCATTTTCCGATATCACCGAGCGCAAGGCCGCCGAACAGCGCATTCATCAACTGGCCTTCTTCGATCCCCTGACGCAGCTGGCCAACCGGCGGCTGTTTATCGACCGGGTCGAGCATGCGCACCTGACCAGCGAGCGTAGTAACCAGTACGGTGCGCTTCTGATGCTCGACATGGATCACTTCAAGGTGCTCAATGACACCCAGGGACACCACTCTGGTGATCAGTTACTGATTGAAGTCGGCCGTCGGCTTGAAGCAAAGGTGCGGGACGCCGATACGGTGGCCCGAATCGGGGGAGACGAATTCGTCGTATTGCTCGAAAGTCTCGGTAGCGATAATGACGTGGCGGTCAATATCGCCAGCGAGATTGCTGAAAAGATACAGCATGCGCTGACACAGCCCTATAAACTGCAGGATATCGACGATTATCGAATCACGCCCAGTGTCGGGGTTGTCCTGTTCCATGGCCAGGAGACGAGTGTTGATGAATTGCTCAAGCAGGCGGATGTCGCGCTTTACGAGGCCAAGGCGGCCGGGCGCAACACGGTGCGGTTTTTTAATCCGGACATGCAGGACAAGGTGAACGAGCGGGCGCGTCTCGAAGGTGCCCTGTCCAAGGCACTGGAGCAGGATGAGTTTATACTCCACTATCAGCCGCAGATGGACCGGGACGGCTATCTTGTCGGGGCCGAAGCCCTGCTGCGCTGGAAGCCTAAAGGGAGCGATAGCCTGGTCTCGCCCGCCGAATTTATTCCGCTGGCCGAGGAGAGCGGGCTGATCGTGCCGATGGGTTACTGGGTGCTGGAGACCGCCTGTCGACAACTTTATCAGTGGCAGCAACAGCGTCCCGGGGCAACGTTTAATCTGGCTGTGAACATCAGTGCCCGGCAATTCCATCAGTCTGATTTTATTGATCGTCTTCAGGAGATTATCGCATTGAGCGGTGCCAATCCTACCGGGTTGAAACTGGAGCTGACCGAAAGCGTGGTGCTGGACGATATTGGCTATGTCATAGAGCGTTTGCAGGGGCTGCAGGAACTGGGAATCGGTACTTCGATGGATGATTTTGGTACCGGTTATTCCTCGCTCTCCTATCTCAAACGCTTGCCCTTTGAGCAGCTCAAGATCGATACCTCTTTTGTGCGGGATGTTGCCCATTCGAGTAACGACTCGGCGATCGTTCGGGCCATTATCGCCATGGGGCATTCCCTCGGCTTACAAATTGTCGCTGAAGGTGTGGAAACCGAGGAGCAAAAAGTCTATCTGCACAATTACGAGTGCGATCTGTATCAGGGCTACATGTTTGGCCGGCCTGTGCCCGTCGAGGAGTTTGAGAAAGCACATTTTTGAGTTCCAGCACCGCTTTTCCTCCACTGAGTGCTAATCCAACCCCTCTTTCGACGACTTGATCCTCATCAAGGCGGACTTCCCGGTCGACACGGTTTGATACTCCAATGTTGATCCGGATCGGATTTTGGTCTAAAACCTACTACTATTATCCGGGGTATTCAGCCGAATAAGAAATTAAAAAGCCTTTCTGGTATTCAGCCAGAATTAAAAAACAACTTGCAAAAAAGGGAGGGGATCGAATGTCGGGTGAATTGGTGTTTGCCTTGCTGTGCGCGGCAGGGGCGATCGGTTACGGGGTATTTTCCATTTTTCGAATACTCGCGTTGCCTGTGGGTAGCGAGGAGGTTCAGAAGATCGCCCTGGCCATACAGGAAGGAGCTGCTGCCTACCTCAAACGACAATACATCACCATCGGTGTCGTCGGTGTGTTGCTGCTGGTTGTCATGTGGTTCGCGCTCGGAGGAATGAGTGCGCTGGGTTTCGCCATCGGCGCTGTCTTTTCCGGCCTGGCCGGTTTTATCGGCATGCATGTTTCGGTGCGGGCCAACTCGCGCACGGCCGAGGCGGCCAAATCCGGCGTCAATGCCGGTTTGCAAGTGGCTTTTCGCGGCGGAGCGGTGACCGGCCTGCTGGTGGTTGGTCTGGGGTTGCTCGGGGTCGCCGGGTTTTACGCCTTGCTGGAATTTCTGGCCGGGGAAGGGCAAACCGGCCTGGCGCCGTTGATCGGCCTCGCATTTGGCGGTTCATTGATTTCGATCTTTGCCCGTCTGGGCGGTGGCATCTTTACCAAGGGCGCCGATGTGGGCGCCGATCTGGTGGGCAAGGTCGAGGCGGGGATTCCCGAGGATGATCCGCGCAACCCGGCGGTGATCGCCGATAATGTCGGTGACAATGTGGGTGACTGCGCCGGCATGGCGGCGGACCTGTTTGAGACCTATGCGGTAACTATCATCGCCACGATGATTCTCGGTAGTTACTGGCTGGGCGGTGATAGCTTGCAGGCCACCCTCTACCCGCTGGTGATCGGTGGTGTTTCGATCATCGCTTCCATTATCGGTACCTGGCTGGTGCGGGTGCGCGATGGCGGCAAGGTAATGAATGGTCTTTATAAAGGATTGATTACGGCCGGCGTACTTGCGGGGATCGCGTTTTATCCGGTCACCGAAATGATGTTTCCCGCTAGCAGTCAGGAGACGATCAATGGCCTGTATAGCGCGGCACTGGTCGGACTGGGTGTGACCGGGATGTTGGTGCTGATTACCGAATACTACACCGGCACGGAGTTTTCGCCCGTACGGCGGGTCGCCGAAGCCTCCACCACGGGTCACGCGACCAACATTATAGCCGGACTGGCCTTGTCAATGCGCTCCACCGCGGGACCGGTACTGGTGGTTTGCCTGGGTATTTTTCTGGCGCACTATTTTGCCGGGCTTTACGGCATTGCGATCGCTGCAACCTCCATGCTGTCGATGACCGGCATCATCGTGGCGCTGGATGCCTATGGGCCGATTACCGACAACGCTGGTGGTCTGGCGGAAATGTCCGATATGGACGAGAACGTCCGCAAGGTAACCGATGAACTGGACGCCGTCGGCAATACCACCAAGGCCGTCACCAAGGGCTATGCCATCGGTTCCGCCGGGCTGGCCGCGCTGGTGCTGTTTTCCGATTTCACGCGTGAATTGTCCCACGTTGGCGGGGCGGGCATGACGTTTGATCTCTCCAGCCACAAGGTGATCATCGGACTGTTCATCGGCGGGCTGGTCCCGTATCTGTTCGGCGCCCTGGCGATGGAAGCGGTCGGACGTGCCGCCGGCGCAGTGGTCGTGGACGTGCGTCGCCAGTTCAAGGAGATGCCGGGAATCATGGACGGTACCCAGAAACCGGACTATTCGCTGACCGTGGACATGCTGACTACCGCGGCGATCAAGGAGATGGTTCTGCCCTCATTGTTACCGGTGCTGGTGCCCATCGCGGTCGGTTTCATTCTCGGCCCGCAGGCGCTGGGTGGCTTGCTGGTGGGTTCCATCGTCACCGGCCTGTTCGTCGCCATCTCCATGACCACCGGTGGCGGGGCCTGGGACAACGCCAAAAAGTATATCGAGGATGATAATCATGGCGGCAAGGGTTCCGAAGCGCACAAGGCCTCGGTGACCGGCGATACGGTCGGTGATCCCTACAAAGATACCGCCGGCCCGGCGATCAACCCGCTGATCAAGATCATCAACATCGTGGCGTTATTGATCGTGCCGTTGATCTGACCCTGAACGGCAGGGACGTGACATCACGTCCCTGCCGTACTTTCAATCCCTCAGCACTGAGCTCCAATACCCAAACAAATCGTTCGGTCTTTTGTGATTCCTGAACAAATCACTCGGTCTTTTGATCCGGGTCAAGGTTTCGCTTTTACTTCGGCGTAATGGTTAACTTTTATTCATCAAGCGCCGATAAGCATAAGAACAACACTCTCGTATATCTGGCTGCCAGCAAGCTGGCAATTCGCGTCGTGGCATGATGCCGGTACGATGTTTCGGCTACCAGGCCAGCCGGTAAGAATCGCTCACGCAGATCACGAAACAGGAGCGCACCAATGCAGACACAGCTTCGGTCATTTGTGACCGGCAATGTCGTCAATTTATCGGTGACACTGGCCGGGTTGATCTTGCTTGCCGTCGGGCTGGTCCTGGCACGCGATGCCTGGCAGGCCAGGCAGTCGATAGAACGAATGGAACAGGCCAATGCCATCACCGAAACATTACTGGAAGCAACCGACGCACAGGCACGTGAACGCGGCCTGACCGCGGCCTTGCTCGGTGGTAAGCCGCCGGGGCGAATTCCCGACGAACTGGTGGTACTGCGTCAGGAAGTTGACGGGCATTGGTCAGCGGTTATGCAGCAAATGGAAAAAGTGCATGACGCGGCTAATATCGCCTCACCAATCGAAGTCCGGACAGCGGCTCTGGGCAGGGCATTGAGAGATTTCAGTATCACGCGTGAACAGGTGGACAAACACCTGCGCGCCAATGGTGAGTCAGTTTCCCTGGCGCAGTGGTTTGAAACCACCACGACGCTTAATGCCGAGGCAACTGCCTTGCGTCAGGAATTGATGCTGGCGATACCCCTGCCGGGGGAGCTGATGCGGTTAAATCTGCTGGTACGCGATAACGGCGCAAAGCTGGCGGAATATGCCGGACAAGTTCGTGGATTGCTGGCGTACTATGCCGCCGCGAGGATGGCGATGCCTGAAGAGCCACGCCAGCGAGCGGAGCTTTCTTTCCAGATAGCGAAACAGTATCTCGCCGAGCTTCTCGTCGCTATCGACGGCATGGATAATCCGCCCGGGAGTGACTGGCAGTTCGAGAAACCGGATCCTGACTTATACAAGGCGGGTCAGGAAATGCTCGATGCGGCCAATGACGGGGAATATCCCTATACCGCGGAACAATGGTATGCGCTGACTACAAAAAACATCAACAGTATATTTGAGCTGATAGAAACAGCATCGGATCTGACGGTATCGCATCTGCAAAACAAGGCTCATCAGGAATTAATGGCTCTTCTGTTGTATGCTGTGTTGGCGGCCGTTGCAGTCATTTTCGCGGGCATGAGTCTGCAACGAGTGCGCACCAATGCCGAGCAGGTCTTTGTCCAGAAAGAGATGGCCGAAACCATTCTCGACTCGGTGGCCGATGCCGTGATCGCCGTAGGTGCTGATGGGTTAATACGCTATATAAATCCAATTGCGGAAGATTTGACTGGCTGGAAGCTGGATGAGGCGAGACACAAACATTACAGCAAGGTATTCCGGCTGTATAACCGTCTGCATACATCGCAGACCGATCCAATAGGCGCCTGTTTGAAAGAAGGGATGGTGATCATCCTGAGTGAAGGCCATGCCCTGTTAAACAGAAACGCCGAGGAGATCGCTATAGACGATTCCTGTGCGCCTATTCGCGATCAAACTGGTGATATTGCCGGCGCTGTCGTCGTTTTTTCAAGCAAGGAACGTCATCGTAATTCAGATAGAATTCTGACTTATCACGCAACGCGGGATGTTCTGACAGAACTTTATAATCGACGTGTCTTTGAGAATCACTTGCGAGAACTGGTTGAACATGCCGAAGATAGCGGAGTTCAGCATACGCTGGCCTTTATCGATGTCGATAATTTCAAAGTAATCAATGACAGCGGTGGGCATGCCGCTGGCGATCAAATGCTTCGTCAGATTGTTTTCGTGATGAAACAATATACTCGTGGCACGGATATGCTGGCCCGTATCGGTGGTGATGAGTTTGGACTGTTGTTCAAAAAATGTACAGGCGAGCAGGCGCTAAGGATTGCTGAGAAGCTTCAGAAGGCCGTGCGGGAATTACGATTCGAATGGGGCGATAATATCTATCAGGTCGGGCTGAGTATTGGTCTGGTGGAAATTAATGCGGATAGTGGTGGTGTGGATGAGTTGATACGTGAAGCCGATGCCGCTTGTTATTCCGCCAAGGAAAAAGGACGCAACCATATCCAGATTTATTCGCCGCAGGACATGGAGCTGGCCCGCCGCCAGGGGCAAATGCAATGGGTGACGCGGATTACCGATGCCCTGGATAATGATCGCTTTGAGCTATTTTGTCAGGAAATCCGTCCGCTCAAGAATGGCCTGCCGATGCATGGCGAAATACTGGTGCGTATGCAGGGTAATGATAATGAGTTAATCCCGCCCAATGCCTTCATTCCGGCCGCCGAACGTCATGGTTTGATGCCGGATATTGACCGCTGGATAGTGGAAAACCTGAGTCGAAAGATTTCGCCGGTTTTACAATCGAAGCCGGATATGCATGTCAATATCAACCTCTCCGGAACAACCCTGTCTGATCCGGAGGCTGTTGCGCGCCTGGCGGATATCATACGAAACAACGGGATCAGGCCCGGGAATATCTGCTTTGAAATCACCGAAACAGCCGCGATCGCGAGTCTGGATACCACAGTTATGGTCATGCAGCGTCTGAGACGACAGGGGTTCAGGTTCGCACTCGATGATTTTGGTTCCGGATTATCCTCGCTCAATTATCTCAAAACTCTGCCGGTCGATATGCTCAAGATCGATGGCACTTTTATCCGTCGGCTTGATGATGACGTCGTGGCAAGGGCGATGATTGAGGCCATCACCAAGATTGCCGATCTGATGAACATTCACACCTGTGCCGAGTTCGTTGAAAATGACACGATTCTGGCGCGGCTGAATGAGCTTGGCATTGATTACGGCCAGGGATATTATTTTCATCGTCCCTCGCCACTGGACGAGTGCCTGGCCAGATCTTACGACAGTCCGACTAATAAAATACTTGGAAATTCCGGTTAAACGTTACAGGGTATTGAATCGATTGATAACAGGCAATGTGCAGCCATCCCGCCAGAATGACAGGTGGCTGCTTGACACTCTGGTCAGCCTGTTTTATTTTTGGCGGCGTTGCTTCAGGTGTCCCTGGGTATTCATACCCCCGGGATGAAACGGGAAGCCGGTGCGTTCCTGACTACCACGGTTGATGAACCATTCCGACGCTGCCCCCGCAACGGTAGGTGAGTTGCGGCAGATCATCCAGCCACTATCCTGCTTAATGTATCGCGCAAAATACGCGCTTGCTGGCATTAACGGTATGGGAAACGATCCGCCCGGGCCTTGTATCCGGCCCACTCGCAAGCCCGGAGACCGGCCTGAAGTGAATGGTTGGTATTGCGGAGGGCAATGCGACGGCCGGCAGATCATTCATGCTGTTTCCGTCTGAATCAAATTCTCCGTAGACTTGTTATTACTGATTCGCGTGATCTGACGCGAGCGGAGGAAACTTCATGGCTTTTTGTCCCGCACTCTTCATTGCCGCACCGGCTTCCGGGCAAGGCAAGACCACGGTAACGGCCGCACTGGCAAGACATTACCGGGATCAGGGGAATCGGGTTCGGGTGTTCAAGTGCGGGCCGGATTTTCTTGACCCCATGATCCTGGAATATGCCTCCGGCGCGCCGGTCTATCAACTCGATTTGTGGATGGGCGGGGAACCACACTGTCGTCAACTTCTGCACGAGGCGGCGAGTGAGGCCGATCTGATCCTGATCGAAGGCGTGATGGGCCTGTTCGATGGCGAGCCCTCCAGTGCCGACCTGGCTACTCTGTTCAATATACCGGTACTTGCGATAATCGATGGCAGCGGCATGGCCCAGACGTTTGGTGCCATCGCACACGGGCTTGCGACCTATCGCGCGGATCTGCCGTTCGCCGGCGTGTTTGCCAATCGGGTGGCGGGGGAACGTCATTATCAGATGCTCGCCGAGAGTCTGCCGGAGGGTATGCCGTCGTACGGCTGGCTGGGCCGGGACACCGAGATTGCCCTACCGGAACGCCACCTTGGCCTGGTGCAGGCTATCGAGCTGGACGATCTGGAATCACGCATTGCCCGTGCCGCCGCCGCCCTGGGCGAAATGCATATTCCCTTACCCCCGGCGGTCGAGATTACGGCTCCGGCATCGCCCTTGCCAGAACCGCTGTTGCAGGGCCGGCGTGTCGCCGTGGCAAGGGATATGTCTTTTGCTTTTTTATATCGCGCCAATCTCGAACTCTTGCAAACACTCGGCGCCGATCTCGAATTTTTTTCCCCCCTTGATGATGAAACAATCCCAGCCGCCGATGCCCTCTATTTGCCCGGCGGTTATCCCGAGTT
>CAYOOC010000037.1:0-28045 GCA_964405505.1 uncultured Thiohalophilus sp.
CACCTGAGGCTCTTCGTCGCCGACGAGCCGCGCACCCTTTGGCATCTGGCTGCAGAACACCGAGGAGGCGATTATCTCAAACAACGAGATACAGGGCGATCCATCGATCCGCTCACAGGATCGTGGTAATGGAATTCATCTTTTCAATACGCGCAAGACAAAAGTGATTGGCAATCGTGTGCGCGACACCCGCGACGGAATTTATATCGACACCAGCAACCATAACATTCTTCGCGACAACCATCTGCATCATCTGCGCTATGGAATACACTATATGTATTCCTATCATAACGAAGTTATCGGTAATCGAACCAACGATACGCGTACCGGCTATGCCCTGATGCAATCAAAATATCTGACCGTCACCGGAAACCGTACACAAAATGACAAGAACTACGGGATACTGATGAACTATATCCTCTACAGCACGATTGCAAACAATACCGTATCGGATATATCCCACGGTTCATCCGTGGGCCAGACTAACAAGGCCATACCGGGCGGCGAAGGGAAAGCATTGTTCGTCTACAATTCACAGCAAAACAAGATTCATAACAATACCTTTGCCAACAGCGAAATCGGGATTCACCTGACCGCCGGCTCCGAGGAGAATCAGATCCACAGCAACAACTTTCTGAAAAACCGAACCCAGGTCAAGTATGTATCCACCAATTCCCAGGAATGGTCGAAGGATGGCCATGGTAATTACTGGACCGATTATCTTGGCTGGGATCTGGATGCAAACGGGATTGGCGATAAACCCTATCAGCCGATTGATGGGGTGGATCATATTTTATGGAAATATCCCTCTGCCAAGATCCTGTTAAACAGCCCGGCCATCCAGACCCTGCGCTGGGTGCAGGAACAGTTTCCCGTCCTGCGCCCACAGGGTGTCAAGGACAGCTATCCGCGCATGAACCCCGTATCCGTATCAGAGGATCTGCAATGAGCGCCTGCATCGAACTGAACCGGGTTGGCAAAACCTACGCCGGTGTTACCGCGCTCGATGCGCTATCACTGACTATCGAGCGCGGCGAGATCGTCGGTCTGCTGGGTCATAACGGGGCCGGCAAGACCACCACGATCAAGCTCATTCTCGGCGTGATCGCGCCGACACGTGGCAACGTGACCGTGCTGGGTCGTTCGCCACGGGGCAACCAGAGCAAGTCGCTGCGCCTGCAATGGGGTTATCTGCCCGAAAGCGTCGGCTTTTATGAGCAGCTGACCGGCCGGGAGGTGCTGGAATACTTTGCCCGTCTCAAACGGATCGATCGCGCCCGGACCCGGCAATTGCTCGAGCAGTTCAACCTCTCGTCTGCCGCTGATCGCCGGGTCAAAACCTATTCAAAAGGTATGCGCCAGCGACTGGGCCTGGCGCAGGCCCTGCTCAGCTCGCCAAAACTGTTGTTGCTGGACGAACCCACCGTCGGTCTGGATCCGATCGCGACGCGTGATTTTTTCCTGACCCTGGATGAACTGCGTCGCCAGGGCACCACCATTGTGCTCTCCTCGCATGTGCTGCCCGGGATCGAACAATACGTGGATCGCGTCGCCATTCTCGATTCAGGCCGCCTGCGCGCCTGGGGCACGCTCGATGAGCTGCGAGACAAGGCAGCTCTGCCCCTGACAATCCGGGCCCGCGGCAACTGGATCGACGGGCTTGATCGGGATCATTTACCCCACTCCGGAATCAGCTCATACCACTACTCGGACAACACCATGACCCTGACCGTCGAGCGCGAGAGCAAACTGGCGATCATGCGCGAGCTTCTGGCCGACAACCGGATTGAAGATATTGATGTGCAGGCTCCATCGCTTGAGGCGCTGTATACCTATTACAACAACGGCGGAGATACCGGCCATGCATGAAACCCTGACCGTTGCCCGCAAGGAATTTCGCGACAGCCTGCGTAACCGCTGGATTCTGGCCATAACGGTAGTGCTGACCCTGTTTGCCCTGGGGCTGGCCTACTTCGGTGCCGCGACCGCCGGGCAGGTCGGCTTCGTATCGCTGGATACCACGATCGTCAGCCTGGCCAGCCTGGCAATTTATATTATTCCGCTAATTGCGCTGCTGCTCGCCTATCACAGTGTCGTCGGCGAGGAGGAACAGGGCACACTGCTGCTGTTGCTCAGTTATCCGCTGACGCATTTGCAATTGCTCGGTGGCAAGTTTCTGGGCCATGCCGCCGCGCTGGGGGTGTCGACCATCGCCGGTTTCGGTCTGGCCGGGATTGTGATCGCCGCTTTGAGCGCGGATTTTTCCGCGCGCGATCTATGGTCCTCGCTGGGCTGGTTTATTCTGACCTCGGTGTTGCTCGGCTGGGTCTTTATCGCCATCGCCTATCTGATCAGCACCCTGGTCAGTGAAAAATCCCGGGCCGCCGGTCTGGCCCTGATCGTCTGGTTTTTGTTTGTCCTGGTCTTTGATCTGGGATTGCTGGGCCTGCTGGTTGCCTCCGACGGGGCGGTTTCCTCGGAACTGTTCCCCTACCTGCTGTTACTTAACCCGACGGACGTGTTTCGACTTGCCAACCTGGCCGGCTTCGAGGCGACCCAGGCTTACTCCGGTCTGGTTTCGATCGCCTCGGCGCGCCTGTTTCAACCCGCCCTGCTGGCCGGGATATTGCTAATCTGGGTCATTGTTCCCTTCTCGGTGGCCGCCTGGTTATTTCACAAGAGGATCTCCTGAATGACGAAAAGACACTATTGGTTTTTTATCCCGGCTTTTGCCGCCCTGCTATTGTTGAGCGGTTGTGAACGCAGTGATGAGACCGCACAATCCCGCGCTCCCGTATCGATCAGTGACGGTGACGAGTGTCATGTCTGTGGTATGACGATTAACAACCATCCCGGCCCCAAAGGTCAGGTGTTTATTCGCAATAACGCGACGCCCTTTAAATATTGTTCCACCCGGGATCTGTTCAGCCATATTCTTCAGCCGGAAGTGCGCTCCCGTATTACTCAGATCTATACGCATGACATGGGTTCTACCGGTTGGGAAGCCCCGTCGAACGCAGCCTTCACCGATGCCCGGCAGGCGTGGTATGTCATCCATCACCCGATGACCGGCGCCATGGGGCCGACACTCGCCTCCTTCGCCGAAAAGTCAGCCGCCGAAAACTTTAGAGAACAACACGGCGGGGAACTCGTTCGCTTCGATGACATTACTCTGGAAATGGTGGCCACTATAACCACCGGTATGAACGACGATGCGCAGGCGCACTCACACTGAACCAGGGACCTGGTCGCACCTGGCTCCTGCCAGACAGAGTCACACTGCTGCAGCCGGCTTTGGGCACGCCTGATTAGGGGTTAATCACACCATTTCTCGACGTCCCGGGCAGCCTGCGCTTCGGCCTGCTGGCGCTGGCTGTCACCGAGTATCCGCCGGTTACCCGCTTCATCCAGGTCGTACAGTCGACCGGCCTGCTTATAGCGGCGCAGTCGATCCCGGGCCCAGGCGCAACGCTTGCGCCGTTCGGCGGCCTCGGCTTCCTGGCGTTGTTCACGCTGTTGCTTGATGCGCCGCTCTTCTTCATAGGCGCGTAACAGGCGACGGGTTTTTTCGCGTCGTTCGGCGTCACTGGGTAGTGGGCTGCCAGAGGACTCACCGGGGTCCACATCCACGGACCGGGCCCCTTTCTCCGGCGGTTTATCACCGTAATGTACCTGACCCTGCTCGTCTGTCCATTTATAGACTTCGGCTGCCATGGATACGCCCAGCAGGCTGGCGAGTAACAGGACACTGACAAGCTGTTGAATATTCCGTTTCATTGTTTTGCCTCCCTCAGGCGATCCAGTCGCAGGCGCTGCCGTTCATCGAACAGCCGCCGTGCTCCCATCCAACTGGCGATCAGGATCGCAAAGCCGGTGCCGGCGGCGATCATGAACATGATCAGGATCTGATATTTGACCGCCTCCACCGGCGCCGTACCCGAGAGGATCTGACCGGTCATCATGCCCGGCAGGCTGACAATACCCGCTGCCGCCATGGCATTGATGATCGGAATCAATCCGACGCGGACGCTCTCGCGCACAGTTTCGCGCAAGGCATCCTGCCAGCGTTGCCCCAGGGCGAGGCGGGTTTCGATCACCGCGCGTTGCTGCCAGGCATTGTTGGTCAGGCGATCCAGCGATAGCGCCACCCCGGTCATGGTATTGCCCAGCATCATACCAAGCAAGGGAATGGCGTATTGGGGCTGATACCAGGGCTCGTTATTGATAATGATCAGCAAGGCAAACAATGTAGTGGCAAAGGCCGAGACAAACATCGACAGGGTGCCAAGAGCATAACCCCAGCGCCCCCGGAACGGCCGTTGCTGGCGGGCCATCACCTCGCGGCCGGCGATCAGCACCATGACCGAGGCGATCAGTGTCACCCACAACAGTGTGACGTTCTCGAACAACACCTTGAGAATCAGGCCGACCAGCAACAGCTGCAGCGTCGTGCGCAGGGCGGCGATCAGCAGCCGCTGCGTCACCCCCAGTTTCAGCCACAGCGACATCCCGGCCAGCGCCACCACCAGCAGCGCGGCCAGGCCCAGATCCAGCGGTGTCAGACTGATAATACTCACAGGCGCTCCTCCACCACCCGCTCGGCGTGAATCAGCAGCCGGCGCCGGGCGATACGCTGCTGTTGTGCCTGATCATGACTGACCCAAAGGGCCGGCACCTGGTTGCTGCGCACGTACTGCGTTAACAGACTTTCGGCCCGGCGGACGCTGTCCGGATCCAGGCTGGCCGTCGGTTCGTCCAGTAACAATGCCTGTGGCCGCTGGCACAACAGGCGCAGTATGGCAAGACGCTGTTTCTCGCCGGTGGAACAGCGGGCCAGCTCCCAGTCGAGCACCTGCATGGAAAAGCCGAGTTGCTCGAACCAGTCGGGCTCGACGTCGGGGAAGTGGTCGCCGACCCGATCCTGCCACCACTGCGATTCGGCCGGCAGCAAAGTCACCCGGCGGCGCCATTCATGCGCCGCCATGGCATCACACCAGCGTTCACCCAGCCGCACCCGGCCCCCGTGAGGAATCAGATCGGCAATCGCCCGCAACAACAGACTCTTGCCACTGCCGGAAGGCCCGCCCAGACACACGATCTCGGACTCGTCGATCGTCACATCGAGCGTCACCTGCTGCACCTGCAGCGCCTCGATTCGCAATTCACTCACACCCGTTTCCCCACACCCGACACCGTCAAAGCCCCCTGAACCATTGGCAGTTTTATTTTGCCGCAGCATTGTTATGATGCATAGCGATTATAACGAGAAGGAGAAACCCATGTCCGAACCGGTTATTGCCCAGAAAGCCCCCTATGCGGTCGAACTGGAACCCGGAGATTACTTCTGGTGCGCCTGCGGCCAGTCGGCCAACCAGCCCTTTTGCGATGGCTCACACAAGAATACCGACTTCGCGCCGGTCAAATTCAGCATCGACGAGAAAAAAACCGTCTACCTGTGCGGCTGCAAACACAGCGGCAACAAGCCCTACTGCGACGGGACGCACAATAAACTTTAACAGGCTATCAGGCCTGGCTCCTTTCTCATGATTGGTGGAAGTAACGCGGAGAACGCAAAGACGCAAAGTGCGCAGAGAAAAATAATTAATTCATCCCTGTTTCACTTTGTCTACTCCCGGGATAAATCTAATTATTATAAAGTTTTCTCTTTGCGCCCTCTGCGTCTTTGCGTTCTTTGCGTTACATTCCAGAAGCCCTGAAAAGAGAATAAAAAAGGGCGCCCGAGGGCGCCCTTTGGTTCTGGCTTCCTGCCTTTATTATTACATCCCGGAACCGCGTGTACCGGTGAATTCGGGATAGGCCTCCATCCCGCATTCGGCCAGATCCAGACCTTCGTACTCGTCTTCTTCGCTGACGCGCACACCCATGATGGCCTTGATAATCAGCCAGACGATCAGGCTGGCGACAAACACCCAGACCAGGATGGTGAACAGCCCGGCAAGCTGACCGCCAAAGGTCGCTCCGTCGTTGGTCAGCGGCACGGCCAGCAGGCCCCAGATACCGACCACACCATGAACCGAGATAGCACCGACCGGATCATCGATCTTCAGCTTGTCCAGGGTCACGATGGAAAAGACCACCAGTGCACCACCGGCCGCACCGATTAGCGTGGCGCCCAGGGCACTCGGCGTATCCGGACCGGCGGTGATGGCCACCAGACCGGCCAGGGCACCATTGAGTGCCATGGTCAGATCCGCCTTGCCAAAGACCATTCGAGCGACGATCAGCGCGGCGATCACACCACCGGCTGCCGCGGCATTGGTATTCAAAAATACCATGGCAACCGCATTGGCGTTGGCCATGTCGCCCAGCTTGAGCACGGAACCGCCGTTGAAGCCGAACCAGCCCATCCACAGGATGAAGGTTCCCAGGGTCGCCAGCGGCAGGTTGGCACCGGGTATGGCGTTGATCTTGCCATCGGCGGTGTACTTGCCCTTACGTGGACCGAGTACCAGCACACCGGCCAGGGCTGCGGCCGCACCGGCCATATGCACAATCCCGGAACCGGCGAAGTCGGCGAAACCAAGATCACCCAGGTTATACATGCCGAATACATCGCCACCACCCCAGGTCCACAGACCTTCCATCGGGTAGATGAATCCGGTCATGACAACGGCAAACAGCATGAACGCCCACAGCTTCATACGCTCGGCCACCGCACCGGAGACGATCGACATGGCGGTTGCCACAAAGACCACCTGGAAGAAAAAGTCCGATGGCGCGGCATAAACTGAACCACCGTCAAACCCGTTCTCGGCCGAAGCGCTCAGTGCGTCCGCAACCAGTGATTCACCACCGGCGATGCCCGACAGGAACCAGCCGCCGCCATACATGATGGCATAACCGCAAATCATGTACATGGTGCATGAGATTGCGAACAACGATACATTCTTGGTCAATATTTCCGTGGTGTTCTTGGAACGCACCAGACCGGCCTCGAGCATCGAGAAGCCGGCGGCCATCCACATAACCAGCGCACCACAGACCAGGAAGTAGAAGGTATCGATGGCATACTGCAATTGGAAAATTTGGTTTTCCATTTCAAGCCTCTCCTCTAGTCTTACAGCGCATCTGCGCCGGTTTCACCGGTACGGATACGAACTGTCTGTTCAATGTCTGAAACGAAGATCTTGCCGTCACCGATCTTGCCGGAATTGGCGGCTTTGGAGATGCCTTCGATGACCTGGTCTACCAGACCATCATCGACCACAGCCTCGATCTTCACCTTGGGCAGAAAGTCCACGACGTATTCTGCCCCGCGATACAACTCGGTATGCCCTTTCTGACGGCCAAAGCCTTTCACTTCCGTCACGGTGATACCCTGTACCCCGATATCGGAAAGCGCTTCGCGCACATCATCCAGCTTGAAGGGCTTGATGATTGCCATAACCATTTTCATGGTCTTGCCTCCTTAAAAAATTGCCCACCCGAAGGTGGGCGAACGGTTTCGAGCTTACTCAAGCAAATCTTTTACAGATCAAAGCTCTTGCTGTAGGAAACGGTGAAACGTGCATCACCTGCGGCGCCATCCTGATCGTTCTGATCGAAGGCGAATACGAAGTCGTCCTTGCTCAGACTGACCTGATAGTGACTGTAGTCGGTGCTGGTGGGATCATCAAAGTCATAATCGCCATACAGCAGTCCCAATGAAAGTCCTTCCTTGACCTCGAAATCGGCACCAACGTACATATACATATCATCCTCGTACTGACCACCGGCTTCGGTATCCACTGTCATTGCCACACCGGCGCTGATCATTTCATAACTGGCGTTGACATAAACTTCGGAAAAGTCCAGATCCACATCACCTACCGGATACATGTATTCGATATAGCCGACATCCAGACCAACCGGACCGGCATCAAAACCATAGCCGAGGTACAAGTCCTGTTCGTACTGGCTGCCGCCGCTCAGAGAGGAAACCCAGGTGCCGGCATACAAACCGGAGTCATGTGCATAATCGATACCACCGGAGATAGCGGAATCATCCGACCCCTGGGTGACACCACGCCAGATATAGTTGGAAGTGAATCCGACGTTGCCGCTCAATTCAGCAACAGCCACGTTGCTGGCAACGGTAGAGGCAGCCAGGATGGTGCCGACGAGTAGTGCATTGGCTTTTTTCATTTGTCTCTTCCCCATACAGTGAGAGTGTTAAAAGAAAACGGTTGCTGTACGGGGTATTGCGAATGGCGTGCCAACTTTTATTTATTATTAAAAACAATCACTTGCAGAAGGTATCGATACCGGGCGCACCTTCTTTGTGCGCGGATAACGATCATGGGGCGGGGGATCGCACTATTGCGGTGCGAAAGGCGGGGTCATTTATGCAAAGAGTGATTAAATAACGCAGAGGTCGCTCCCGGCCTCCTGCCTCCCGCGACATTAGTACGTCCTTGTACGTCACGCGGAGGCACAAAGTCGCAGAGAAAATCACATTTACTTTCCTGACACAGGTCATGCAAACAGGCGCCAGCGTGGCCCTGCATAGCGTACAGTGCGTCAGCAAAAAATCTATTTACTCTCGCAGGGACGCAACGACGCCAGGAAATCTTTCACTGTTTATTATTTTTTGCGGCTTTGCGCCTCTGCGAGAGTCAATTCAATTATGCTGTATTGGGTAGGCACGATATAGCGAAGCGGTATCGGGCTATAGCAGGATTTCCGGACAGCGCCAGCGCTATGTCCAGCCGACTTTTTGCAGGGGCACGAATCAATAACGATGAATTGGCCACCGAAACACCGAAACCACTGAAAAGATCAGTCTATTGATTCTTCGGTGTATTCAGTGTTGTCGGTGTTTCGGTGGCTATATTCATTCTGTATAACCACACGCAGGTTTTATCTTAGATCGAACTCACGCGTCCAGGAGACGGAAACCCGCATCTCACCCGGGTCGGCATTGTTCGGCCGGTCCTTGTCGCTTTTATCCAGCGCGAAGCTAAATTCATCTTTTTTCAATGCGACATGGATATGATTGTAATCTTCCTCGGCCGAATCATCGAACTCATACATACCAAATAACAGCGTCACATAGAGTTCGTTGCCCAGAGCGGCATCGGTACCGATACTCAGATAGATGTCGTTGTCCTGACTGGTGCCGTCTTTGGACAGGGTATAGGCCCCCATGACGGAGAACAGATCAAAATCGAACTTGCCATAGAGCTCGGTGGCATCGGCGCCGGTACTGGCGACCGGGAAGCGGTACATGATGAGACCGGCATCGAAGGGAATATCACCGACCGTGCCGCGGTAACCGCCATACAAATCCAGCTCATACCCATTACCGTTGCCGTAATTGGAAGTCCAGACTCCGGCATACAGGTTGGCATCGTGGGTGTAATCAATGCCACCCTGCACGGCGGCCTGGTCGTCGGTCTGGGTCACGCCGCGCCAGATATAATTGGACGTCACGCCCAGATTTCCGGTCAGTTCGCCCTGTGCCTGTGCCAGCCCCGACAGGCCGACGCTCAACAATATGGCGGTTGCAATCTGTTTCATGGTCTCTCTCCCGTGATTGTTGTTATTCCCCTGACGGCATTGTCCCGCCGGGCAGAAACATTATAATGATACTGTCATTCATCACCACCTGCAGGCCACTTTCCCATGGCAAACCCCGATATCGAACAACTGGTCGAACGCGTCATGGCGGCACTGCCCGATGGCGTTAAGGAAATGAAGCAGGAGGCCGACCAGCAACTGCGCGCCGCCCTGCAACGCACCCTGTCTCAAATGGACCTCGTCACCCGCGAAGAGTTCGATATCCAGCGCGAGGTGCTGCTGCGCACCCGCAGCAAACTCGAGGCCCTGGAACAGCAGGTCGCCGCCCTGGAGCAGGCCCTCCAGCAGCAGTCATCCTCCAACTAAAGTGATTTAACCACCAAGACGCCAAGACACCAAGAAGACCAATCAGTATCAACTACTGCCTGGCCTATTCAAATAATCAGAATTTTCTTGGTGTCTTCGTGTCTTGGTGGTGAGTCCCTGATCAAACGGTTGCATCGGCCGGCGGTTCGTATAAAAATCGGAGGACGACAAGGAAAGGTTGCAGGCCACTACCGGCCTGCCATGGACAAGGGAAACTGTCATGAGTCTCGCCGTAGTCTATACCCGCGCCCAGTGCGGCGTGGACGCCCCGCTGGTCAGCGTGGAAACCCATCTCTCCAACGGCCTGCCCGGCCTGTCTATCGTGGGCCTGCCGGAGACCGAGGTCAAAGAAAGCAAGGACCGGGTACGCGCCGCCCTGCTCAACAGCCGCTTCGAATATCCCGCCCGGCGTATTACCGTCAACCTGGCGCCGGCCGATCTGCCCAAGGAGGGCGGCCGGTTCGATCTGGCCATCGCCCTGGGTATCCTGGCCGCCTCCGGCCAGCTTCCCGCCAATGAACTGGAAAAGTATGAGTTTCTCGGCGAACTGGCCCTCGGCGGGCAGTTGCGCGCGGTGCGCGGCACCCTGCCGGCTGCCCTGCACAGCGGCCAGGCCGGGCGTCGCCTCATCGTGCCACGTGATAACCTGGCCGAAGCCGCACTGGTGGGGGCGGCCGAAGTCATGGCCGCCGATCATTTAAGCGAGGTCTGCGCCCACCTGATTGGCCAGCAGGGACTGGCGCTTGGCGAGCCGGGTGACACGCCAACCACCGCGCCCGCCCCGCAGCCGGATCTGGCCGAGGTACGCGCCCAGCATCAGGCCAAGCGGGCGCTGGAGATCGCCGCCGCCGGGGAACACAGCCTGTTGATGGTCGGCCCGCCCGGTACTGGCAAGTCGATGCTGGCGCGGCGCCTGCCGGGTATCCTGCCGACCATGAGCGACGCGGAGGCGATGCAAAGCGCGGCCGTGCAATCCATCAGCCATCAGGGCTTCGATCGCAGTCGCTGGAAGGTGCGCCCGTTTCGCGCCCCGCACCACACCGCCTCGGCGGTAGCGCTGGTGGGCGGCGGCAGTCACCCGCGACCGGGCGAGATCTCGCTGGCCCATCACGGGGTGATGTTTCTGGACGAATTGCCCGAATTCGACCGCCGCGTCCTGGAGGTGCTGCGCGAACCCCTGGAGAGCGGCATGATTACCATCTCGCGGGCGACGCGCCAGGCTGACTTCCCGGCCCGCTTTCAGTTGATCGCCGCCATGAATCCCTGTCCGTGCGGCTACTACGGCGATGCCAGCGGTCGCTGCCGCTGTACCCCCGATCAGGTCGCTCGCTATCGGGCCAAGCTGTCGGGACCGCTGCTGGATCGCATCGACATGCACGTGGAAGTACCGAGTGTCTCCCTGGAAGTACTGCATCAGGAGACTCGGCATCAGGAAGAATCCAGTGCCCAGGTTCGCGAACGGGTGGAAACCGCCCGCGCCCGGCAACTGGCGCGCAGCGGCATGGCCAATGCGCGCCTGGACAATACCCGGCTGGAACAGGTTTGCCAGCTGGAAGCCGAGCCGGCGCGGTTGCTGCAAACGGCGATCACCCGGCTGGGCCTGTCGGCGCGGGCCTATCACCGGATTCTGAAGCTGGCCCGAACCATTGCCGATCTGGCCGGGGTCGAGCCGATCAGCGAGGCGCACATCAGCGAGGCCATTGCCTATCGCAAGCTGGATCGGCCGCTGCAGCAGATGGTCGAGTCGTAACGCTCAATAACCGCCGCCGACCTCGCCGCCAAGCAGCTGATTGCCTTCCTCGAAGAACAGGTACATCAGCTTGGCCATGCTCTCCGGCACAATGACCGTGTGGCGGTTGTTGGAATCGGCCATAGCCTGGCGCAGACTCTGGCGCAGACTTTCATCGCCGGTCACATCGAAAATGATATCGACTTTTTCACCGAGTGTGGCGACCTCCAGCGGATCCTCGTAAACGGGAACGCCACTCTGGGAAAAGCCCAGTGCCACCGGCGAGTCGAGATGGCGGTGCGCCACGGCCACGATTTCAACCGGCTTCCCCTTTTCCTGAATGATTTCCAGAAAGGCCTCGGCAAACTGCTGGCCGACATTGCCCAGGCCCAGCAGGGCCACTTTTATTTTCTCGCTCATGGTGGATAACCTCGTGTGGGTTTTTATTTATTCATTGGTCCTGAGGTTATCGACTCCCGCCACGGGGACTTGACCTTGCGCCAGCCACTGTCGGCAGGTGTTCTCGATGATCTGGCGCACTTCCTCGGGCTTTTCGGTCATGGGCCAGTGATTGCAGTGCACCGGCACGATATCGCTTTTGGGGATGCGGGCGATCTTTTCCTCCAGGGCGCGGTGATCGGTCAGCGAGGTGCCAGTGGAGAGCAGCACCCGCACCGGCTGGGTAATCCGGGTATAGTCGGGCAGCGGGCGCACCACCTCCAGCACGTCCTGCAGATAGTTGGCCAGCGGGATGAACTCCAGGTCCACCCGCGGATTGGTATACAGTCGGGCAATTTCCGAAGCCGAGGTCTGCTTGAGCAGCTCGCGGGTCTTCACATCCAGCGCATACAGATCGCGAATCGGAAATTCCCGCTTGCCCAGGCCCAGCGCGTACCCCAGGCGTAATAACCTGACGATCAGCCACAACAACGGTCGCAAGCGGCGTGCCTTGCCCAGCCGCCCATGCAGCAATTCGGGAAAGACCGGATCCAGCAGAATCAGCCCGCCACACAATGCCGGGTAACGCAGGGCGAAGTCCATGGCGATCTGGGCACCGAGGCTGTGACCGATGATCGCCACGTTTTGCAGACCTTCCTGCCGCAGAACCGCTGCCAGGTCCTCACACCAGTGCTCGCGGTGATAGGTCTTGCGGGTCATCGAATAGCTGTGGCCGCGCAGATCCGGGCGCAACAGATTCCAGTCACGGCGCAGGTCGGTGTTGGCAACAAACTCGCTCCAGCGGCTGTGATTGCTCGCCAGCCCGTGGATCATGACCAGCGTGGGCGCATGCGGCCCCTGGCTGACCAGCTTGTAGCCCAGCCGCATCCCATCGGGGGCGGTAACAAAACGCAGTTCTTCACTGGCCATTGTGAGTCATTTTTATTGGCATTGTGCTGACAGTTTTATCATGCCTATAACCGCTTTGCAGCCGGCGATTGTCGACTATAGTTAGAGAAACCGATTGATGAACAGGAGGCGTCATCATGACCATTTCCCTGCGGCTTCTGGAATACCTGGAGTGGAAAGGCGTGGATTACGAACTGCTCCATCACGCCTTTGTCACCGGCAGCCTGCGCACCGCGGCCATGGCCCACATTCCGGGCCGCCAGTTTGCCAAACCGGTGGTACTGAAAGACGAACAGGGTTATCTCGTGGCGGTGGTCCCCGCCTCGCACCAACTGGACCTGGCGGAACTCAATCGTGATCTGAATCGCCAGCTGCGCATGGCAACGGAAAAAGAGATCGCGGCTCTGTTCGACGACTGCTCCAAAGGCGCCATCCCGCCCGTCGCCGAGGCCTTCGGTTACGAAGCTGCCGTGGACGAAACCCTGGAAGCCTCCCCGGATGTCTACTTTGAAGCCGGCGATCACGCCGAACTGGTCCACGTCTCCGGCGATGATTTTCGCTACATGATGCACCGCGCCCGGCACGGGCACTTCAGTCATCCGACATAACAGGGACGAGTTACGAGGGCCGAGTGACGAGGCGTTAATAAAACTGGCCTTGAAAAGTTATTTCCTCGTCACTTGTACCTCGTCCCTCGGCACTCCCGGCCCTTCGGGCCGGGCGGTCAGACGACACGAGGGCTGATATCGCCGCGCTGCATGGCGTGGTATTCGTCCTCGAAGAAAAACATCTCCTCGCCGAAGGCCGGCTGAAGCTGATCGAGCCAGGTGGCATTTTCATCGTACTGCGCGAAGAAGGGACGCTGGACCCAGTCGGGATTGCGCGCCTGGATGAAGCGCAGGACGAAGACTTTCTCGCCGTTGATCTCGCTCACCCCCTGGATCTCCACCTTGCCGGGGCCGGCGCTCATGGAAGGCCCCCGCGCGGTGCGGCCCAGGCCGGAGACCTGCTGCATCGCCTCGCGGTAGATATCCCAGGCGCGGGCCAGCGGTACCTCGAAATACTGTTTGGCGCCGGTATCGCGCTCGACGAACAGGTAATAGGGCACCAGTCCCAGCCGGACCTGTTCGCGCCACATATCGGCCCAGATCCGCGCATCGTCATTGATATGCCGTAGCAAGGGAGCCTGAGTGCGAATCACCGCGCCGGTTTCGCGAATACGACGGATCGCCTCGCGCGCAATGTTGGTATCCATTTCCCGCCAGTGATTGAAATGGGCCATCAGGGCGACATGTTTACCCGCCCGGGTCAGTCGCGACAGCAGTTCCAGCAACTCATCGGCATCCTCGTCGGTGACATAACGTTGCGGCCAGAAGGTCAATGACTTGGTGCCGATACGAATGGTCTGGATGTGATCGAACTGCGGCTGCATCAGTGGCTCGAGATAGTTCACCAGGTGCTGGGTTTTCATCACCATGGGATCGCCGCCGGTGATCAGCAGATCGCTGATATTTTTATGCTGCTGCAGATAATCATGCAGATGATCGGCTTCTTTGGCGGAGAAGCGCAGTTCCTTGTCGCCGATAAACTGGGCCCAGCGGAAGCAGAAGGAACAATAGCTATGACAGACCTGGCCCTGGCTGGGGAAAAACAGGATGGTCTCGCGATACTTGTGCTGAATGCCGTCCAGAGTCTGCGCGTCCATCTGCGGCACGTTGAGCAGTTGCTGGCCGGCCGGATGGGGATTGAGCCCGGCGCGAATGTCGCTGGCCACGGCCTGAATCGTTGCCCGGTCTTCGCTGCGCAACGCTTCGGCCATGCGCTCGAAGTCGGTTTCAGCGAGCATGCCACGCTGCGGAAAGGTGAGCTGAAAAACCGGATCGGCCGGGATATTGTTCCAGTCGATGAGCTCGTCGATCACATACTGATTGACCCGAAACGGCAGTACGCTGGCGACCACGCGCATTTCAAAGCGCTGCTGGTCCGTCAGTTTTTTCAAAGGCGCGATCTTGTCCAGGTGCCGTTCGGTATACACCAGAAAGCGACGTGGCTCGAATGGCTCTTCGGCAAACGCCCGCTGTTCGGGCAGTGGCATTACGCTGGTCATTTCATTCTCCAGAATCCGGGTCAGCCTGTCCGTGACGAAGACACGACCGCCCCGCGGGGCGGGGCAGACAAAGGGAACGAATAGCGGATTGTGCGCCGGCGGTGCGACCGGCCAACAGACAGGCTGACTCTATGTAAACAGTCTCACATAGTAACACGCGCAATCTTCTGGAACAACGTCGGACCGGCGAAATAATCCTTGTTAAACAATAACTTGGGTTAACACGCCGACGCCGGGTGCTGCGCTATCCCGGCGCGAATGTCAATATCGACCGCACCGACCACCCCCACTACAATGTCCCCTCAGCAGGAGTTGTCAGCGTTCATGTCCACGATTCTCAATCCCCGACAAAACCAGGCCGTGCGCCACATCGACGGGCCGTGCCTGGTACTGGCCGGGGCCGGCAGCGGCAAGACCCGGGTCATCACCCACAAGATCGCCTACCTGATCCAGGAGTGCGCCATCGACGCCCGGCACATCGCCGCGGTCACCTTTACCAACAAGGCGGCACGGGAGATGAAAGAGCGGGTCGGCAAGCTGCTGCGCGGCGACGCCGGCAAGGGACTGCGGGTCTCCACCTTCCATACCCTGGGGCTGGATATTCTGCGCCGTGAGTACAAGGCGCTGGAGTACAAAGCCGGCTTTTCCATTTACGACAGCGCCGACAGTACCCATCTGCTCAAGGAGCTGATGAAACGCTCTTTCGGCGACGACGGTGGCCAGGCCGAACGCATGCTGTGGCAGATTTCCCGCTGGAAAAGCGAGTTCGTCCTGCCCGAACAGGCGCTGCAACTGGCGGACGGCGATGCCAATAAAACAGCCGCGGCCCTGCTGTACGAACAGTACCGTCATTACTTGAAGACCTACAACGCGGTCGACTTCGACGATCTGATCATGCTGCCGGTGATCCTGTTTCGCGAACACCCCCAGATTCTCGAGCGCTGGCAAAACCGCATTCGTCATCTGCTGGTGGACGAGTACCAGGACACCAACTCCACCCAGTACGAACTGGTCAAGCAACTATGCGGGGTGCGCGGTAACCTGACCGTGGTCGGCGACGACGATCAATCCATCTATGCCTGGCGCGGTGCCCAGCCGGAGAACCTGTCGCTGCTGCAACAGGATTATCCCAACCTGAAGGTGATCAAGCTGGAGCAGAACTATCGCTCCACCGGCTGTATCCTCAAGGCCGCCAACCGGCTGATCGCCAGCAATCCGCATGTCTTCGAAAAGAAACTGTGGAGCGAACTGGGTTACGGCGATCCGATCCGGGTGATTTGTACCCGCCACGATCAGCACGAGGCGGAACAGGTGGTTTCGGAGATCATGCATCACATGTTTGTGCAGCGGACGCAGTATGCCGATTACGCCATTCTCTATCGCGGCAATCACCAGTCGCGGCTGTTCGAGCAGGCCCTGCGCGAACACGATATACCCTATTACCTGAGCGGTGGCACCTCGTTTTTCGCCTATACCGAGATCAAGAACATCATGTCCTATCTCAAGCTGATCACCAACCCGGACGACGACAACGCCTTTCGCCGGATTATCAACACACCGCGCCGCGAGCTCGGCCCCGCGACCCTGGAGAAACTGACCGAGTACGCCATGGGCCGCGGCCACAGCCTGTTCGTCGCCGCCATGGAGTTCGGCCTGAGCCAGATACTGAGCGATCGGATTGCAGAAAAGCTGCAGCGTTTCTGTCACTGGATCCTGGATCTGCAACATCAGGCGGAGGGTGACGCACCCGCCTCGGTCGTCAAACGGCTGATCGTCGATATCGACTACGAACGCTATCTGCTGGATAACAGTCGCGACGAGATCATCGCCGAACGCAAGCTGGAAAACGTCAACGAGCTGGCCAACTGGATCGAACGCCTGGCCAAGGCCAATCCGGACGCCTCGCTCAACGAACTGGTGGCCAAACTGACCCTGCTCGACACCCTCGATCGCAACGAGGAAGACGACCGCGGTAACCGGGTCCACCTGATGACCCTGCATGCCGCCAAGGGGCTGGAGTTTCCCCATGTCTATCTGGTTGGCATGGAAGAGATGTTACTGCCCCATCGCAGCAGTATCGAGGAAGAAAACCTCGAAGAAGAGCGCCGCCTCGCCTATGTCGGCATCACCCGTGCCCAGAAAACCCTGACCCTGACCTACACCAACCAGCGCAAGCGTCACGGCGAAATGCAGGAGTGCAGCCCCAGCCGGTTTATTGATGAATTACCGGAAGAAGACCTCAAATGGTCCGGCGAAGGCGTCGAGATGGATCCCGAAGAGCGCCAGCAGCGCGGCCAGGCGCATCTGGCCAACCTGCGCAGCATGCTGGCAGGGACGGAATAACAGTTCTGAGTGCTGAGTGCTGAGTTCTGAGTGAGTAGGCCGGACATAGCAAAGCGGTGTCCGGCAAGCCGGGAAATGCCCGATACCGCTGCGCTATATCGGGCCTACTAACTGTGGGAGGCGATACCATCGGCGACCCTACCGAAATTCGACAGGTCGCGGCTACAAGCCCCTCCCACAAGATAGGTGCCAGGTGCTAAAGCATAAAGAAAAAGCCGGGCGATATGCCCGGCTTTTGCTTTTGTTTCCTCGGCCCTCGTAACTCGTCCCTCGTCACTCCCCGAAAGGGGGGGGGCCGGAGGCCTATTATTGGCTTTCGCCGACCATGTATTTCACAGCGGCCTTGACTTCCTCGTCGCTCAGGCCGGCGTTACCGCCTTTGGGTGGCATGCCCTTGAAGCCGTTGATGGCGTGATCAAACAGGGTGTCGTTGCCCTTGGCGATGCGATCCGCCCAGGCGTCCTTGTTACCCAGTATCGGCGCGCCTGCCGCGCCGGTGCCGTGGCAGGCCATGCAGGCCGAATCATAGACTGACTTGCCGTCAGCCCCACCCGCGCCGCCAGCGGCTTCCTGCTTGACCTCGGCCGTGTTCACCTGGCCGATGGGCTCGATCCGTTCCTCGATAGCCGCCTGCACCCGCGGATCATTCTGGACATCCACGGAATCCTTGCCGCTGATGGCATTGGCGCCGATGATGGCCAGCACCATGAAGACCAGCAGGCCAATCAGAATTCCCACAAAAACCTTCATAAAATCCGTGTCTTTTTGATCCACGCTTATCCCCTCTACGTTAGCTCGCCTGTGGCCGTCGCCTGCAACGCGCCCGACCGATGTCAAATTTGGCGCCGATTATAATCGCAAACCGCCCGCGCCACCACCGCCCGGGGGCGCCCGATTCCCGTGTGGACGAAAACCCCCGGGAACGTTAAGCTACGCGCTGTCCTTACCCACAAAACCAAGAGTTTCACTGGGTTATACAGATAACGCGCCCGTAGCTCAGCTGGATAGAGTATCGGTCTCCGACACCGAAGGTCACAGGTTCGAATCCTGTCGGGCGCGCCAAATAACAAAAAGCCCATACGATATAGTGTGGGCTTTTTACTTTACGCCCGCAGGATGAGAACCTGTGAAACAGGTTCGACAAGCAACCGGAGGTTGCGCAGAACGTCGGAGCCCCAGCGACGGCGGCCCCGAAGGGGTGAGCCGCTGTGCGGCGAATAATCCTGTCGGGCGCGCCATAAAATGCAAAAGGGCCTTCCTTGTGAAGGCCCTTTTGCATTTTCGGCCCACTACAAAATCTCGAACCTGTGACCGCAGGTCAAATGAGGTTCGACAAATTTGTCTGGAACAAATTTGGACAACGCGAAGCGTTGCCCGCAGGGCGAGGGCCAGGGATGGCCCGAGTCAATCCTGTCGGGCGCGCCAAATAACAAAAAGCCCATACTATATCGTATGGGCTTTTTGCTTTACGCCCACTGACTGGATTGCCGGCCCTCCGGGCATGCTATTCTTACGAGCATGCTCCGTATCGTACTGCTGCTGCTTGTTTTCCCGTTCGCCTCCGCCGTCAACGCAGCGTTACCCCTGTTCGACGCGCATCTGCACTATAACGAGGAAGATGCCCGAACATTCACTCCCCGGACAATCGATGACATTCTGCAGGCGAATAATATACGTCACGCCCTGATCACCAGCCGACCGCCACAACGGGTACAGAGCCTGTATGAGCAGGCGCCGGAGCGGATCGTCCCATTTCTCGGGGTTTACGAACAGTTCACCGACAAACAGAACTGGCACCAGGACACGACCCTGCCGGCGCGTGTTGCCCGTCAGCTCGAAACCGGCACCTGGTACGGGATGGGTGAACTGCACATCTTTGCCGAGCATCGGCGTAGCCCGGTTTTACGCCAGCTGGTCCAACTGGCCCGGCAGCATCGCTTACCGCTGTTGATGCATGCCGACCCTGCTGTCATCGATACCATTTACGACATTGAACCCGGGGTCAGGGTCATCTGGGCGCATGCCGGCGCCTATCCGTACCCGGATCTGCTGGCGGATTATCTGCAACGGTATCCGAACCTGTCTGTCGATCTCTCGGTACGTAATGAGCGGATTGCGCCGTACGGCAAATTGGATGATCAATGGTACGAACTATTTATTCGTTATCCAGATCGGTTTCTGGTCGGCGTGGATACGTTCAGCACCAGCCGATGGCGGGAATACTCTACAATCACACGAACGATTCGTGGCTGGCTTCAACAATTACCGCAGAATGTCGCAAAACAGCTGGCCTATCACAATGCCAGAAGCCTGTTGTTGTCATCCGATCCGGAGTGAATCATTCCAGATCGAGTTTATAAGAGACATAAAAACGCCGCTCGGGAAAGTTATGCAGCCGGCTTTCCTGCACTTCGTCAAACACGTTTTGCACCACTACTGCCAGCTCCTGACGACGGGAACCGGCCCCGAACTGTTTCGCCAGTCGCATATCGACCCTTTTGTAGGGTTCATATTTTTCATCTTCGACACCAAGATTCTTGTGCTCGTCTTTTTTGTAAAACCCGAGACTGCCGCTATAATTGTTTTCGAATTGCCACATACCTAGAATGCTGAGGGTATTGCGGGGTGCAGCAACATCATACGCACTGGCACCTGCGATGTTCGTGGAATCTATACTGAGACGTGAAAAGGCAATATGAATCCGTGCCCTTTCGGATGGCCGCAGGGTAACCTGTGCTTCAAGCCCTTTTATGGTGACATCGTCGAAGTTGTTAAACCAGAGAGTACCATCAGGAGCGGATTCATCATACATTATCAAGCCAGTAATATCTTCATAGAATAGTTTCAGATCGGCATTGATGGCCCCGTCTTTTGTCTCTGTCAGATAGCCCAGCTCATAGGTGGTAATATATTCCGGGTCGAGATCGTTTTCCCAGTAAAAACCACCGGGGGCTTTGTCATCCAGGTAGGGGTATTCCTCGGTCAGCACCGGCTCGCGCGTGGCGCGTGAAACGCTGGCCCGAATGGTATCGCGGGGCGAAAGATGATAGTTAATCCCCAGCCGGGGCAGATAATCCACGCCAGCCAGGTCGTTATCCTCAACCATCAGTCCGCCGTTGATGATCAGATCACGCGAATAGCGGTATTCCATATTGGCAAACACACGTCCGATATTGACATACTCCGGGGCCTGCTCGATAACAAAATAATCACTCTCGGAACGATCCTGGCGGTAACTGCCACCCCAGGCGACCCGGACGCGCTCCCCGATATTGAAAGTATGCTGCAACTCGATATCGTGACGTTCGGTGTCATAATTCTGGTCGTTGGTACCGTAATCCTTTTCCTCGTTGATTGCGGTGCGATAGTATTGCAAGCGCAGTTCGCCATAATCGGGCAGGGCTCTTATCCAGCGGACCTGCTGGTACTGGGAATTGACCTGACGTTCGTAATCCGGGTACTCATCCGGTCGTATCGAGTTATCTTCCTGGCGCGTTCCGCCGTTATAGCCCAGCTGAAATATCAATGAATCGCGGTTATTGACCTGGTAGTCACCCCGGAAGGTCATCATCTTTACGGCTTTACTGTCGTGGCGCTTCTCAAATCCGTGATCTTCCCGGTAACCGACCGAAAAGACATAATCCATATCACCCAGGTTGTTGCCATAACGTAAAAAGCCTTCACGCAGGCCGTTATCGCCGATATTGGTTTTGACGCGGGTGCCGCGATCCAGCGCCGCATCGCGGGTGATGATATTGATCACACCCATGAAGGAGTTGGAGCCGTAACTGGCCGCGTTGGGACCGCGTACCACTTCGATACGCTCGATATCATCCAGGGTGATCGGCAGATCGACCCAGGGCACGCCGCCGAGAATCGGGGTATAGACGGAACGCCCGTCGATCAATACCTGCTGATGACGGACATAGCGATCGTGCAACATGTGATAACCGGTCACCGGCAGGTGGCCGCTGTCGTAATCAACGACGAAACCGGGCACCAGGCGCATGAGATCGGGAATGTCGGTAAAACCGGAGGCCTCGATCATCTGGCGATCGATGACGGTCATGGAAATGGGCGCGTCGCGCACCGACTGGCGCAGGCGGGTGGCGGAGAGCACCACCGGCATGTCTTCGAACAATCCTTCCTCGGCCTGCACAGGGCTGTCTTCCAGTGACAGTAGCAGCGAAATAAACATCATCGGCAGGAGGCTACCGGCCCGGAAAAAACGCATCCTATACACTCTTTTTTACTAATTGTTTGGACTTATCGACAGATCGGGGTTTTCCCTTAATAGTACCAGTATTTTCCGCAGGGTCCACGGTTTCGGAATTTTGTCTTTAAAAACGGTAATTTAACCCGACTGACACCAGCTCGCTACGATTGTCGGCCCCGGCGCAGTTGGTGCAATAACCGGTGACGGCGCCGGTCTTCGAATCCCGGTAGAGCGTATCCCCGCGCACCTCCGCATAATCCTGCACGTCATAGCGCGCCAGCAGGCCGAGTTGTCTGCTCAGGCGGTATTCGAGGGTGATCTCATAGGTGCTCATCTCGCCGGGACTGAAACTGTCTTCAAAGATCAGATCGCGCAGATAATGATGATCGGTGGCCACGACATCGACCTGATTGCTGTAAAGATAGCGGGCCCCAAAGCGCCAGTTGAGGGTCTTGCCGGTGAACCTGAGCCCGATATAGGGCGCCCTGAAGCGCTGCTCATAACTGATCGCCGGCTGGCCGGGTGTAAAGCTGCCGCTGTCGTCCCGAAAATTGCCGCTGCTTGAATAGATATAGCTGCCCCCGTAGCTCTCCCAGGCCCACAGCTCCTGCTTGTAACCCAGTACGCCGGCCAGTTCCATGGCCTCATTCCCAGTCAGTTCAAAATCCAGGCTGATATCCCAGGACCAGGCCTCGGTGACATCGGTATCCTCGTGATGCGACCAGTCTGACCAGTCGCTGTTGGTATAGACCCAGTCATAATCGTCCATCACTGCGTCCCCGGCGGTGATCCCGAGGCGCCCCTGCAGCTTGAGAGTCACCTGACCGGAGCGGGCGCTGACCCCGGCGTTGAGCATCGGCAACTGGCGGGTCTCCCAGATGAGCTGACTCAGTTTGTAATCCTGCGGGCAACCGCTGACCGGCTGGCAATAGACCAATTCGTTAGCCTTGCCCTGCGCCACGCCGGCGGCCAGATAGGCCTCGGTCTGCCGGTCGTGACTCGCCCAGCTTGCCCGATCACCCCATGGCTGCGCCTGGGCCGGTACAATGATAAGTCCGACCAACAAAAAGATGCCGGTACGAATAGAAAGCGGTTGTAAACACATCCTGTTATTTTCCTTCCGGCAGACAACACCAGAAGAATAACCGAATCGGTAAAATGGAGAAATAACGTCGCTGGTTTCAGCCAACCTGATCCAGTTGCCGGGGCCGAAACCAAACCCCCAGCTCGCTGGCAATTTTCTCACACGCCGGGATGCTGACCTCGCCGAGCCCCTCGATGGCCGTGAGGGTCACGTCAATGCCTTGCTCCCGGGCACGACGGGCGAAGTTCTGCAAAGCCAGGAAGGCGCCATGACGTTTGGGACGGCAATGGTAATCGTAGAGTTGTTCGTCGTGGGCATTGAGGGAGATCGACACCGCATCCACCACCTGCGCCAGGCGCGGCGTCACATCACAACCATGGACCAGATTGGCCAGCCCGTCTGTATTAACCCGAATTCTCGCGCCTTGTTGTTTGAGGGCATCGGCGACCGCCAGCAGAACATCCAGGCGCAGAGTCGGCTCGCCGTAACCACAAAAAACGATCTCGTTATAGCCGGCAGGGTCGCCAATCGCCGCCAGGATCTGGTCGACGTCCGGTTCATTCTGCAACCAGAGATTGTATCCCTGTACGTCCCAGCTGCCATTGAACTTGGGGCAAAACCGGCAGCGCAGGGTGCAGTGCCAGGTAATATTCAGATAACAATTCCCGTGCAGGCGATAGGCCAGTGTCTGTGGCGGCTGCTCCAGCACCTGCTTTGTGCCCCGCATCGTTCCCACCCTCCTCTGTCGCTCAGTTCATCAAGTTTAACCGTCCGCTGTTTTCATTCGTTGACCTGGATCAATTGAGCTCTCCGGCTTCTCAAGTAGCCTGCATTATTCTGGTAAAACAACCGTTGTTTTGAGCCCGGCATGACCCTCTGCGAATACGTCAATACCTTCGGCCAGATGATGCTGAACCGCTATCACGAGCGGGTCCACAAGCTGGCCATTGATGCCGGTTTTACCTGTCCCAATCGCGACGGCACGCTGGGTCGCGGTGGCTGCACCTTTTGCAATAACGTTTCCTTCAGCCCCAACGGTCGGCAGCCCGATCCGGTTAACGCGCAACTGGAAAGTGGTCGGCGTGTGCTCGCCAAACGGACCGGAGCAAAAAAATTTCTCGCCTACTTTCAGGCCTATACCAACACCTACGATGATGTGGCGGTGCTGAAACAGCGTTACGATACGGCCCTGTCACAACCCGATGTCATCGGCCTGGCCATCGGCACCCGTCCGGACTGCGCACCCGACAAGGTGCTAGATTTGTTACAGGACTATCACGATCAAGGCTACGCGATCTGGCTGGAGCTGGGCCTGCAATCAGCCTTCGATCACTCCCTGCAACGGGTCAACCGCGGCCATGGTTTTGCTGAATATCAAACGGCGGTGCGCGCCGCCCGCCAGCGGGGACTGCCGGTCTGCACCCATCTGATTCTCGGCCTGCCGGGTGAGGATCCCGAGCATGCCCGTATCTCATTACAACGGGTACTGGAAGAAGGTGTTGATGGATTGAAGTTGCATCCCCTGCATGTGGTCAAGGGCACCTTGCTGGCCAATCAATGGCGACGCGATGAATACCGGCCCTGGTCCCTGCACACCTATATCGGGACGGTGGCCGATCTGGTGGAAATGACCCCGGTCGAGATTGTCTACCATCGGCTGACCGGGACCGCCGCCAGCCACATTCTGCTGGCGCCCGAATGGTGTAACTGGAAATGGAAAGTCCTCAACGGGATCGAGCAGGAACTGGCGCGCCGCGGCACTCGCCAGGGCCAGCATTCCCCGCAGGTGGCCCTGTCATGATGAACCGGGCAATAACGAATCGAATCGAACTGGTGGCACCGGCAGGCAGTTTTCCGGCCCTGCGCAAGGCGGTCGACAACGGTGCCGACGCGGTCTATTTCGGTTTTCGCAATGCCACTAACGCGCGCAACTTTCCCGGTCTGAACTTCGATAACACGACCGCGGGCGATGCGGTCGCGTATGCGCACCGCCACGGTTGCAAGATCATGCTGGCGCTCAACACTTATCCCCAGCCCGCCAGTTGGCCTAACTGGACCCGGGCCGTCGACCAGGCGGCGGAACTGGGGGTGGATGCCCTGATCATCGCGGATACCGGCCTGCTGCACTATGCCCGGCAACAGCATCCCGATCTGCGTCTGCACCTGTCGGTGCAGGGCTCGGCCACCACGCATGAGGCGATTGCTTTTTATCGGGATGAGTTCGCTATTCAGCGTGTCGTTCTGCCGCGGGTGCTATCATTCACCCAGGTCAAACGGATCATCGAACAGACCGATGTGGAGATCGAAACCTTTGCCTTCGGTTCGCTGTGTGTCATGGCGGAAGGGCGTTGTTATCTCTCCTCCTACGTGACCGGCGAATCACCGAACACCTGTGGCGCCTGCTCGCCGGCGAGGTCCGTGCAGTGGCATGAGACGTCACAGGGCCGCGAGGTGCGGCTCAATGGCGTACTGATCGACCGTTATCAATCCGGCGAGAGTGCCGGGTATCCCGTGCTGTGCAAGGGCCGTTTCGAGGTCAACGATGAACTCGGTTACGCCATCGAGGAACCGACCAGTCTGTCGGTGCTCGATATTCTGCCGCAGCTGGTCCGCAGTGGCGTCAGCGCCATCAAGATCGAGGGACGCCAGCGCAGCCCGGCCTACGTCGCCCAGGTCGTCAGCGTTCTGCGCCAGGCGCTGGATGCCGCACAACAGGACCCCGATGCGTATCAGATACGCAGCGAATGGGTGCAACAACTGGATAAACTGGCCGAGGGCAGTACGCACACCCTCGGCGCCCTGGATCGGCAATGGCAATGAAACTCGCGCTCGGCCCTCTGCTCTATTTCTGGCCCCGCGAGCAGGTCGAGGCCTTCTATCGCCAGGTTGCCGAATGGCCGGTGGATATTGTCTATCTTGGCGAAACGGTCTGTGCCAAGCGACGTGAGCTGCGCCTGGATGACTGGCTGCGCATTGCCCGTCAGCTGCGCGATGCCGGCAAAGAGGTGATCCTTTCCACCCTCGCGCTGATCGAGGCCGAGTCGGAACTGGCCGGCTTGCGCCGTATTGCGCACAATGGCGAGTTTCTCGTCGAAGCCAACGACATGGCGGCCGTGCAGCAACTCAAGGGACAACATTATATCGCCGGCCCGCATCTCAACATCTATAACCCCGCCGCCCTCTCGCTCCACCATCAACTGGGCGCAACCCGCTGGGTGATGCCGGTGGAGTTGTCACAACAGACCTTGCGACAGATGCAGCTCAACAAACCACGGCAGATGGAGACCGAAGTGTTTGTCTTCGGGCGTCTGCCACTGGCATTTTCGGCGCGCTGCTTCACCGCCCGTGCCTGCCACCTGCCCAAGGATCACTGTCAGCTGCGCTGTGGGGAGTATCCCGACGGGCTGGCTATGAACACCCGGGAGCAGGATGCGTTTCTGGTTATTAACGGCATCCAGACCCAGTCCGCCACCACCTGCAACCTGGTGCGGGCCGTCCCCGCACTGCGTGAACTGCAAACCGACGTACTGCGGCTCTCGCCCCAATCACAACACATGCAAGAGATCGTCACCCTGTATCATCAGGTATTGGAAAACCGGCTCGACCCCGGCGAGGCAGAGAACCGGATCAACACCCTGACCTGTGGCGCCCCGTCCAACGGCTACTGGCACGACAGCCCCGGCATGCGGTGGATCCATGAACACTCACCGATATAAAAACGAACCTTACCTTTTATCTGTTTCACTGGAAGATAACGCAAAGGGCGCGGAGGCGCAGAGGACGCAAAGTCATTTATTTCTATAGAAACTTCTGCGCAGCAGCATCACCCTGTAGCGCATTCCGCAACAGGGCCGACAAGTAATATTATTAATATTTTCTCTGCGTGCTTGGCGTCTTTGCGCCCTTTGCGTTATTTCCAGAGCATGTAGGCCCGATATAGCGCAGCGGTATCGGGCACTCGCCGGCTTCGGGCCAGGGCTAGGAGCTAGGAAATTATTAACCACGAAGGCACGAAGCGTTATAGCAATGATTTCTTCGTGTCTTGGTGTCTTCGTGGTGAGGTTTTCAGTATCTTGTCTTCGTCACTCGGCCCTGCCGGACGGCCGTTGGCAGCATGTAGGCCCGATATAGCGCAGCGGTATCGGGCGCTTGCCGAATTGCCGGACACCGCTTCGCTCAGTCCGGCTTACTCACTTTATACTCAGGCTAATCCTGTAGGTCACGCTGGCGTTAGCCTGCGTGACACCCTACCAATACGGAGATAGGAGCCAGGAACTTATTCACCACTAAGGCGCGTAGGCACGAAGCGGTATACCAATGATTTCTTCGTGTCTTGGTGTCTTCGTGGTGAGGCTTTTAGGATCCTGGCCTCGTCACTCGGCCCTGCCAAACTGCCATTGGCAGTTTGGCAAGACGCTTGCCCAGCACGGCCTGAAAGTGGGAATCCCAGTCATAATCCAGGCTGTCCAGCAGGTTCTTGATATACAGACCGGTTTCCGTCTCGCCCTCGATCTCCAGTTGCCGGTTGAAAAACAGGGTATCGGGATCTTCCTGGCGGGCGGCCAGTTGCCAGAAGTGTTCCAGCCGGCCACGGATACAGACATCCCACTGCGAGCCGCTGTTATAACCAGAGCGATACAGGCGTCCGTTGTCGATCGTAAAATTGAACAGGCTGTGTGTGTCGGTAATTCCGATGGCCAGCCGTTTGCCATGCAACGCAGCAAGCTGCCCACCAAGCGACTGTCCCTTGAGCAGATGATTAAACAGGCGCACCAGTAATGCTGTATGCACCGCATCAGGTGCGAGCCTGAAGACCAGCGACAGGGGTTGTAGTGGCACTTGCATGGCACTCCTCCCAGCAGACAAAAGGGCAGCCTAGCCTGCCGGGAAGGAAATGAGATTGATCCTGATCAAAAAAACGTCCGCCAATACACGCGAATCAACGCAAATTGTCTGATGCATCAACAACCCTTTCGAAACAATTTGCACCGGAACACGGTGATTCAATGTCGAGTCACCATCACTCGTCATTAATTATTCGCGTTGATTTGCGTTAATTCGCGGACTGTATTGGCTCCATCAGCGTAACACGCCCCTGGGCGAGGTGTAGCTGTCCAGCACGGTAATATAATTGACCCGTTCATAGGCACCGGGGTCCGGCGCGTGATGATAGCTCATGCTGCCCTTGATCTGGCTGACCGAGTCGTACTCATAGTCTTCCAGCCACTGGTGCATCTCACCCAGAATCACGGACAGGTACTCCGGCCCTTGCTGTAACAGCACGCTGCACAGATGAACCACGTCGCTCCCCACCAGCAACGCCTTGATTGCATC